>CAYUJE010000124.1:4457-11894 GCA_964444865.1 uncultured Pirellulaceae bacterium | reverse complement strand
TTAGCGGGCGAATGGCCGTTACCACGGACAATCCCGAAGACTCCTTCCTGCACGATGAGCTTCGTAAGCTATTCGCCAAAGTCACCCGCCGCCCCGGCAAAACTGGCGTTCTGTACCTGGCAACGAAAACGGAGCCCCTTCGTAAGGTGAAGAACTTTGCCTGCGAATTTCCCTTCCGCGACGGAGAGCGACTGATTGCACTTCGCACTCGTCCTGGTGTCTTCAGTCACCGCCGGCTGGATGGTGGGGCGCGGGCGCTCCTGAATGAGATGCAAATCGAGCCGGGGATGAAAATTCTCGACCTGGGCTGCGGCAGTGGAGCGGTGGCAGTTGCGGCTGCGTTGCGGGCGGAAAACGTTTCCGTCACTGCGATTGATTCTAATCCACGGGCCATCGAAGCCACCGGATGGGCCGCGGCAAAGAATGGCGTCACCAATTTGCAAGCTACCCTCGACTGCGACGGCTCCAGTTTGACCGATGCATCCTTCGACCTTGTTCTGGCCAACGCCCCCTATTTCTCCAACTTTCGCATCGCCGAACATTTCGCCCGCACGTCGGCCCGCTCACTCATCGCAGGCGGCACAGCCCTCTTCGTTACCAAAACGCCCGGCTGGTATGTGGAACGGCTCCCCAAATGGTTCGTGCACGTCGAGCCGCGTCCGGGGAAGAATTACACGATTGTGGCGGCACAGAAATGAGATAGGTGTTGGTATTATATGACGAGGACTGTTTGTCCCGGTACGTCGTCAGGTAGGACTGGTCATGCGAACATTTGTGACATTTGAGGCAGACTTTCCAAACGACGAGGTGCTTGGCAGTGACCAGTCGCTTGAAAAGCCACCTGGAAGAAACATCGCGGCCTCTCTTCGCAATATTCTTAGCCTCCAGGCAATGCATACTTCCGATGTCGCGTCCCACGAGTTTTACGGATGGACATTTGACGTGAAATGTCCTCGAAGCAGCGTACAGTTGTTACTCCAGTTTCCTGGCCCATGGTTGCTATGCTTTCTGCAGAGGAAAAGAATCACTGGGATGTTTTGTAGCTCAGCATCTTTGGAAAGTGATTTCTTTTTTGTAATTGGCGAGGCAGCAAAGGCCCTTCAAGGGGACATGCGGTTTTCCGATTTGCGGTGGTATTTCAAGAAAGATTACGAGTCAGGACAGATTGGCATTTTCTCAAGAATGCCATAGCCAGCGAGTTGACGGAGATGTTAAGGGAAGTGCAAGGCAGAAAAGAGAGTGGCCGTTGAGGACTGAAACGCCTTCGTTATCGAAACATTTAGCGTCGTATGGTGCTGTGCCCAAAATGCGATTTCAATCGACTCACGCACTTGTCGACGGCCTGATCCCTATCGTTCTCGGCTAACTTTCCTTCCTCGTGAAGCATTCCGGCCAAACCCTCAAGCATCAGCCGATCAAGCTGCGGATCATAGAGCAGCATCAAGCGGCGCTCCACAAGATCCCCGAGCGTCGTGACCCATTCCTCACGAATGATGCGGCGTATCACCTCCTCCCATCTCCCCGACTCTCCGTCCCTCTGTCTCTCCTTCTCCAACACGCCGCCGGGAATCACTCTCGCCCGCGAATTGCGAACATCGCGGGCACTTTCACCCAGCCGCACCATGACGGCTGTGGCCGTTTCCTCCGCCAGTGAGCGGCAGGTGGTCAGTTTGCCGCCGACGAGGGAGAGGAGCGGAATGGGGGACGACTCATTCCAAACAAGCTGATGCCGCCGCGTGATGGCGGCCGTGGTCTTGGCATCAACATGCGGCAGCGGGCGGACCCCGCTGTAGTGCCAGGCGATTTCGCCACGAGTGAGACTGGCGGCGGGAAAGATGCCGGTGACCACGTTGACGAGGTAATCTAGTTCTTCGTCCGTGGCCACCGCCGTTGCCGGATCGCCGCTGAATGGCAAATCGGTCGTACCGACAAGCGTCCCTTCCGCCAGCGGCAGCAGGAAAACCGGCCGGCCATCGGCAGCTTCGGTATAGATGCCGGTGCCCCCCAGCATCTCCTTGAGTTGTGGGTGCCGGGTGAAAAAGTGGCTCCCTTTGGTCCCCCCCATGAGGCGGCGGGAAGGGAGCGGCAACTTTTGCAGCGTCTCATCCACCCAGGCCCCGGTGGCGTTGATGATGGCGGAAGGCTGAAACGAGAGAACCGGCTCGGCGTCAGTCTCATCGCCCGCTTTGGTGATGTGGACGATGTCATTCTCGAGCCTCGCCCGGTGATACGTCAGCACCTGCAAAGTACAGCCGTTCTCTTCGGCGGCTTTCTGTGCATCGCGAAGCAGGGCAACGACGAACCGCTCGGGGAACGCGATTTGAGCATCGGAATACGCCGCCAGCCATGCCCCCGCAGACGGTGAAACAGGCGGCACTCCCGGCTCTCCCAGGCTGTGGATGCTCCGTAGCGGCAGAGTTTTGTCCTGGGCATACATGTCGTACATCCAGAGCCCCGTCCGGACGAGCGCCAGGCCGCGAGGCTCGGGCTTGCCACCTCCCCCCATTCCCAAAAACTTCGTCGCCGATTGCCACAGCCCGCCAAGCTGATTCTTCACTGGAATAAATAGTCGCAATGGTCTTACAAAGTCCGGCGCGAGTTGCAGCAGGCGAGTTCGCTCCGCCAGCGATTCCTTCACCAGGCTGAACTCGCCGTATTCCAGATACCGGAGTCCGCCGTGAATGAGTCTTGAGGAATACGCCGTCGCTCCAAACGCCAAATCCGCCTGATCCACCAGCAGTACGCTTTGGCCATTGAGCGTCAATTCCCTCGCCGCCGCGGCCCCATTGATGCCGCCGCCGAGGATGAGGATGGGACGGTCGAGGGAGAACGGCGGTTCAGCCATGAGAAGCCTTTTCATCTTGCGGCGAGCGGCCCCAAAAGAGGAGCGCTACGCAGCCAACCAGCGGAACCATACCGGCGAAGAAGAGGGCGCTCCCATAGCTGCCGGTTGCTTTGACAGTATTTCCCACCCACTCTTGCATGTAGGAAGACGCCACCCAAGTGATGCAGCCTAGTGTACCCGTCACCAGCCCTTGATGCCGTTTCGAAATCTCTTGGGTCAGCGAGTAATAAGGAGGGAACAACCCGAGCGAACCAAAGCCGATAATGAGAAAACTTGCCAGTAGCAACCACCCATGCGGCAGCGATCCTGCCAACATGCTGAGCGTCGTCAGCAGGGCGCAAACTACGAAGGCTAAGCTGCGAGCGGCATGTGGAGACCAGCCCCGCTTCTCCGCCAAATGCTTGGAAAGCATGCCAGCCGCGATGCACCCGATATCCGCCACGAGAAAGAATGCCGCACGAAACCAGGGGATAAAGTCCTTTTCATAATCTCGGCGTTCCAGAATGAGCGGCATCCAGGCGCGAAAAAACTGCCAGGTCAGATTAATGGGGATGACAATCGCCAGGAGCACGAGGAAGCGGCGTATCGTGGCCATCGTTGCGGCGGAGCTTTCGCCGGCGGCTGTCGGCGTGTTGGCATCGGTCCCGGTCAATGGGCGCTCTTTCGGCGGCCTCTCCAGGTCTTTGTCGCGAATAAGCAAGAGCCACGGGATCACCCAGAGCATTCCAATGAATCCGATCGACTGAAAGGCAAATCGCCAGCTTCCCACTTGTGCCGTCACGACGAAGTAAATCACGATGGGGGTCAGCACCGCGCCGACCGATGCACCGCTTTGCAGAAGGCCATTGCCAAAGGTCCGATCCTTCGCCGAGAGAATCCGCTGGGTTGTGATCAAGGCACAGGGCCAATGCCCCGCCTCAAAGAAGCCGAGCACGATGCGGCATGTGTACATTCCGAGGAATGCCGTCCGTGAAGTTGTGTATTCCGGCTGGGAAACTTGCCCCGGATCGAGAAGCCACGGGCAAATGCTGACCAGGCTCTCGCCGATCGAATCACCATAGGCGGTGGCAATTCCCGCGGAGGACCACCCAACTAGAACGGCCGGATAGAGCCAGCGAATGCTGACGCGGTCGGCTATGATTCCCAAAACAATGGCCCCGAGTGCGAAGGAAAGGCCGAATCCTTTCTCCATCTGGCCGTAGTGAGTCTCGTCCAGATGAAGTTCGGCCATGATGCGACTGATGGACTCGGCCAGCGTTTGCCGGTCCATGTACATCATCATGGTGGCTAGAAAAAGAAGGCCGCAGATGGTCCACTTCCATGCGGGGGGACGAGCGTTTGGTTCCATAATTCCTCGTAGCCGCACGCGGCCCGCGTGCTGGCTTCTTTGAGCATGCATCGTCTAAACAGACAGAAGCGGACATGCGGGCCGCATGTCGCTACGTTAGCCGTGCCAGGACTTCCCGTCCCAAGCCAGGACTTTTTCCAGCAGGTTGATGACATCGGTGGAGAGGGTGCGAAAGATAACTTCACCCTTTTCGGCGGTGGCGTTTCGCGGGTCGCCGATGTGGCCCGGTTCCGTCCGGTCCTTGGTGATCCAGGCGCGATGGGCCGGCTCGAACGCGCCGCCGAACTCGATCATTGGCAATTTGCTGAGATCGCCAACCAGGTGCGGATTAATGCGGAGCATCATCGAAGTTTCCCATTCGCAGGCGTGACCCATTTGCCGCTGCTGGATGGATTTGTCCTGCTCGTAAGGCTTACCGCCCAGAGTCCAGTAAGTGGTCGCGATCAGACAGAGGTCGCTCCGATGCCGGTACTTTTGCCGCAACTCAAACACGGCTTGCTGGGAAGGGACAATGTTGCCGCCGTGGCCGTTCACCAGCACAATCCGCGTGAAATTGTGGAACAAAAAGTTTTCCACCATATCCCGCAGCAAATCGAGATAGACCCGCGGTGAGGCGGACATCGTCCCCGGAAAGGCGAGATGATGCTCAGAGTTTCCCAGCCACATCAGCGGCGTAAACAGCACACGGTCGCCGAGTTTCTCCCTGACGCGGCGGATGATTTCGCCGCAGAGCATGCTGTCCGTAAACAGCGGCATATGCCGGCCATGCTGCTCCAGGGCGGCAATCGGAATGACGATGGGAGTGGTCCGCGGAAGGGCCTCCACGTCAGACCACTTGAGATCGGTGAGGTTCATGAGGAAGTTCGGTTAGAGGGCTGAAGGCAGTAGGCACCGGGGAGTTGGCCGGTGTCGGTACGCGGTGCCACTAGCTTACGCGATAGAGCGCGTTGAGAAAACTAACCTGCAGAAGCGCTGGCGAGCAACGGATGTATTCATTCGTGATTCGCCAGCCATCAAGATGGCAATCTTTCGCGGTTCCGAGGTATTAATCGACTCCCTTTTCCAGAGCCGTCGAGCTACCCTTCGGTTCTATCGCTAGCCAAGTGCCGAGGAAAATCCCCAGCGGCAGAATCACCAGGATCGCGAGCTCAAACCAAATCGGATAGGGAAGCATGAGCATGTTAGCAATGGCGGCCAATAGCAAAAGCGCTCCCATCGCCACGCCGTGTGCAAAGTGGCGATAAGCTCCCAGTCTTGTCGCCAACCAGGTGCTGGTGAATGCCGTTAGTCCCCACCCCAGAGCGCCGACTCCGAGCAGCCACTGCGGGTAGGTTGCAAAAAAGGCCGTGCAAGCTTTTGTGTCGTGGAGATCCAGGCCGGGCGGCAGGGGATGGACGGCTGCGCTCCCCACTTCAATGGCGACAACAAAAGCAAACGCGGCAGCCAAGCTGACCGCCACTGCCAGGACGCTCCATAAAGTGGACTTAATCATCGCCCCATCTTAACGGCGAGCTTAGCCCATCGCCACGGTCACCGTTTTGGTCTCGGTATATGCTCGCAATCCTTCTTCGCCCAGTTCCCGTCCCATGCCGCTCATCTTAAAGCCGCCAAAGGGGGCCGCGGCGTCGAAGACGTCGTAGCAGTTGATCCAGACGGTGCCGGCTTTGATTTTCTTGGCGAGGAAGTGGGCTTTGCTAACGTCCTTGGTCCAGACAGCCGCGGCGAGGCCGAAGGAGGTGTTGTTGGCGCGGGCCACGATGTCGTCTGTGTCCTTGAAGGTAAGGACCGACATGACGGGGCCAAAGATTTCTTCGCGGGCAATGGCCATATCGTCTTTGACGCCGTCGAACAGGGTTGGCTGGACGAAGAAGCCTTTGTCGCCATGCCGCCCGCCGCCGGAAACCATGGTCGCTCCCTGCTCCTTGCCAATGCCGATGTACTTCATGATCTTGTCGTATTGGGCTTTGTCCACCTGCGGCCCTTGTTCGGTCGCGGGATCGAGCTGATTGCCGAGTTTTCTCGTCTTGTTCATCGCCGCAACTTTCTCGATGAACTTGTCGTGAACCTTCTCCTCGACATACACCCGGCTGCCGGCGCAGCAGCACTGGCCTTGATTAAAATAGAGGCCAAAATGAGCACCAGCCGCGGCGGCATCGAGGTCGCTGTCCGCATAGATGATATTCGGGCTCTTGCCGCCAAGTTCAAAGGTAATGCGTTTGAGGGTCGGTGCCGCCTCTCGCATGATGATCTGCGCGGTCAACCCTTCGCCAGTGAAGGCAATCTTGTCGATGCCGGGATGTTTGACGACGGCGGCTCCCGCGGTGGGGCCGTAGCCGGGGACGATGTTGATCACGCCATCGGGAATCCCCGCTTTCTGCGCCAGCCGGGCCAGTCGCAGGCAAGTGAGCGGCGTTTGTTCGGCCGGCTTCATGACAATCGTGCATCCAGCGGCCAGGGCGGGCCCCCATTTCCAGGCGACCATGAGCATCGGGAAATTCCAAGGGATAATTTGCCCGACGACGCCGACGGGCTCCTTGCGGGTGTAGCAGAAGTAGTTGCCGCGGACGGGTATCGTCTGGCCGTGGATTTTGTCCGCATAGCCGGCGTAATAGCGGAGAGCGTCGATCGTCAGTGGCACATCGGCGGCTTTCGCGTCACGAATGGGCTTGCCGTTGTCAAGTGATTCCAGCGCGGCGAGTTCATCCGCTTCTTCCTCGATCAGGTCCGCCAGCTTGTTCATCAGCCGGCCCCGATCCCGCGCATCCATGGTGCTCCAAGGACCACTCTCAAACGCTTTGCGAGCCGCTTTCGCCGCCAGATCCACGTCCGCTGCGTCCCCTTCGGCAACAGTAGCAATGACTTCCTCCGTGGCCGGGTTGACCGTCTCGAACGTCTTGCCACTTTGCGATGGAACCCACTGGCCGCCAATGAAGAGTTGCGTCTGGCGAATTTCCGGTTGGTTGAAGGAAGCCGCGGCGGAGCGAGGGAGTGTGGCGGTGGCCATGAGAAATCTCCGTAGGGGGCCAAGAGAGGTGTGTAACAATTCTATCAATTGTACCGGCTGACGAAAGTGAGAGGCAAGTCGATCCAAACTTTGAACCACCCAAGCGGCTGCTGGTCCCCCCGGTCAAGAGGCGTTTTCCGGTTCAAGCAACGTCGCAAACGATACAGTCCCGTTACCTATGCCCGTCAATGTGTAAAAGTAATCGAGCTGTGAATCTTGAACCCCCTGCGGCATTATTCC
>CAYUJE010000124.1:0-4357 GCA_964444865.1 uncultured Pirellulaceae bacterium | reverse complement strand
CCACAACCGATAGTGACATGGAAGGTTGCTGATGCGAGGGTGATTACCCCTCGCCTCGGCAGTTTTAACTTGACCCACTAGCGGTTCTCTTAAAGCACCGAAGGACTACCTGCCCCCAGTCCTGCTTTAGAGAACCGCTTTTTCGTTTCTTGGTGAGTTTTGCAGGATAGAATGTAAATCTCGTCCGAAGAGACAAAGCCGCGCGAGGCACGGGCAGGATTGCAATCTCGTCCAACAGCGCTTACTTGCAATACATCGCCTCAATCTCCGCGGCGTAGTTTGCCTCAATCACCTTTCTCCGCAAGCTGAGTTTGGCAGTCATCTCCCCCGCTTCAATGGTGAAGGGGCGAGGCAGTAGCGTGATCTTGCGGACCTGCTCAAACGATGATACGCACGCCAGACGCCGGTTAACACGCTCCTGCACGAGAGCCAGAACTTGGAGGTGCGAGTGGAGTTTTGCCTCGGATTCGACGGCAATTCCCTGCGTCGCGGCCGTCGCTTGCAGGGCTTCGTTGTTTGTCACTAGCAGCGCCGTGAGGTAGTTGCGATTGTCGCCGATGACGAGAGCTTGCAGGAAGAGCGGATCCTGGGTGAGAAGCGATTCTAAGTAAACAGGAGCGACGTTCTTGCCGCCCGACGTGACGATGATCTCCTTCTTGCGGCCGGTGATGTAGAGAAATCCATCTTCGTCGATCCGTCCGTAATCCCCCGTATAGAGCCAGCCGTCTTTGATGATTTCCGCGGTTGCCGTGGGGTTCTTGTAGTAGCCCGGCATGACGTGCGGGCCGCGGGTGAGAATTTCGCTATCTTCTGCGATCTTCATTTCAATTCCTGGAATCGACTTTCCGGCAGAGCAGCGGCGGACGGTCTTTCGGGTCGAAATCGAAATGACCGGCGAGGACTCTGAAAGACCATAACCTTGCAACAACGGCACGTCTTGCGAGAAAAAATAATCGAATAGATGCTCCGGCAGTGCCGCTCCGCCGCTGCAGCACTGCTCGATTCGCCCGCCAAAGAGCTGCCGTAAAATGCCCGGCTGTTGGGCGAGTCCCTTTTCTTCCAAACCGCGTCGAACGCGGTCATAAAAGTACGGAACTCCGTTCATGAACGTCGGCTTCATAACGGCGGCATCCGCCAGCACCGTTTCGCGAGATTCGGCAATCGCGAGCTGCGAACCTTCCACCAGCCAGATATAGAGGTCACAGGTTCGGGCGAAAATATGAGACAGCGGCAAGAAATTCAGCCGCACTTTGTTGCTGTAATCGGTCTGGGGAGGGTCATCGTCGGCCCGAAACATTTCCACCGTGTTGACGGCGTTGCTGACGAGGTTCGCCTGCGTCAGCATTACCCCTTTCGGCTCACCCGTCGTTCCTGAAGTGTAGAGAATGGTCGCCACGCTTGCCGGGTCGAGCCCCGGATCATTTGCCGGCGGAAGCGATTTGCCCTGCTCTCCCAGCCGGCTTAGAAAAGAGTGAATCCCATCGAGCAGCGACGTAAAAACGCCAGGGGCGCGGGGCAAATTCGGGTCCGTGTCGAACTCGACAAAGACCAGCTCTTTGTGGGCGTGCTTTAATTCCGCCAGCTTCGTGGACTGCGCCGGTCCGGAGACCAGCACCACTCTTGCACCGCTATCCACTATCTGCCAACCAATCTGTTCCCCGGTGAGCGGCGCATGAATCGGAACATTAATCGCTCCCAGCGACTGTATCGCCAAATCCGCCAGCACCCACTCGAGCCGATTCTCAGATAGAAGCGCCACCCGGTCCCCAAGCCGCACGCCAAATTGCGTCAACATGCTCGCCAGGCAACTCACTCGCTGGCTTATTTCCCACCACGTCAGCGGCTGAAACTCCCCACCACGCTTGTACCAGAGCGCCTTTCGCTTGGCATCGCTCTGAACGCGCGCGGCGAAGAGCTCGGGAATTGTTTTGCACTCTGTGAATATAGCCATATTTCCTCGGCGATAATTATGTCCTTGCGGCTCTCGCGGTAACAGCGGACGCCCGACGATTTGCTCGACTTACCCCCAAAGCCTAGAATCCAATAGGTCTTGGCCGCCGTGAATTTCTTCGCACTATCGTACTTAATACTGATCACCGAGTTGACTTGCTTCTCCATTCCGCAATCTGCCTTCTCCAATCTGCAATTCCCCCCATGTCTACCACTTCTCCCGACCGGCCTCCCTCCGACCCTTCCTTCGCGGAAACCGCCATGCGCCTTGGCGGCAAGAGCGAGGAGGAGGCGACCCGGACTGGGGCCATTGATAAGGCCGATGACGAAGTCGAGCGACTGTTTGAGAAGCGGCGGCAGACGACGGCCAGCCCAATACATCGGGCGGTTTGGGACCGAGGCTTTCCCGTCGAACTGTTTGAAGCGGCAGAAGTGAAGACGCCAGCCGACGTGCAACAGGTGATGGATGCTTCCATCGCGGTCGTGGAACGACATCGCAGCGCCGGCACAGTTTTGGATGAAAATGGAAAAACACGGGAGGAAGTCTTGCAGGACCTGGCAGCCGCCGGCTACTGGGGACTGCTGGTGGACCGCGAGTATGGGGGCATGGGCGTCCCCTTCCGCAGCTTCGCCCCCTTCCTCACGCGCATGGCGCTCATTGATCCCACCATTGCCGGACTGGCCAGTGTTCACGGCTGCATCGGCGCGGTGGATCCCGTTCGCACGTTCGGGAATGAAGAGCAGAAACGCCGCTATCTGCCCAGGCTGGCCAGTGGCGAAAGGCTGTCGGCATTCGCACTGACCGAACCCTGTGCGGGGAGCGACTTGACGGCGCTAAAGACCAAGGCCGTCCTGCGCGGCGACACCTACTATGTCACCGGCGAAAAGCTCTTCATCACCAACGTCGTCCCCGGCCGCACGATTGGCCTCGTCTGCCTTATCGACGACAAGCCGGCGGTCCTGATCGCCGATTTACCCACCCAGGAAAATGAGCAATTCGAACTGGTGAAATACGGCCTCTACGCTCTCAAGCACACACACAACCGCGGCATCAAATTTCGCGACTTCCCGGTCCCTGCCGCGAATTTGCTGAAGGTAGAGAAGGGGAACGGCCTGACCATCGCCTATCACGGCCTCAACCTGGGCCGCATCGCCCTTTGTGCCAACGCCGCCGGCACGATGCGACTGATGATGGGGAGCATGATTCCGTGGGCGAAGTTTCGCAAGACCTACGGGGAAGCAATCGAAAAACGGGAACTGGTCCGCCGCCGACTGGCTCGGCTTGCCGGCCTCATCGTCGGCTGCGACGCACTGGTCGCTTGGTGCAGCACGCTCATCGACGAAGGTTATCGGGGCGAGATGGAATGCGTCATCGCCAAGATTTTTGGCAGCGAATCGCAGAAGGAAGCGGCCGTCGAACTCTGCATGAAAACGCATGGCGGCCGCTCGTTCCTGCACGGCCACATCTTCGGCGACCACGTCCACGAATACCTCGCCCCCTGCATCTACGAAGGGGAAGGGGAGATGCTCGGCATGGCCTTCTTCAAATCGCTCGTCAAGCATCACGGCGTGCAATACTTCGAGCCGGTCGGCAAAGCCCTGCAAGCCGCCAAAATCAAACAGCCTAACTTTGTGAACCCGGCCCACCTGTGGGCGCTGCGAAAGGCCGCCCCGCCGTATGCCTTCTGGTTGCTGCGAGAAAAATTCACTTTCAAGCCGGCTGCGCAGCTTCCCTCCATGCCGCCCCGATTGCACGATCATGCTCAATTCGCCAGCCGGGCTTTGCAGCAACTGCCGCGGGAAATCAGCGGCATGATGATGAAGCATCAACTCAAACTGGCAGACCGCCAGTGCAGGATGAGCGAACTCTCCAGCCGGGCACAAAAGCTGGTCGTCATGCTCTGCACGGCACTCTACGCCGCCAAGCAAGACAACGAAGTCGTCCGTTCCGCCGCCGACCTTCTCTGCCAGGATCTGGCCCGCGAACTCTCCGGCAAACGCCCCACCGATGGCTACTTCAAAGCCGCCAGCAAGCTGGGGGAATCAATCGCGGACGGCGGCTTCCCCGGCCATTCCGCCGTTGAAGTGCCGGAGATTTTGATGACGTATTAGCAGCGAATTGAATGCTAGGAATCATGGTTTGTCTGCTCCTGATTCCGAGAACCAGTAGGGAGGAGTCTTTGAAACTGCCTTGACTTGTCCCAACTCCCTTAAAACTTCAGGCAGTCACAAAAACCAAAAGAGTCATAGATTCTGAGGCTGGCCGAAGTTAACGGGCGATAGTGGGCAAAGTTACTGTGCCTCCCACCCTTGACCCTTCAGGGATTCAGCAGGGACAATCAAGGGATGGAGGCCCACTTCGGTTGGCAAAAAGGGGACTCCCATTATTTTGCAAGTACTTCTACGG
>CAYUJE010000123.1:0-17640 GCA_964444865.1 uncultured Pirellulaceae bacterium | reverse complement strand
CCACGCTTTCCAAACTCCAGGGCTCCACCACTCCCGGCATCCCGCCTTTCGTCGGCCTCTCGCCGCGGGCTGGACATCCGCCGTACGGCTCCCCCGGCCATCCCGGTTTTCTCGGCCCGGCTCACACTGCCTTCCGGCCCAATGGCGAAGGACAAGCGGACCTGACGCTCGGCGGCATCACGGTCGATCGCCTTGGCGACCGCAAGCATCTCCTCTCCGGTTTCGACCGCCTCCGCCGCGAAGTCGATTCCAGCGGCAAGCTCGACGGCCTCGACGCCTTCACGCAGCAGGCCCTCGGCATCCTCACCACCAGCAAGCTTGCCGAAGCCCTCGACGTCAGCAAGGAAGACCCCAAAATCCGCGAGCGTTACGGCAAAGGTTTCCCGCAGAACTACGGCGACGGTGCCCCGCGCAACCAGGAGCATTTTCTCATCGCCCGCCGCCTCGTCGAAGCCGGTGCCCGCTGCGTCACGCTCAACTTCGGCCGCTGGGATTTTCACAGCCAGAACTTCTCGGAGTTCAAAAACACCCACGGCCCGCAGTTCGACCAGGGAATGGCCGCCCTGGTGCAAGACCTGCACGAGCGGGGGCTCGACCAAGACGTCTCCGTCGTCGCCTGGGGTGAATTCGGCCGCACGCCGGTCATCAACAAAGACGCCGGCCGCGACCACTGGCCGCAAGTCGGCTGTGCCCTCCTCGCCGGCGGCGGCATGAAAATGGGCCAGGTCATCGGCACCACCGACCGCCTCGGCGGCGAACCGACCAGCCGCCCCGTCCACTTCGGCGAAGTCCTCGCCACCCTCTACCAGCGGCTTGGGCTTGATCCCAACAAAACCACCGTCCGGGACCTTGCCGGCCGGCCGCAATATCTGGTGGATGGGCATCAGCCGATGGCGGAGTTGGGGTAACGGATCATTTGCCACTGAAATTTCGCCATCCCCTCGCCCTCCACTCCGAGGGGTCTTGTCTGATACCGATTTTCCGATTCTCCAATCGGCCCTTTCACGATACCGGCATTTTCCGCAACTTGTGTATTTACAAAGAGTTGCGTATTTCTTGATGATACAATTTTCCAATTTTCGGCCCCGCGAGTGATACCGCGCCGCGAACACACACCAGCCTGGCCCATTCTTCTCTCACCACCGGATTGCCAAAGATCCGCGCTGGAGTCCCGCCTTCAGGCGGTCCCCCATTCTTCAATCTGAAATCCTCAATCTGCCATCCACCTGCTCCCTGATGAATTAGACACCCCCCGATTCATCACCCCCCACGGCATGCAAACACGGGGTCTGTGATGAATTGGCGCTCCTCTAATTCATCACCAGGGGGGTAGTCCCCCCTCCTGCTTCGTCACCATCCGGGCTCGCCCCGGTGGAACGATGTTTGTAAACCAGAACACGAGGCCCACATGCGCCTCCCCTTTCCCCTCTGGCCGCACAAGCGGCCAGGGGGAAAGGGGAACAGCAGATCTCCCTTCATCGCTGGTTTCCAAACATGGCTTCCGCTGGGACAAGCCCAGGCGGTGGCCAATTTCCGGCCAGCTTTTGGTTACTGTACGTTAGTGTACGTACCCAGGTTGGCACATTCAAGCCCCGCCAGCCAGAATTCCGGAAATTCTTGGGACTCTCGGACGGTGTCAAAATGGGGAGGCTCTACCGATTACGGGACTCTAGCGATACAACCGACCAACAGCTTTCTTCATGGGGCCGGTTGAATGGGAGTGCATGAATGTATATGCTAAATGCGCGGTTCGTCAACTCATCGGAACCGCGGTCATTGAAGAAGATTTTTTCGGTCTCCTGAATGACGGAGACTTTGAGGGACTGCTAGGCGACTATATGAGCGAGTAATTGCCTCTGGAATCAAATTTGAGCAGCTTTTGGTCACGCAAGACCTGAAGTTGCTGGCGAATCTTGTCGCGAACGTGGCGGTTTTTGGGATACTTTGACGAAAGCTCAATTTCAAACGCGTAAACATCGGCGAGCGTAAAAGTTCGCTTTCCCAGTCGTTGGATACACTTCCAAACGTCGGTGGTCCATCCGCGACTTTCGACTTTCACTCCCTCCAGCCACGCGAACTTCCTCCAAAGTTTGCGGACATCGTCGGAATCAAGTACGGAGCCGTGCTGAATAACAAACACGCGGCCGTCGAGCGGAATTTCGTCAAGCTTGATGCTGCAGCCAACCCAACCCGCCCTTCGCGCGCCGGGCGAGAGCGGCGGCGCGGCAATAATCGCCGCAGGCGTCAGAAAATGCCGCGGCACAAGAAGCAGGTCCACGATTTCCCACGGCTGTTTGCGATATGTCATGAACGCAAAATGCGGAGCCAATCCAGCCGATACTCGCTCCATCATGGGGGCATACGCCGCATCCCGCAAGTTTCGCCCTAACGTGCCTTGCTTGGACTTGAGTTGGAATTCCGCTCCGCACCCGGAACACTCGAAATCCACAACTTTCGTGCCGCTTCGCGTTTGGTGTACCGACTCCTTGGGGCACGATGGGCAATACATCGACTCCGAAAACCAGTTTTCGGTTATTCGCCTGGCAATCTGCGAGTTGGACTTGTAGCCATCTGCTACCGAGGGGTCGAGTTTATTTCGCATGAGTGGGTGAGTCACAGTCGTAAAAATTGCCAATTGATCAGCAAAGTATAACCTTCTGACACATGCCATGCGAAAACCTGCCTTGCCATCTTAAAGGTCCATTTGTGGATGCTGGTTCCATTCGTCGACCTCTTGCTGCAACTGCTCTTCATCAGTCTCGCACATGATCAGGATTCGAAATAGGACATTTCGATTGACCTTCATGAGGATTACCTCCTCGTCGTTCATCCAGGTTTGCGCACACTGGAATCGCACTCGTTTGCTGCAAGACGCCTTGAGTCCGGCAACAATTCTGTCTCTCACGGTTCTCGCTCTCATAGTCTCACTCCGATTTCCATCAAAAAATGGGATCGCGATCTTAGACAGATGGGCGAATAGATCAAGTCCCCCGCCGATAAAGCGGGATTTACAAACCCACGATGATCGACCGCTGGATGTAATCTGGGTCCTCTGGTTGAGCGATTGGGATTCTCACGGCGCTGATTCGTCACGACCGTTATGGCTGGAAGGTCCGGCCCTTGATCTTTGCGAAAATCGATCTAGGATCGGCCCGGTGGTACCAACTCAGTATCCAGAAAGAAGGCACCGTGTTATGTCGCTATTTACGAAGATCATGACTTTCGAACGACCAGATACCTTGTTGGCCGCAGCTCAATTCATGCGATTCGTCACCGACGCCCCGAACGTGATGCGATGGTATCGGCACGATGAGTCTCACAATCGTGAGTGGCTCGAATGGTGTGAACGGACAAAGGCAGGGGAAGAATGGGAAACTAAGCCATCCGCGTTAAGGTCTCCGTTTCACCTCTTTGACCACATAGAGGCTGTGCGCAAACATCGGCGAATTAAACGTCGGAGCCGAAGACTACGTGGACGAGAAACCTTGGGCAGCAACACACAAATTCCAGCGGAGTCGCATCAAGAACTAGAATTCGACCTACAAGACTTCTTAAGGCGACTTCCAGGCTATCGACTTCGTGCACGGAAAGGCAAGGAAGAGTTTGGAGCTTACGTCTTTTACCGAGACAAGATGGTCGCAATGTGTTTCAAAAAGGCGGAATTCTACTCCTTTCTCGATGACCTAGGAGTTGAATGGAAGAGCATCCTTTCACGAAAACTGCTTCTCGACGATGCGCTCCTGGTAATCGTTCGCGACGTTCTGTTCATCATCGAAGTGAAGTTTCAGAAAGTCGAAGGGTCCGTAGATGAGAAACTCCAGACCTGCGATTTCAAACGAAAGCAGTATGCCAAGCTCGTGAAGTCTTTGGGGCTCAAGGTCGAATACGTCTATGTTCTGAACGACTGGTTCAAGAATCCAAGATACAAGGACGTGCTCGACTACATCGACAGCGTCAACTGCCACTATCGATTCAACACGATTCCCCTGGCCTGGCTGGGACTTCCGGTTCCCGAAAATCCAGACTCCAAATAGTCCGAGGTCAACTTCAGGCGGTTTCCCCTAAGTGCCTGGCGACAAAACGTGCGCTGCTCATCGTTTGCCTACCTGGCAGGAAACAGACCCGGTTTCCTGTTTTGCATTTCCCAGCGGCGGCTGCTACAACTGTGGGATGCTTCAATGTCCCCACTGTCGCAACGGGGTTGACGATTCGGCTCATCTGGCCGGGCAGATTGTCTATTGCCCGTTCTGCCGCGGGCAGTTTCAAATGCCGGTGCCACAGGCGATCGTCACGCAAACCAACTCGCCGACGCAGTCCCCGGTAGAACGGGAGCGCGGGCCGCAAAATAGTCCGGGGCTGGCTGCTGTCCTGAGCTTCTTCTATTGCGGACTGGGTCAGATTTACAACGGTGACTTTGGCAAAGCCTTGCTGTTCTTTCTGCTCTATGTCTCTTGTTATGCTGCTTCGATTGTTTCCGTCATGTCGCCAAGGTTACTCCCCTATTCATCGTTTCCCGCGTATTTAGTCTTGGTTCCAGTTGCGGTGATGATTTGGCTCTACGGGATCCTCGATGCGTTTCAGGGTGCTGAAAAGTACAATCGAAGGCGGCGATAACTCCGGCCGCCCTCTTCCTGCGTCTTTCCCTAGCTCTACACAAACTTCGTCACCCCTGGCTTGGCCACCGGCGGAACGGCGAGGGGAACGTCCCAGTCGTATTTGGGCGGTGTGAGGTCTTCCTGGCTGTTCAGGGCCATTTCCCAGGTGATGGCCTGGCCGGTGTAGGCGGCCATGCGCCCCATGATGGCGAGGAGGGTGCTCTTGGCCATGTATTCCCCATTATTGATGGGTTTTCCCTGGCGAATGCTGGCGAACAGTTCATCGTGTTCGGTCTGATACATCTGGTTCTCCTTACCCGAGTAAACCCAGTCCGCCGTTTCGGTCTTAATGGTCAACCCCTTCTTCCGTTCGCTCATGTGAGCCACTCCCTTGCTGCCGGCGGCGTGGGCGGACATGTCGCTGACGCACCCGGCTTGTTGGCGGCAGTTGCTGAAGAACTTTGCCCCGTCCGCGTATTCGTACACGATGGAAAAATGGTCGTAGATCTGGCCGTATTCCGGCTCCGTGCGGACCTGCCTTCCGCCGAGGCCGACCGCCCGCACGGGATATTGATTCTGCATCACCCAGGCACAGACATCCAGGAAGTGAACGTGTTGTTCCACGTTGAAATCGCCCGAGAGCCAGGTGAAGTAGTACCAGTTTCGCATTTGCCAGGTCATGTCCGTCCATTCCGGCTGTCGGGGTTTGACCCAGATTTGGCCGCGGTAGTCGTTGGCCTGAAGCGTGTGGACCTTGCCGATTTCGCCGTCGTGAATCCGCTTCACAATCTCTTGAAAGCCGTAGTCATATCGGAGGCATAGGCCGGAAACGACGGAGAGCTTTTTCTGTTTCGCTTCTTCGCACGTGGCCAGCACCTTCCGCACACCGGGGGCGTCCACCGCGCAAGGCTTCTCGGCGAAGACATGCTTACCCGCATCGACAGCCGCCTTCAAATGCAGCGGCCGAAATTGTGGCGGCGTGGTCAGCAGGACGACGTCGCAGAGGTTAATCACGTCCTGATACGCATTGAAGCCGACGAAGCGGCGCTCCGGCGGGACATCAATTTTCGCCGCCACGTCCTCGACTTTGCTGAGGCTGTTGCGGCTGCTTTCTAGGCGGTCGGAAAAGGCATCTCCCATCGCCCAGAGTTTGACATTCTTGTCCGCCCGCAGCGCCTGCCGCGCCGCATCGGTTCCACGGCCGCCGCAGCCGATGAGGCCGACCTTGAGCGTCGGCTCCTCGCCCGCAGCATGCACGTTGTTGTTGGGTAAAGTAAGTCCCGCCAAGCCGATCGCGGCAGCGGAGGAAGAGCCGAGGAAGGTGCGGCGAGAGGTTTGCGGGGACATAGGTTTTCTCCATCGTTTTCGGCACACTACGCGTGCCGAATGTCCGCTCACGGAGTGAGCGGACTACTTTAAAGGTCCAATTTCAAACTTGCGGAACCAAATCTCAAACCCTTCTGTCTGCAGCAGGATGCGGCCGGCGGAGGGGAAGACATCATAACATTCGTTGACGACGTGGCCGTTGATGCTGACGGTGATCTTGCTACCGGAGCACAGAATCTCGGCCTGGTTCCATTCGCCCGTCGGGCTTTCGACATCGTGCTTGCCCCGGGTGTCGATGAACTCTTCAAAATCCCAGTCGTGGTTGTTCCACCAAAGTTGGCCGCGCGTGATTGGGAAGGTTTTGGCTTCGCCTCCCTTTTTCCAGCGATGACGCCGTTTGTCTGGGGCAAGTTCCGTCTCGGCGGTCAGCTTCACGGGAATGTCTTTGCCGACCGTGTCCTTGCCCCGAATGACAATGAAATCACCGGCACAGCCTTGGGCGAGTTGACACTCGATGCACGACGGCCAGGCTCCCCCCGCTCCGCCGTCGGGTCCGGTCGCGTGCAACAAAATGCCGGAATTGCGAACGTATTTGCCACCGTCCGTCTTCTTTCCCCATTTGTATTCGACGAGCAGCCGATAGTCACGGTATTCCTGTTCCGTGGCGACATAGCCGTTGCCATCCCCGGAAAGATGGAGCATGCCATCTTCGACCTTGAACACTTGGCGCGGGTCTTCCCGTTTGGTGTCTTTAAGCCAGGTGGTGAGCCCGCTCAGATCTTTGCCGTTGAAGAGTTGGATGGTCTTTGTGGGAGCGACCGCCGAATTCTCAACCTTGCTTTCTGCGGGCAGAGGCTGGGGGGCTGTGGGCAGCACCAGTAGCAGCAACCAAGACGTACGATAACTCACGAGTCACCTCCAAGTCTCCTCACTCTACATCGTCCAGCAGCACATCGCCACACGCCACTGGCGGGCGCTGCTATAGTGCCTCTTTTAGACCACCATCGCTACCCCTGCCCCCCGGTCTCATTCTCGTGAATCCTGCAAATCTGTTTCGCCTCATGCCGTCTCGCCAACTCATCAAGCGAGAATTGGATGCCGGTAAACTTGGTGAACCGGGGCTCATCCGCATTCACCACTGGGATGCCGCGGGTGAGGCTGATGGGAACCACACTTTGCCAGCGGCTGTGCTGCAGGAGTTGGATGTGATTCTGTGGCTCATGGGGAAGACGCCGTCCATTGTTCACGCGTTGGAGCAGGCAAAGTCTGCGGGAAACAAACAGGGGAGATACCTGCACATTCATCTCGGCTTTCCGGGGGGAGGGATGGCCCTGTTGGATTATTCGAGCCTGCATCCCCCAGGCGACCCCTACCGCATGCTGCACGTCATCGGGTCGGCAGGTGCCGCCTATGCCGACGACCACCAGAACATGCAGTTACTCTTTCAAGGAGGCCCAGCCCGAGGAGTAATTGCGAAGGAACAATCAGGTAAGGCGAGCGAACAAGATCTAGCCGGCATGACACGAGACTGGGAAACAGTCCTGGCAGTCGCCGAGTCCGTGAAACGCTCGTTGGCCACTGGGCAGGCTGTTTCCGTGGAGGGCCGCTAAGATGCCAGTCCCAACTGCGCCAGGACAGAATTTCCGCTGTGCTGTCGTTTCCGCGGTCAAGCACGACTACGTCGCCCGCGGCGTTGCTGCGCACCCGCGATTTGAACTGAGTGTGGTTACCGATGACCCGAATGTGCCGCAGTGGGCCCATGAGCGGAACCAGCAACTGGCGGATGCCTTTCATATCCCGTACGTCCGCGATGTGGAGCGGGCGCTCCGCGAATTCAACGTGCAGGTCGCCATTGTCAGTCCTGAAGGGGAACGGCATTGCGAACTTTCCATCCGCGCCGCGAGCGCGGGAGTCCATGTCATTCAGGACAAGCCGCTCGCAACCTCGCGGGCCCAGGCCGATACGCTCGTCGCTGCGATCGAAAGGTGTGGTGTGCGGTTCATGATGTGGAACCGCAACTTCATCCCCGCGGTCTTGGATGCTCAAAGACAAATTCAAGCGGGCGTTATCGGCCAGCCCTATGCCATCCATGCCGACTTCTACTTCGCCAAGGATGCCGGCCCGCCGAAAGGCTCTCGTCAGGCGGGTTATCCCCCCATCAACTGGCAAGCCCACCAGATCGCCTCGCACATCGACGGTTCGGATGGCGGACTTGGCACGCAGCCAATGGGAGAATTGGCCATTGAGGGGATCTATCCGCTTGGCTATTTGCGAATGATCACCGGCCAGGAAGTCCGCCGGGTCTTCGCCCGGCGGGCTTCGCACTTTCATCAGCTCTATGCCGACAACGGCGTGGAGGATTTGACAAGTATGACGCTGGAGATGGACGGCGGGCTGATCGGTTCGGTCGCCCTCGGTCGGATTGGGGCGTCCTCCCACAACAGCGGCGGCGAAATCAAGCTCCACATCCTGGGTAGTGCAGGGGCACTTGTGATCAACGAAGCCCTTCCCGGTGTCGGTGTCTTTTACCGCGGCCAGGCGGCTAAAGAACCTCGTATGCGGCGGGTGGCGGGCGAGAACGATTTTCTGCTTGCTGACAACTTTGCCCAAGCGATTGACAACCACACCGACACGATTCTCGGTGCCCACGCCAGTCGGGCCATTTTTGCTACGATTGAAGCGGCACTGGCCTCGTGTGAGAGTGGCCAGTCCGTGGAAGTGGAGTGAGGAAATTGGAAATCTCAAATCTCAAACAATTAGGAAGCGAGAAATGAGAATAGGCAAACAATGCCGACTAGATAGAATTGACTTTCCCTTTCCGTATTTCCTGCTTCCCCACTCCCAATTGTTTGAGATTTGAAGTTTCCTTATTCTTTCTTTCCCCAAACCCATGACTGGTCGCGAAATCATCGCCGCTCTCCACGCCGGCCGCCGCGTGTATTCTTCCGCTATCGTGGCCACCTCGCCTCTTTGGCCGAACTTGGCGAAGCAGGCCGGAATCGACTTCGTCTTCGTCGATACCGAACATACACCGCTGGATCGGGAGACCTTATGCTGGACCTGCCAGACCTACAACGCTCTGGGCGTGCCCCCGGTCGTGCGTCTGCCGTGCAACGATCCTTTCGAAGCGTGCAAGGTGCTCGACGCCGGGGCCGGCGGCGTCATCGGTCCGTATTTGGAGACCGCCGAGCAGGCTCGGGCGCTGGCGGGGGCGGTGAAGTTTCGCCCGCTCAAGGGACGCCGCCTCGAGGATGCCCTGAGCGATCCCAATTCCTTGGAGCTCGAACTGCGGGAGTACCTAGAGAAACGGAATGGGGACAAAATCCTGATCGCCCAGATCGAAAGTGTTCCCGCCATCGAAAACCTGCACGAAATCTGCTCCGTCCCCGGCGTCGATGCCGTCCTCATCGGTCCACACGACCTCTCCTGCAGCCTTGGCATTCCGGAGCAATACACCCACCCCCGTTTCGACGAAGCGGTCCGGACCATCTTCCGCATCGCCCGCGAGCACGGCATAGGCGCCGGCATCCACTACTGGCTCGAACTCGACCAGGAAGTCGCCTGGTCCCAGGCCGGGGGCAACCTTGTCATGCACTCCTCCGACCTCGCCACCTTCAGCCGCACGCTGAAGCAGGAGATCGCCGAATTGCGCCGACGGCTGGATTAGAGACAGGCCTAGTACGCCAGTGCTACATTCCATGCCCTGAAGCCACTAGAATCCTATCGATCCTTCTCATCGCAATACTCTCGGAGGCCACCATGATTCGCCACTTGTTTCTGCTGACCGCTCTCCTGATTCCCGCTTGCCTTTTGGCGGCTGATGGTCCCGCCACATCTCCACCGGAACCGGCGGAGATGCAATCGCTCTTCAATGGCAAGGACCTCACCGGCTGGGATGGGGATCCGCGACTGTGGAGCGTAAAAGATGGCGTGCTGCGGGGAGAAACCACGACGGAGAACCCAGCCAAGGGGAACACGTTTATCATTTGGACCAAGGGGACCACAAAGGATTTTGACCTGCGGCTGTCGTTTCGATGCAATGCGACAAACAATTCGGGCATCCAGTATCGCTCCAAGCACATCACCGAAAAGGTCGGGAATAATTGGGTCGTCCGGGGCTATCAGCACGAGCTCCGCAACGAGACCAAGCTCCCCAGCGTCGCAGGCTTTATCTATGACGAAGGTGGAAGGCGGGGCCGCATCTGCCTCGTGGGGGAAGAGGCGACTTGGGAGAAAGAAGGGAAGAAGCTTGTCAATAACGATCTCATTGACCAGGCGGGCTACGAAAAGCTCTTCAAGCTCGACGATTGGAACGACGTGGTGATCATCGCCAAGGGGAATCACATCCAGCATTACCTCAACAACCGGCTGATTCTGGACTTCAAGGACAATTCCGCCGAGTTGGCACTTGCCGAAGGAATCCTGGCCCTGCAACTTCACGCCGGCAAGCCGATGTGGGTGGAATTCAAGAACATTCGCTTGGGCGAAGTGAAATAGGGCCACGATGGGAACGACTGAAAAAGTCTGGGCGACTGCAGTGCTGATCGCGATGGCAACCGTTTCTGTGCACGGCGAAGACTTCTCCGTCCCCAAGACGATTTCCAAAGAAGCCCAGGCGGCGGCTGCGAAGTTCAGCAAGGCGGCTCGCAATGTGCAGCTTCCGGCGGCGGACGACATCGAAGGCTGGAAGAAGGTCCAAGCCGAGATGGAGCAGAAGCGGGCCGCGGCGAATGCAGCCGTCGTCCAGGAATATCAGCCCGAAATCCAAAGCCGCAAGCTTGGCGGCGTTCCCGTTCTCGACATCAAGCCGAAGGACTGGCAGGAAAGCCAACGGGTGCTGGTTTACACCCACGGCGGAGCCTACACGCTGTACAGCGCCAAATCCCGGTTAATGAGCGCGGTGCCGATGGCACATGATACGGGACTACGCGTGATTTCCGTGGACTATACCCTGGCTCCCCACGCGAAGTGGCAGGAAGTCACCAGCCAGGTAGTGGCAGTCATACATGCCCTCGTCAAAGAAGGACACACACTCAAAGAGATTGCCATCTATGGCGAGTCCGCCGGTGGCGGGCTCGCTGCCGCAACCGTATTGAAAATGCGGGACCAAGGACTGGGAATGCCCTCCGCGGTGGTGCTCTGGTCCCCGTGGGCCGACATCACCGAAACAGGAGACACGTACGCCACGTTGCAAGACGCCGATCCGCTCCTCTACTTTCTGGGCAATCTGAAAAACTGTGCCAATGCCTATGCGTCCCCCGAGGATCAGCGGAACCCGTATGTCTCCCCCGTTTATGGCGACTACACCAAGGGATTCCCTCCCACGCTGATTCAGGCCGGGACCAAGGAGATTTTCTTAAGCAACGCCGTGCGGCAGTACCAGGCCCTGGATCATGCCGGCATCCCCGTGAAGCTCGATCTCTACGAGGGGATGTGGCACATCTTTCAGGTCTTCCACTACGACCTGCCGGAATCGAAACTCGCCCGCAAAAAGGTGCGGCACTTCTTGGAAGCTGGCTTCGGTAAATAATATTGCGATTTCGGCTTGCTTCGCTCAAATGCTAGCTCGAAAAACGGCGTTGCTGGCATTCGCCTTCTCCGCCTATGCTACGTGTCGGATATTAGATTCACGCAGCACGGATGCAATCATGGCGGAAGGCTTCGCCTCCATTCAGCGGCCGCAGCGGTGGGATGTCCCTTTCGGCGAACGAATGACCGATGGGGACGTCGCGTGGCTCCTTGCGCAGGAGCCGTTCCGCCGCATGGATCCCGCCCGCTTCCCCCCCGCCACACCGCTGGCCGGCATTCTCCGGAACGACTGCCGCATCGTCCGTCACCAGTCGGGGGACATCATTCTCCGCGAAGGGGATTACGGCAACAGTGCGTTCCTGGTGCTGGAAGGTCTGCTGCGGGTGGTGCTGGAAAAAATGCCCGCCGAGCTGCTTGGACGGGATCGGCCGAAGAAGCGGACATTTTTTCAAACGCTGGCCCAGATGTGGAATCCCGCCTGGCCGGAGGTGCGCGACTACTCAAGCGTGAAGTCGAAAGAGGAAGTAGCGACCCGCACGAATTCCGACGGCACTTGCGTTTTCTTGCAGGACGTTCCTGGCGTGCTCGATAAGCACAACACAGTGCGGCTGGGGCAGGGTGAGATGTTCGGCGAAATGGCCGCCATGAGCCGCACGCCAAGGACGGCAACCGTCTTCGCGGAAGATGCCTCGATGCTCCTCGAAATCCGCTGGCAAGGGCTGCGGCTGCTGCGGCGGGACAAACGGCTACAGGAGCACCTCGACCGGCTTTATCGCGAGAACAGTTTGCGCGTGCACCTGCGGGAGACGCCTCTCTTCCGCCGGCTGCCGGAGTCTTCACTGGCCGCCATCGCCGACGCGACACACTTCGAGACCTACGGCAACTTCGAATGGATGTCCGAATACAAGCAACTCGCTGGCGAAAGCCCCGCCACGCGCATCGAAGCCGAACCGCTCATTGCCCAGGAAGGAGATTACGCCAACGACCTCTGGATGATCCGCAGCGGTTTCGCCCGCGTCTGCCGACGGCATGGGGATGGGCACAAGACGATGTCGTACATCGGCAAGGGGCGAATGTTTGGCCTGCGAGAGATTGTGCACAACGCTAAAGCCAACGGCGGTCAGGTTGTCCCCTATCAAGACTCGCTCCGGGCCACCGGCTATGTCGATGTCCTCCGCATTCCCGCCGGCGTCGCCATGAAGCACATCCTGCCACATTTGCCGGCAGCCGAAATATTGCGCGAGGCACCTCTCGGAACTCAAAACAAACTCCCCGAACGCCGCCAGCCATTGCCGACGGCCCTGATGGAATTTCTCGTCGAGCGGCGATTGGCCAACGGCACGCAGGCGATGGTGGTGGACCTCGACCGCTGCACGCGGTGCGACGACTGTGTGCGGGCCTGCGCAACGGCTCATGAGGGGAATCCGCGGTTTCTTCGCGAAGGGCCGCGGCATGGCAAATATATGTTCGCCAGCGCCTGCATGCACTGCGCCGATCCCGTCTGCATGATCGGCTGCCCGACCGGGGCGATTTCCCGCGAGGAGAAGTCTGGCAACGTCACCATCAATGACCGGACCTGCATCGGCTGTGCCACTTGTGCCAACAGTTGCCCATATCAGAACATCCGGATGGTCGAAATCCAGGATCCCTCAGGCAACCGCCTGCGGGACAGTGTGACGGAACTCCCCATTTTCAAAGCCACCAAGTGCGATATGTGCCAGGAGCAGTGGACCGGCCCCGCGTGCCAGAACGCCTGCCCGCACGACGCCCTCGTCCGCATCGACCTGACGGAGACCGGCCCCCTCAGTGATTGGCGCGACCAGCACCGCACGGGAGAAGCCGCATGACTCTCTTCCGGCTCCCCGAATTCACGCGCGGCCCTTGGTTTCGCCCCGTGCTGCGACCGTGGCTCTTGTTCGTGCTGGTCTTGGTGGCCATCACGGCCTGGTGGTGGTACGAATGGCTGACGCTCCGGCCGCATGCCTTCATGAGCGGAAGACTACTCCTTTCGGCTGTCGTTTTTCTCGCGGCGTACAACCTTCGCAAAAAGCTGTCCTTCCTGACGCTGGGAAGTTCGGCGGCTTGGCTCAAGGTGCATCTCTACGTCGGGGTCGGAGCGGTGTGGCTGTACTTGCTCCACACAAGTTTCCGCATTCCCAACGGAGTTTTTGAAACGTCGCTGGCCTCGCTTTATTTACTCGTCACCGCAAGTGGTCTCCACGGACTTTATTTGACTCGCACCATTCCGCGCCGCTTGGCCGCGCTGGGAGAAGAAGTGATCTGGGAGCGAATTCCTGGCATGCGGCGGCAAGTGGCGGAGCGGGCGGCGGAATTGGTGCTGGCGGCGCGAGACGATTCCAGTGCCGGCGTCGTTACCGACGTTTACACTCGCCGCCTATTTTCCTTCTTTGAAGGTGCCCGCGGCTGGAGATACTATTTACGCCCTACCAGTACGCTGCGGCGCCACCTGCTGGCGGAACTCAGCGAGCTAAAGCGATACCTTGGTGAACCTCAGCAGCAGTTGGTTGAAGAATTGGCGACACTGACCGCTCGCAAGGACGATCTCGACTATCACGACGCTCTGCAAGGCTGGCTGAAGTGCTGGCTGTTCGGTCACATCGGCGGCACCTATGCGTTGCTCCTCTTCGCCGGCTTTCACGCGGTGCTGGCTCATGCATTCCATGGAGGAATGCGATGACCACGCTGCCGCACTTTCGCCCGCCGAGTGATGACTTCAACCGCTACGAACGCCCCGCCGCCTGGGTTTGCGGCCGGGCCTGCGAAGGCCGCCGCTGCGTGAACGGCCCTTCTCCCTCGGGCCGCTGCCAGGATCCCGCCGAACCGTGCATTCCAGTACGGAGCCTTCGCTCCCGGCGGAGAATCTTCGTCGTCGCCTGCACCGTGTTCAGTCTCGCGGCTCTGCTGATCATGCTCTCCAAAGCCTGCTGGACGGAAGCTTTTGCACCGGGGCCGCTGACGCTCAACCACGCTCAGATTCTGAACAAGAACAGCACATCCAACCGCTGTGCGGCATGCCATGAGGCTGGAGACAAGTTGGTCGGTGAATGGGCATTGAGTTTAGTGAGCAGCCATCCCCTGCCAACGCCGCAAAGCACGCTCTGCCTCAAGTGCCACGATAAACTCACAGCGAGCGGGGGGCGTCAGACCCCTGATACTTCATTGCTGGCTCATGGCGTTTTGCCGGAGAAGCTGTCAACGCACTCAACGGAAAATGGAGGTCACGAAATCGCCTGCTCCGCTTGCCACCGCGAGCATCACGGCAAGGACCACGATCTGACGTCGATGACCAACCAGCAGTGCCAGACCTGCCACGCCAAAACTTTCCACAGCTTTGCCAGCGGCCATCCCGAGTTCACAAGCTGGCCGTTCGAGAAGCCGAGTCCCATCGCGTTTAACCATGCCGTCCACCAGGGAAAACACTTCCCCGCCGGCAAGCAGGAATTCCGCTGTCAGACTTGCCATGTCGATGACTCGCGGCGGGATGTCAAACTCCTCGCCGGGTTTCAAGCGGCCTGCGCTTCCTGTCACGAGCCAAAAATCAAGCAAAGCGGCGAACAGGGCTTCAAACTCTTCGCCTTGCCGGGTATGAACGTGGCGGCACTGACGGAAGCTGGTCTCGCGATCGGCGAATGGCCCGAGGGGATCAGCGGCGATTTCGACGGAGTCATTCCCCCCACCATGGCGCTGCTCCTCTCGGCTGACGAGAAGTCGAAAGTAGCGCTCGCCAAGATTCCTGGGGGAGACTTCGCCGCGATGGACCCTGGGAACAAGCAACAAGTTGCCGCCGCGGCGGAAATCGCCATTGCCTGCAAGAGACTGCTCCATGAGCTGGCTAGCGCAGGAGAAGCCGGCCTGGCGAGACGATTGAAGTTGAAGCCCGCTGAAGCCGCTCGTCTATGGGCGAACTTGCCCCCCGATGTACTCCGAGCCGCACGATCCGCCTGGCTGCCGAAGCTCGACGAAGAGATAGCTCTGCTCCGCGCCGGCAAGCCATTGTCATTGCCGAAAACGGCTGCCGTAGAAACGCCAGCCGTTATCAAAGAACCGTCTGCCGCTCCCAACAAGCCTGCCAATGGTGATGACTTGCTGCTGCCGGAAACTGGGTCTGAAACTCCCAAGTCAGACGGCGATGAGGACCTGCTCGGCGGAGCGCCCGAACCCGCATCGCAAGAAACCTCGCCGGATATTCCCGCACAACCCATTCCCACCATCACATCCGCCGGCTGGCAAAGAAGCGACGCCAATTATTCCATTGGCTGGCGGCCAGCCGGTCACGGTGACTTGCTTCTGAAAGCCTGGATCGATTTCTCCCTCCAAGCAGACGCCAAAGACTCTCCCGCGGCAGCCACGCTGCGTGAAAGTCTCACCAAACCGACTTCCATCGGCTACTGCGTCCAGTGCCACACGATCGACCACGGCCCTGGATCCGCGCATCCAAACATCCATTGGCAGCCGGCTCATCGCGACCCGGCCCAGAAGACGTTCACAGAATTCTCCCACCGCCCCCACCTCATCCAGCCGCAACTGGCCGACTGCACCCATTGCCACGAGATGTCGCCCACCACCGCCGGCTTCGCCCTCCTCACCAAGTCCGCCTGCACTTCCTGCCATACTCCCACCGCCGCGGGCGACCAGTGCCTCAAGTGCCATAACTACCACGTCAGCCCGTAGTTCGTAGTAACCGGCTTCAGCCGGTTAACCCGCTGAAGCGGGTTACTACGAGCGCGCCAGTGGAATCTCCCCGCTGCCCCCGTTAAACTAACGGGCTCCCCGGCAACTCCTCTCCTTCTTCAAAAGTGAGCTCTCTTATGTCACGCAAAGTCTCCACCCAAAACGCCTCCCGCCGCACATTCCTCCAATCTTCCGCCGCCGCAGCCGCCGGTCTCGCCGCCGCGCCGTATTTTCCGTGGTCAAGCTACACCATGGCCCAGGATGCCAAGACAACCTCTAAGCAAGACCGCCCCATCCTCGGCTGCATTGGCGTGGGAGACCGCTGGAATGCCGTTGGGCCGCAGGCGATGAACTTTGCCGATTGCGTGGCGGTCTGTGACGTGGACGTAAACATGCGGGAGAAAGCGAAGGGTGTCGCCCTCAATAAGCTCGGCGAGAAGGGAAAAGAGCGGGGCGTCGAGATGTATGAGGACTATCGCAAGATTCTCGACCGCAAGGATATCGAAGTCGTGACCATCGTCACGCCGGACCACTGGCACGTCAAAATCGGCATCGAGGCGATGAAAGCGGGGAAAGACGTCTACTGCGAAAAGCCCCTCACGCTCACCATCGACGAAGGGAAGCAGATCAGCAAAGTCCTCAAGGAAACCGGCCGCGTCTTTCAGGTCGGCACCCAGCAGCGGAGCGAGATGTCGGCCCGCGTCAACAAGGACAACAAGCAGCGGATCGATCAGCAGTTCCTGCACGCCGTCGCCATTTGCAAATCGGGCAAGCTCGGCAAGCTCGTGAAGGCGACCTGTTGCATCGGCGGAGCTCCGTCAAGCGGCGAAATTCCGAAGGCCCCCGTCCCCACCGGCTTCAATTGGGATATGTGGCTGGGCCAGGCTCCGATGACCGATTTCCTGATGGGGGAAAAAGGAAAGGGGAACAACAAGAACTACGCCGAGAGCCGCATGCATTATGAGTTCCGCTGGTGGTACGAATACTCCGGCGGCAAGATGACCGACTGGGGAGCCCACCACATCGACATCGCCGCCTGGTGCCTCGGCGTCGATACCAGCGGCCCCAGCCGCATCGAAGGGACCGCCGACCATCCCGTCCCCTTCAAAGACGGCTGGCCGACCGTGAGCAACAAATACAACGCGGCAACCAAGTTCCACGTCACGGCCGGCTTTCCCGGCGAGATGGAAATGCACATCGTTTCCGACGGCGAAAACGGCATCACCATCGAAGGGACCGAGGGGACCCTCTTCGTCAGCCGCGGCGATCTGCGGGACGAAAAAGGGACCGCGGTCGCCGACTACATGAAGACCAATCCCTCGGAAAACCCAGCCGTCGCCGCCCTCTACAAAGGGAAAAAGCCCGGCAACCACATGGGGAACTTCTTCGAGTGCCGCCAGGACCGGACCCAGCCGATCAGCGACATCTACACCCACCACCGAGCCATGACCACCGCCCACCTCGCCAACATCTGCATCCGCTTGGGCAAAAAACTGCA
>CAYUJE010000122.1:0-17706 GCA_964444865.1 uncultured Pirellulaceae bacterium | reverse complement strand
CCGCACCAGCATGGGGTACTACGGCCTGGGGACGATGGCGGCGAAGATTGAGAAGAGGTATTTGGAGAAGCCGTAGCTCGTTTGTTTCCCGCGTTTCGCGTTGACTTTGCGCCTTAGTCGCTCCATGACTCCGTCATGACGCCGAAAGTTTCTGACGGCACCTTACGTTCGGCGTCCTGCGAGAATTCTCTGAAGCCGTCACCGGTGATTTCATAAATGATCGTGAAGGCAGGCCCTGGGCGCCACACGCCGGGATAACAACGCAAAACAACGTCGATATTGCCGTCATTGTTGGCGTCTTCGAGCGCAACTTCATGGCGTTCACCTCGAGGGTCATCCTCTCGCGTCACGGCATCAATTAGTTCGCCGTCGCGTAGCAGGACCGCAACCGTTCTTATGCAGCCAGGCGAACTAAATGTATCGTAATGAAAGGTCATCACTTCGAGTCGATTTCCAGCACGTTGACCATTCCATTTTGCGACCGAGGTAGCAAACCAACCGGCGTGCATCTTTCGAAGGTTTGCAAATACCTTCCGATGCTCAGGTTTGTCCAAATCAAGAGTTCCCATCACTTCGTGAAAATGTCGCAGGAAGTCCACTTCGGATTCCAACATTCTTGACTCGAAGCGCATCGCTATCAGTTCAGAGTTCTGTTTCCATTGCCGCCACCAGGTAAGCACGAGCGCGCAAAGAACAATCAAGAACAGGAGGGTTTTGAGTCCGAACTGAAGCCAACGACGCTTGGGAGTGGTAGTCGTCACGAAATGCGTGAGTTGGATTGTGCAGCCAAATACGACCTAGAGGAAAGCAACGCCGACTTCCACATGATAGCAGACGCCGCGCCGCCATATCCGCCGCGGTCTTTTGCCGCGGCAGAACTCAACCCAGGGCGCAAACAACCTCTGGCTACACGTCCAAAACCCCAAGCTCCAACATCCATTCGCGAAGCTCAACGACATCGGGATGGTTCATTTCCAAAACGTCGATGGTCACATGCCCGATATCGGACCTGGGGAGGAGAAGAGCACCGTGCCAGGCGAAGTGGTCGTGCCAACTGTCTTTGCGTGGATGAAACAGCCGGACGACCAGGTCGGATTCAAGGAGCCAGCCGGAGAGATTTGGCCCCTTGTAGGAATTGCAGTAGTAGCAACTCCAAGCCAGGTTGGACTCCACGGTCGGTCCGCCATGCTTTTGGGCGATGACATGATCGACCTGAAAAGGTAAGTAGGAGAATTCTTCCGGAAACTGGCAGTATTCGCAGCGTCCTCTGGCACGGGCGACGACGAAATGGCGCAAAGCGGATTCCATCAGCGCACCTGCGGCTCTAACCCTTGATCGCGACCTTGGCCTTCACCTTCATCAGTTCCACAAGACGGCCGACGCGGCGATATTCATCCAAGTCGGCCTGCTCGGCGGGTGTGAGTGTCGCCAGGCGAGATTTCTCGGCCAGTGCATCGAGCGCGTGGCGGTCGACGTCCGAAAGCTCCAAATCCAGGAAGAACCTAGCGACCTCGGGGGCCATCTGCGTCCCTGCGCGGTCAATCGATCTGGCCAGAACCTCGACCTGATTGATGGTTGGCGAAAGTGTGCTCATGGTCCAATTATAGGCTGTCACCCTTGGTTGCCGCCACAGCAAAGAAGAGGGATTTGAGGATGCCCTGATAACGACGCTGGAGTCCCGCCTTCAGGCGGTCTTCAGATTCCGCCTGAAGGCGGGACTCCAGCGGATGTTTTCTGTCGCCAGAGAGCGAATGCAGCACGACGATATTGCTAAGCCGTCTGCTGTTCCGCCAGGCCAAGTTCCTCTTTCATCAAATCGCGCATCTTGAATTTCTGAATCTTGCCGGTGACGGTTTGGGGGAAGGAGTCCACAAGTTTGATGTGGCGGGGGACTTTGAAGTGGGCGAGGTTTTTTTTGCAGAAGTCGCGCAGCTCCGCTTCCGTGGCAGTCTGGCCGGCTTTGAGTTTGACCCAGGCGGCAAGTTCTTCGCCGTATTTGGGGTCGGGGATGCCGAAGACGGCAGCTTGCTCGACGGCGGGATGGGTGAAGAGGAATTCCTCCACCTCGCGGGGATAGATGTTCTCGCCGCCGCGAATGACCATGTCCTTGAGCCGGCCGGTGATTTTGAAATAGCCATTGGGGAGTCGTACCGCCAGGTCGCCGGTGTGCAGCCAGCCTTCCTGGTCGATGGCGGCGGCGGTGGCGTCGGGGTTGCCGTAGTAGCCGAGCATGACGAGGTGGCCGCGGGTGCAGAATTCCCCTTGCTGATTATCGGGGAGTTCCTGGCCGGTGCCGCAATCGACTATTTTGGCCTCGACCCGCGGCAGCGGGCGGCCGACTGTTTCGACGCGGAGCTCGATGGGGTCGTTGCAGCGCGTTTGCGTGATGACGGGGGAAGCTTCCGTCTGACCGTAGGCGATGGTGATTTGTTTGGCGTGAAACTTACCCACCACCTGCCGCATGATTTCGATGGGACAAGGTGCGCCGCTCATGATGCCGGTCCGGAGGGACGAGAAATCCCGCCCGGCGAAGGAGGGATCCTGGAGCTGCGCGATATACATCGTCGGCACACCGTAGAGAGCCGTCGCTTTGTATTTCTCGATGGCTTCCAGCGTGGCGGTGGGCTGAAAATATTCCGCCGGCACAATCATCGCCATGCCAAACACGCCGCAGGCGAGCGTCCCCAGTACGCAGCCGAAGCAGTGATAGAACGGCACGGGGATGCAGAGGCGATCCTGCTCGGTGAAGTCCTGGCAAATGCCGATGTACCAGGCGTTGAGCAGCAGATTGCGATGGCTGAGCATGGCCGCCTTGGGAAAGCCGGTGGTTCCCGAGGTGTATTGAATGTTGATGGGCTCGCCTGGCTCGAGCGTGGCGGCGATTTCGTCCATGCGTGATTGCGGCACGCTCTTTCCCAGTTCCAGCATCTGCTGCCAGGTGAGGAGGCCGGCGGGAGGCTCTCCTTGGACGGAAACGACCCGCCGGAGGCGAGGAAATTCGGCAGCCTGGACCTCGCCATTTTTGGCAGCGGCGATTTCGGGACAAACTTCCGCCAGCATGGCGAAGTAGTCGGAGCTTTTGAATTTGTCGACGAGGAACAGAGCGACCGAGTCGCTTTGCTTGAGAACGTATTTGAGTTCGTGCGGGCGATACGCCGGGTTGATGTTGACGAGGACCGCGCCGATGGAAGCGGCTGCGTATTGCAGCGTCACCCACTCAGGGACGTTCGTCGCCCAGATGGCAACATGCTCCCCCTTGGCGATGCCGAGCGCCAACAGCCCGCGAGCGGCAGCGCTGACATCTTCGGCAAACTCGGTCCAAGAACGGAAGGTGTTGGAATGTGGAAAAACCAGTGCATCCCGCTGGCCATGTTTGCGAGCCGTTTCGTGCAAGACCTGGCCAATGGTAAGCCCATCCACCCAGGGATCGGCATCTTCGTCATAACGGGGCATTGCCGCAAAACTCCTGCTAAAACCCATATCCCCGTCCACTCTCCACCGGAGAGGGAGCTAAACTTCCAGCCCCAAATATTCTGCCGGCAATTCGCGGAGGACTTCCTCGGTGCTGGTCAGCCCTTGAGCGATTTTCAGCATCGCGGCCCGGCGGAATTCGATCATGCCGCCGGCAATCGCCTGTTTCTGCAGATCTTCGGTCGCGTTGCCATGCAGGACCAACTGCCGCAGGTCGCGGCCAAAGGACATCAGTTCGAAGACGCCGACCTGCCCCTTATAGCCCTGATTGCGACATTGATCGCAGCCACTGGGTCCGTAGATAAAGGTTCCAAGTCCTGGCTCGAGCATCCCTTGCACTTCGGCGAAAGTATCCGGGGATTCGCTAATGTCATAAGCCGTGCGGCAGTTCTGGCAAAGCTTCCGCACGAGCCGCTGGGCGACGATGCCAAGGAGGCAACTCGCCAGAAAATACGGGTTGCTGTTGAGAGCCCGCATGCTCTGCACCGCGCCTGCGGCAACGGGGGCGTGGAGCGTGGCGAGCACCAGATGGCCACTGTTGGCGGCGCGGACCGCGGTGGCAGCGGTTTCCTCATCCCGGATTTCGCCAATCATGATGACGTCCGGAGCTTGCCGCAGCACGTTGCGAAGCATCTCGGGAAAATCGACTGCCAGCTTGGGCGTGATTTGCGATTGGCGAATGCCGGCGAGCTGATATTCAACCGGGTCTTCCAGCGTATTGATCTTGCGCGTGCCGTTGTTCAGATGCTGCAAGCAGGCATAAAGCGTGGTCGTCTTTCCGGTGCCGGTCGGCCCGGTCACCAGCAACAAGCCGCTAGGGCTCGCCAGCAAACCTGTGAGCTTTTGCAGATCGGCACGAGTCATCCCCAATGAATCGAGCGAACGGAGTCCCTGCTTTCGGTCCAGGATGCGTGCGGCCAGATCTTCCCCATGCAGCGTGGGAATGATGTTGATGCGAAGATCGATCCGCCCCCCTGCGCGATCAACAATCCAGCGCCCCTCCTGCGGACGGCGGCGCTCGGCGATGTCGATACCCGCCTGGGCTTTGACATAGGAGATCAGATGACGTCCCTGCTCGCGCGAGACATCGGCCAGGGTTTCCAGACGGCCCATGCGGCGCATGGCCACTCGCAAGCCATTTTCATCACTGAGGAAAAAGATATCGCTGGCCTGCAATTCGGCGGCCTGTTCGATCAACTGGCTGACGGCTTGGGAGGGCTCCAATTCGGCGAGCTGCAAGGTCTTAAAGTCAATCGCTTCAGTCGAACTCATACTCCAACTCCCATAGCGGTTTTTTCCGCGGCGAGGGCGTTTTCCGCCAGATCCAACACTCTCTCCAGCTTCAGCACGCGAAAGACGTTGGAAACTATGGGGGAGTAGGAGTGCAGCACGAGCTTGCCGCCAGCTTGCCGCATCCGCTTATGACAGGCGAGCAACCAACCCACGCCGCTCGAGTCCAAATAGGACACGTCGTTGAGATCGATCATGACTCGCTTGCCGTACGCACTGGGGCCCAGCAAATCTAGCAAAGGCTCGGCCATTGGGGCCAGTTCCCGTTGCGTTACCGGTCCCGATAACGCAACTCGCACCAACTCGCCGTCATTCCCGGCAACCGTCATCTTCATGGCAGCACCCGTCAAGAAGAAAATTAAAGCAGACGGGGTTAATCTACTGCCGATTGGTTTCGGCAGCAAGCAAGAACTGAGGTGCAAATTGCGGAACCTTAGAAAGCACGCGGCAGGGACTATTCCAGTTCTTGCGCCCAAAACAGCGTTTCGGGGGAAGTTGGCTTGAAGCCGGCTCGCAGATACGCAGTCTTGGCGGTTTCGTTATCTTGGCGAACTTCCAGAGTCACCTTGCAACAGCCCAGTCGACGGGCTTCTTCTTCCACAGCTTTGAGCAGGGCCCGACCGACCCCTTTGCCCCGGTGGGTGGGAGCCACCGCGATATCGTGGATATTCAGGATGGGGCGAGCTCGGAAGGAGGAAAAACTGGGGAGACAAAGGGCCAGTCCGATGAATTCGACTCCGTCCGGCAAAGAGTTTTCTTCCGCCAGAAAGCAGATGCCACGGGCCTGTTTTAGCCCCTCAATCAGCCTGTTTTTCGTGTCGCTGGGCAGGGGCTTTCCCGAGCCGAACTCTTCGCGACTGTACATATCCAGCAAGCTGATCATGGCTTGCTGGTGGGCGGGAAGGTTCAGATCGGCGAGGAGGATTTGCATGAGTTTTTCCAGACTGGGTCTGCCAGTCTACTGCATGGTGGATTGCGGTAAAATGGTTGCTACCTGCCGGCTGCTGGGGTATCATGCAAAGTACGTCCGGGGGAGGACGGTAATGCGATTTTCCGCAGGTCCGAAGGCTCCTGGACGGTCCCGCCTGGCATCCAGCGGCACTGGCCGCGTCCCACCTTTAAATACCTTCGCCCCAAACCGACTCTGGTCGGCCAAGGGGAGAATGGGAAGAGTTGTCATGAAGTTCTTTCGCCTCTTGGCTGTCATCGCTGCTTGTTCGGCTCCGTGCGTTTCGGCAAGTATGGCCGATGATGCCAAGCCTGCCGCTCCAGCGGATGAGTCAATCAGTTTTTTCAAGCAGATCGCCCCGATCTTTCGCACCAAGAATTGCAACGGCTGCCATCAGCAGGCCAAGCGTGGCGGTGAGTATGTGATGACCGATTTTGCCGCCATGCTGAAAGGGGGCGAAAGCACAACTGCGGCGATTGTTCCCGGTCAGCCCGCCAAGAGCAACTTGATTGCCCAGATCACACCCAAGGATGGCAAGGCGGAAATGCCCAAGGACGCCCCACCACTTTCCGCGGATGAGATTGCCCTCGTCACCAAGTGGATTGAGCAAGGCGCTAAAGACGACACGCCGATGTCCACCCGACAACAGTATGACGCGGAACATCCACCGGTCTACGTTGCGGCTCCTGTTCTCCGCTGCGTGGAATATAGCCCCAAGGGGGATTTGCTCGCCATCGGCGGATATCACGAAGTGCTGCTCCATAAACCCGACGGCAGCGGATTAGTGGCACGTCTGGTTGGCCAGTCGGAGCGGATCGAATCCGCCTCCTTCTCGCCGGATGGAAAGTCTCTGGCGGTTACCGGTGGTTCGCCAGGTCGGTTTGGCGAGGTACAGATTTGGGATCTGGAAAAGAAGGAACTCAAACTTTCGATGATGGTCGGCTATGACACCTGCTACGGTGCCGCATGGTCTCCCAATGGCAAGATGGTGTCCTACGGCTGCCCAGACAATACCACGCATGCATTCGACGTCGAAACTGGCAAACAGGTCCTGTTCAGTGGTGCTCACAATGACTGGGTGCTCGATACTGCCTTCTCGGTGAACTCGGACCACCTCGTTTCCGTCAGCCGCGATATGTCGATGAAGCTGGTGGAAGTGGGAACGCAGCGGTTTATTGACAACATCACCAGCATCACGCCCGGGGCTCTCAAGGGTGGCTTAATCTGCCTGGATCGCCATCCCACCAAGGACGAATTCCTCTGCGGCGGTTCCGATGGGGCTCCCAAGGTTTTCAAAATGATCCGGACACAGGTGCGCGTCATCGGCGATAACGCTAACTTGATCCGCGAATATGCCGCCATGCCTGGCCGCGTTTACGGGGTCCGCTTCAGCCGCGACGGCAATAAGATCGTCGCCGGCAGCAGCCACGACGGAGTCGGGCACGTTTGGGCCTACAATGCGGCCGACGGAGCCGTTTTGTGGAAAGCGGAAGTGCCAGAAGGTGGCATTTATACGGTCGATTTCAACCAGGACGGCTCCACCATTGCCGTCGCGGGTTTCGACGGCGACGTACTGCTGCTGAATGCAGCTGACGGAAAACTACTCAAAAAATTTACACCGGTGGAAATCAAACCGGCGGTAGCGGCGAAATAGAAAAAGCAGATTTTGGGTTGTACGCGGACTTTCAATTGCGATGGAATCTGAAATGGAATTTACCATGAAACTTAATAAACCACTTTGTGTCCTCTGCTGGCTGGTGAGCATCCCATTCGCGCTGGCGCTGATGGCGTTAACAGCCCGGGGTCAAGAGCAGCTTCCTGCTGGCTTGAATGTCGCCAGTATCGAAGTTCATCCGGCAGCGGTGGAACTGAAGCACCGATTTGATTACCGGCAACTTCTGGTGACCGGCAAGCTCAGCAGTGGCGAGTCCGTCGACTTGACCCGAATGGCGACGATGACGCATTCCGGCAAAGCGGCCAATATCTCTGCCGACGGACAAGTACGGGCGGCTGAAGATGGAACCGACGAGATTACTTACACCTTCAATAACCAGTCCGTGAAAATTCCGGTGACGGTTAACGGCGTGAAGGCCCCTCACCCAGTCAGCTTTGTCCGCGACGTCCAGCCCCTCCTTGCCCGGATGAGCTGCAATGCGGGGACTTGCCACGGTGCCAAGGAAGGAAAGGCCGGCTTCAAACTTTCACTCCGCGGCTACGACGCGATTTACGACCACCGGGCCCTGACCGATGACATCGGCGCTCGCCGCTTCAACCGGGCCGCACCCGACCAGAGCTTAATGCTCCTCAAGGCCACCGGCAGCATCCCCCATGTCGGCGGCGTCCGAACCGATTTCGGCCATCCCTATTACGAACTCGTCCGCGAGTGGATTTCTCAGGGAGTCAAGCTCGACCTGAATGCCCCCCGAGTGACCAAAATTGACGTCTTGCCCGTCAACCCCATCGTCCCCTTGCCGGGTATGAAGCAGCAGATCACCGTGATGGCGACTTTTGCCAACGGCGAAGTGCGGGATGTTACCCGTGAAGCGTTTATTGAAAGCGGTAATATCGAAGTCATCGAAGCCAATGCCAGTGGCGTTCTCACCACGCTTCGCCGCGGTGAAGCCCCCGTGCTCGTTCGCTACGAAGGAGCCTATGCCGCCACCACGATCATCTGCATGGGTGATCGCAGCGGCTTCGCCTGGCAAGAGCCGCCGCAGAACAATTACATCGACGGCCTGGTCTACAAGAAGTTGCAGCAAGTAAAGATCATCCCATCGGAACTCTGCACCGACGACGAGTTTGTCCGTCGCGTGTATATCGATCTCACCGGACTGCCGCCGACCTCTCCACAAGTCAAAGAATTCCTGGGTGATAGTCGGGATTCGAAAACCAAGCGGGATGCCCTCATCGACGCACTTGTCGGCAACAAAGAGTATGTCGAGCACTGGACCAACAAGTGGGCCGATCTGCTGCAGGTCAACCGCAAGTTTCTCGGGGAAGAAGGCTCCATCGCCCTGCGAAACTGGATTAAGGAAAGCGTTGCCAGCAACAAGCCATACGACCAGTTTGCCGAGGAAGTGCTGACCGCCACCGGCAGCAATCTAGAGAATCCCCCGGCTGCTTATTTCAAAGTGATTCGTGACCCGGAAACATTGATGGAAAACACCACGCACCTGTTTCTGGCGGTGCGGTTCAACTGCAACAAGTGCCACGACCATCCGTTCGAACGCTGGACTCAGGACCAGTATTACAACATGTCCGCCTTCTTCGCCCAAATTGGCCGCAAGGGGGATCCCAGCTACGCCGGACAGAATATCGGCGGCAGCGCGGTGGAAGGGGCAGTGCCGCTGGTGGAAGTGGTCTACGACAGCGGTTCGGGCGAAGTGAAGCATCTCCGCACCGGCGAGGTTGCCCCGCCAACTTTCCCCTACCAACAGGAGATCGCTCCGCCGATGGCCACACGGCGGGAACAACTCGCCAAATGGATCACCAGCAAGGACAACCAGTATTTCGCCAAAAGCTACGTTAACAGGTTGTGGGGCTATCTTTTCGGCCCCGGCATCATCGAGCCGATTGACGACATCCGTGCCGGCAATCCTGCCAGCAACCCGGAACTGCTTGACGCCCTGACCAAAGACTTCGTCGCCAGCGGCTTTAATGCCCAGCACATGCTGAAGACGATTTGCAAATCGCGAATCTATCAGCTCTCGGTGAAGACGAACAAATGGAACGTGGACGACACGCTCAACTACTCGCACTCCATGCCTCGCCGCTTGCCGGCGGAAGTGCTGTACGACGCCGTTCACCTGGCGACCGGCTCGGTGGAACGCTTTCCCGGTCTCCCCGCTGGAATGCGAGCGGCTGAACTTCCCGATGCTGGCGTCACGGATGCCTTCCTGGACGACTTCGGCAAGCCGGTCCGCGAGAGCGCCTGCGAGTGCGAGCGCTCCAGCGGCATGGTGCTGGGACCCATTATGAAGCTCATCAACGGACCGACCGTGGCCAACGCCATCGCCGATCCGGCCAGTGAACTGAACCAGCTTGTGGCGACCGAGAAGGACGACACAAAGCTAATCCAGGAAGTATTCATCCGCTTCCTGGCCCGTAATCCGACCGAGCAGGAAATCAAACTCGGACTCGATGCTCTCAAGGGTTCCGCCGGAGAACATGAAAAAGCAGTGGCGGCGCTGGCGGAATACGAGAAGACGATTCCCGCCAAACAAGCCGCCTGGGAACAAACCGCCGGCAAGCCGGTGGTCTGGACCGTGCTGGACCCCAACGAGATGAAGTCCCTCGTGGGGGCGACGTTCAAAAAGAACGAAGACAAGTCGATCTCGGTCGGAGGTCCCAACGGCAAGGATGTCTACACGATTGTCGCCGCGACGGACGTGGCGGGCATAACTGGAATTCGCCTCGAAGCCTTGAATGATGCGGCTCTTCCCGGCGGTGGGCCAGGCCGGCCGCCGAATGGAAACTTCGTTTTGAGCGAATTGAAAGTGTCGGCGGCTCCCAAAGCCGACCCGGCGAAGGGGGCTGCGGTTGAATTGCAGAATGCCTCGGCCGACTTCAGCCAGGAAATGTACGGCGTGGTTGGTGCGATTGACGGGAACGAAGCGACCGGCTGGGCGGTCTCGCCGCAATTCGGCAAGCCGCACACGGCCCTCTTCGAAACGAAGGCCGATGTAAAGCACGATGGCGGCACCTTGCTCACCATCACACTCTCCCAGCAGTTTCAGGACGGAATGCATACGCTCGGCAAGTTCCGCCTCAGTGTTGCCACCGGCAGTCGACCGCTCACCGGGCCGAACTTGCCCGCAGAGCTTGCGGCGGCCTTGGGGGTACCTGCCGACAAGCGGGATGAGGCTCAGAAGAAGGTCATCAGCGACTACTTCCGCGGCCAAGATTCGGAACTCGTTCGCCTCACCCAATCCGTGCAGCGCGAAGCCGAGCAACTGAAGAACGCCCGCGCGATCGGTGCCCAGGATTTGGCCTGGGCGCTCATCAACAACCCGTCGTTCTTGTTCAACAGATAAGAGACAAGTGACTTCCTTGGTCCCGCGCATCGCGCGGGACTATAGTTTGTCGCCTCTTGGCGGGCACCTTGCGTTAACGCCGAATCTTGCCGCGCGCCAACGTCCGCCGGTTCATTCTTGAGATTGCTCAAAGGTCATCAAGGGGCTATTATGCCCCGCCCACCGACCTTCCCCGTTGCTAGCATCCGGTGTTTTCCGGCAACACAGATTTGCGAAGAGTCGCTTTCGCTGTAGTTTCAGTCGGCTGTCAGCTCATGCCCCATGCAGCATCCACCGAGATTGCTAAGCCGCTGTTCTCGGTAATTGTGCCGCTGCACGATGATCGTGGGGTGGCGTTGAAGGCCATCCAGGGATGGCTCCATCAGCGAACCACTTTGGTCCCCTTTGAGATTGTCGTGGTCGATTCCGGTCGCCCCAAGCTGGCCCGTCAGGCGGCAGCGCTGTTGGACGCCCGCGACCAACTGGTTTGCGAGCCAAGCGCCAACGAAGCCCTTCTCTACAACGCAGGAGCGAATGTCGCAGCGGCGGACTGGCTGGTTTTTTCGGAATCGCATGTCGTCCCCTGTCCAGGAGCAGCACTGGCACTTGCCGCAAGGCTATCCAATTCCGATTGTGATGCCGCGGTGCTCGGCACGGCCCATGGAATTCGGTCTCGTTTTGCCGCCGTCGATGCCGAACTCTGCGATCGCGAAAGCGGCGCGATGCGAGAATTGGGTTTGTGGCGATCTGTGGGGTTACGAGGATTCTTGATTCGGCAGAAGACCTTTAATGCCCTGGGGCGGTTCCCGGAGGACTACTTCCGTTTTGCGGAAACAGCCCTGGCGATTCGGCTCATGGAGTCGGGCTGCCGTCTCGAGGACTTTTCGGACGTCATTTTGGAACATTTTGATACGGACGGACCGAGCGAACTTCTCTGCGCGATGGCCGTCGGTCGACTGGGAGCGTGCCGATTCTGGGCAGCCGAGCCGCGCTTGGCCAGGAAGTACTTTGGTTCCGCATCTCCCTCCGGAGCAGACGGCCTTGTCGATCCAACGGTGGCCCGGCAAATTTGGCGGGAGTTGCTGAAATCGCTGAGTCGATTGGAATTCAGGTCAGCTTGGAACCTTTCGCCACTGGCCGGCTCGAATTTTCTCTCGGCTCTGATCGGGTGGCGCGGGCAGGTGTGGAACGCCCGTTGGCGGGCCTGGAGTGCGTCCCTCCGCTTCCTGACAATGCTCCATGTCACCCATCGTCGCGCTGCGGTTGCCGACAGCCAGCCGCTTTTGGCTCAGTATCTGTACTTACGTGAAACTTGCGCCACCATCGGTTCGGCGCTGTATCTGGCAGAGAGTAGTCCTGCCGCACCGTTATCCAACGATGAGCCCTCCTCCGTCGAAGCGGAATCGCTCCTCACGTGCAGCATTAACTTCTTCCCTCCCGAAGTCTGGCAGGGCGAAAGCTATTGCTGGTCAGCACCCCAGGCAGCAATTATTTTTCCAAGGGTATCACCCAACTGCCGCGTACGACTCGACACCCGTCCAACGGGAGGCTGGCTGGCGCGGAGGCCCCGGTTGTACCTCAACGGACGGCGCATTCCCGCGGAAGACGTCACCGAGACAGACGGAATCGTCAATGTGACGATTCGCGAGAATGTTTGCCCCACCATGACGAGAGCCATCTTGTCCTGGGACTGTGATCCGTTTGTTCCCGCCAAAGCTGGTCTGGCGGACCGCCGTAAACTCGGCATCGCGCTGATACGTGGGACCATCGTAAGCAGCGATGCCGCCGAAACATTTTCACCAGGGAAGCGTGCTGCATGACATCAATCGCCTCGTCTCGTTCGCAAAATGTAAATTCGGTCCTGGCGATCGATATGACGGCTCTGTGGAATCAGAAAACAACCGGAATTCAGCGAGTGATCCGCGAAACAACTCCGTATCTGGCGGCAGCGGCAGCGGAGCGGGGTTGGGACATCGTCCTGGTGAAGCAGCATGTTCGAGGGCTGGAAGAGGTTGTTCGCTGGACTGGCGACTTTGACGCGGTCCGAGTGGAACGTGATTTGAATCACATCGCAACCGCCTCGCTAACTGAAAAACAGGCCAACGCCAGCTTGGTGGCCAGACTGCTGCGCAAAACCGCACAGTCCTTTCGCCAGGCAGACATCGGGGGGCGGCTTGGGCTTAGGTTTTTGGAGCGCAAGCTGCGCCGCCTCATCCCGATAAGCGTGCGACGCGAGTTTCATGGTTGGCGTGGGAAACACCTCCGACTCTGCGCCACAGCGGATGCCTATCTCAGTTTTTCAGCGGGCCTCTTGCCGGCACAACCCCCGGAATTCACGCCGCCCGAACGAGCGGTGTTTGTGATTCACGACCTGATCCCGCTACATTATTCGCACAATTATCCGTTGGACTTCACGCAGGCATTTTCTCGCAATATCTCGGAACTGGCCTTCGGTCCGTATGGTTCCCAGGGGAGATTCGTCACGGCTTCGCGGCATGTCGCCGCCGATATTGACGAACTTTTCCACGCGCTGGTTCGAAAGAGGGTCCACATCGATGTTGTCTCGTGGGGTTATGACCGCAAGACGTTCTTTCCTGATGCAGACCCCCAATTTCGCCGCCGACTCGGTATCCCGGAAGATACCCTGTTGGTTGTCGCCGTCAGCACGCAGGATCCTCGCAAGAGATTCGCTGAAATTCAGCAAGCTGTGTCGAAGTTAAATGCGCATGCCGTCTTTCTGGGGAGGGGCCAACCGCGGCGAGAAGGCAACGCAATTTATCTCGGTCACGTTTCCGATTCGGATGTTCGCAGGGCCTATTCTTCCGCCGATGTGGTGGTCAACTGGTCCGCAGCGGAGGGATTTGGCCTGCCGACGATTGAAGCACTGGCGTGTGGTGCAAAAGTGGTGATCCCATCCGATAATCCGACCTCGATCGAGGTGGGTGGGGAGAGTGTTTTCGTGGCGGAAGGAGCCAACGTAGAGGCCCTTTGTAACGCCATTCGCAACGCATTTTTCTCCGAGACTCCCGGTGCGGATTTGACCCGATTCGACTGGGCCAATTCTGCGGAAGTGCTGGAGTCGCTGTTGTGGCCAGCATCGAAGACAGAATCCGTAAGAATTCGCAATCGGCCTCTAGCACTCGCGACCTTGGATTGACCAACTATCCCTTCCGCTCCACCATCGCCGGCACAAAGTGCCGCAGGGGAGCGGGAGTGACCAGACGCCGCAGCAAGCTGCGCTGCGAGGCGAAGTGAATCGCCAGTCGGCTGCCGATGACGTTGCCTCGGCCGAGGACGTCGAAGCGATGCTGCTCGCCGCGAGCAAAGGTGAGCATGGGGCCGGTCGGATCGATCTGCCAGGAATTGTCCCGGTATCCGCGCAGGGGAGATTCGGAATCAAAGAGCCAGGAGGGTGCGCCGAATTCGATTTCCAGCGGTTCATACTGCGGCTGGCGGGAAATTTGCCGGGCGGTCGCCGGCAGAAGGCCAGCCATCGGCTGAGTGGTTCCGTCGAGTAGTTGCACCTGACGGCAAAGGTAAGCCAGTCCCGTCCCTTCTGCATAGACTCGGCCACCGCGGGAGGCAAAGCAGCGCAGCGATTGTGCCAGACAATGATTCGCCGCGAGTTTCGTCCAGAGCCGGTCGGATGCTCCGCCGCCGAGATAAACCACGTCCGTCTCGTTAGGAATGGCTTCTCCCTTGAGCGGAGAAAAGTCCAGCAGGGAAACACCCGCCGATTCGAGCCGTTCCAGAGTTTCTGGAAAGTAGTTCGTGAATGCTTCGTCCAAGGCAACAGCAACGGTCGTCTTCCGCCGCGGGTTCCAAATTGGCTCGTCCTCCTGGCAGATTGCCGGCATGGAACTGACCCGCTCCGCGATTTCCAAGAGTGCATCAAATCGAAAGGAAGAGCGGAAAGATTGTGCCAGCGAAAGGCAAACGCTGCGGGCGGGAGCCTGCGATGCCGGCAGGTAATCGAGCAGGGCATCGATCGGTTCGGAGTCTGGCAGCCAGCCCAGAACGGGAACGCCCCACAGGGATTCCAAAGTTGCCTGGCACTTCAGAGCGTGTTCGTCGGACTTGGCTCGGGATAACAGAATCCCGTCCAAATGCTCGGGCCTCGCAGGAATGCGGCAGCCATCCATCAGCGATAAATCGATGGCGGCAATGCGCGGGCAATTCAGCCGATCGCAGGACTCGTCCAGCGAGCCGCCGATATTCGTGGAATTGGATGCAGGCGAGAAGGATCCCTCCAGCAAGCCGAGATGGCAATCAACCATTCCCTTTTCGAAGATGGCAAGCGTTTGGTCATCGTCCATCATCCAGCTATCGAGATAGCGCCTCGGACGGCCGGTGAGGACGCGGGAAGCGTCGTGACTGGCATAACTGGCCCGCGAGCCAAAGGTCTGCACGGCCATCCCGGATTGCGAAAGGGTCGTCAGCAGCGCCCAGAACAGCGGTTCGCAGCGGGCTTGGTGCTGAACAGTGCCGACGGCTAGTCGGGGAATCCGCATGATTTACCGTTCCAAAAATAGCGAACGAAGAGGACTTCCAGAAGCGGATCGTTTGAACTCACGAAGTTCGATTTTCTAACTACCGATTCTTCGCGGGAACGCCCCCGTAGTCAAGCGAATGTCCAGCAAGAAAAGCCGAGAATTGGCCAGAAAATCCACGAATTACTTGAGCCGGTACTTATAGATCGGCAGATGCCGATAATAGACCTCTAGCATGTAAATCGAGAGACAGGTGGTATAGAGCCGCCCCCCCGCCCCGGCACCATGCGTGTCGCCGGAAGAAGGAGCCCAACTTCCCTTTTCGGCCCCGGATTTGATCTGATGCGTGGGTACCGCCTGCCGCATCACCGCATTCCACTTGTTCCAGTCGTCCCCATCCATGTGGTGCAAGGCCTGCGTGGCGTAATACCAGTAATAGACGTTCTGATGGCTTTCCGAACTGTTGTAGTCGATTGGATTGGCGAGCAGGTAATTGATGCCTGTCCGCAGTCGCTCGTCGTTATGCTTCCAACCTAAGTACTCGCGGCAGAGGAGCCCTTCCGCGGTCATGGAAAGACGATAATCCTGCCCCGGCATATAGGCATACTTGCTTTGGTTTTCCGAACCAACGCTATCCAGGAAACCATTAATCTTATCGAAGGTGGGACTGGGGACGTCGAGCCCCGCCATCATAGCGCTCTGCAGTGCCATCACATACCAGCCGGTAACCGAAGTATCCGCATCTTCCTTAGGACTATAGCGCCACCCCCCCTGCGGAGACTGGGAGAAGAGGGCATAGCTGACCGCCTTTTGTGCAGGACCTTGAAACGCCTTGTCCTTAGTCATGCCATAGATTTCGCAGACTGCAATCGAGGCCTGAGCCTGGCCATACGTCTTCTGGTTATAGGCCGCCTCTCCTTGGAACTCTCCGTCCGCATTTTGCATGGCGAGCAGGGCCTTCCACGCTTTGGCGACAGTGGGTTGAAACTCTCCCTTCCCCTGATGCGTGTGGCCGGCACCCTGGAATGCTAAGAGTGCCATCGCGGTCGCGGCAACACGATTTTCCGCATAGCCGCCGCTGGAATACGGGCCCATAAGGCTCCAAGTCCCGTCTTCTTTCTGTTGCCTCTTGAGCCACAGCAGCCCTTCGCGGACGGCGGCTTCCGTCGTCGCGGTGCCGCCATATGCCGCCAGCAAAGATTTTTTGGAACCTTCCTGCCGGCCCGTTAGCGCGAGCCCAATGGCAGGTGCGGCAATATCACTCGTGGAGGAATTCGGATCGGGAATGTTCAAATCGACAATCGGCGGTGCCGCGAACGGATCGTCCACTGGCGGCTTTTCATCGAAGGAGAGCGCCGGATCGACAACTTCCAGCTCCATTGATTCGGGGGACTGCAACTCCGTCTCCAGCACTTGCTCTCCCAACTTTTCGGCGAAGATGTCGGGAGGCGCGATGAGCATGATCTGCTCGGTAATCGGACGGGCGATAAAAATCAGCCCCATGATGAGCAGCAGCGCCGCATGAACCACCATGCTGACCATCCATGGCGGCGCTCCACGAACGATTTTGGCCGTCTCATCCGGCGGCGGTTGATCTTCCGGTCGTTCCTCACGAACGATCTGCCCACCCCCGGCGGGAACCGGTATCGGTTTGGCGGGCGCAACAATCGGGCGGTTGGCCGGAATGGGCTGCGGAGCAACGGCCACTCGGGCGGCAGCTTTGTTCTCTGGCGTTGCCAATACAGGACGAGGTCCCGCGGGACGCACCGGCACAGGTGTCGGCTGCACAGGCACCGGAGCAACCGGCCTTACGGGCTGCGGCGTCTGCCAGGCCGAAAGCGGAATCGGCTCGGCCTGAGTGGGAGCAGCCACCGGCACGAGTGGAATTGGTTGAACAGGAACCGGCTGGGGCTGCTGCGGATAATAGGGGGGCTGTTGCTGTGGATAGCCGTACTGCTGTGGATATTGGGGTGCGCCCGGCTGACCATATTGCGGTGCCCCCGGAAACTGTGGCTGAAGAGGAATCGGCTGCTGCGGATAACCACCCGGCTGGGGATTCTGGCGATACGGATCATGATTCGACATCAGGCCGTCCCTTGGCGAAAATGTTCGCCTGCCTCGGTGCGCCGACACTCATTCACAACTACTGCAAGTCTATCAGTCGCCAACAGTAGCGCCAAGCAAGAAGTACTCTTCCAGCCCAAAGAGTTGCCGCCTATGCCGATCATACCGGCTAGTCCGACCGATTTTTGCCAACACGGGGCCTCCGTCGCATTCCCACCCCTCGACTCCACGCCCCATCCCGGTACAATCGGATATTCGCCCCAAAAACGGTCGCCAGACCCGTGGTCGAAAAAATCTCTTATGACGCGGGGTGGAGCAGCCCGGTAGCTCGCGAGGCTCATAACCTCGAGGTCGTCGGTTCAAATCCGGCCCCCGCAACTTGAAGCCCGCTGGTGCGAACTCAAATCGCCCACGGGTTAACGGCTAAAGC
>CAYUJE010000121.1:0-17868 GCA_964444865.1 uncultured Pirellulaceae bacterium | reverse complement strand
GCCTGGGGAGCCATCACTCTGGCCCGCCGGCCACCCACGGAGCGACGGACCTATGGCTTGCGGCGGAGCACCATCATTGCGGCGCTCGCCAATGCCGTGCTGCTGCTGGTGGCCGTGGGGGGGATTTCCTGGGAATCCATTCGCCGTTTCGCTCATCCCGAGCCCTTACACGAAGGCCTAGTGATTTGGGTCGCCGGGGCCGGCATTGTCGTCAATACCGCTACGGCTCTCCTGTTCCTGAGAGGGTCTCACGACGTCAACATCCGCGGGGCCTTTCTGCACATGGCTGCCGACGCCGCCGTTTCGCTGGGTGTGGTGGTGGCAGGAGTCGTGATCCACTTCACCCAGTGGATGTGGATTGATCCCGCCATCAGCCTGGTCATCGCGGCCGTGATTCTGGCGAGTATCTGGGGGGTGCTCTGGGAGTCCCTGGACTTAGCACTGGACGCCGTCCCCAAAGGGATTCAGCCGCGAGCCGTCGAGGAGTACCTGTCGTCACTGCCGGGTGTGCAAGAAGTGCACGATTTGCACATTTGGGGATTGAGCACGACGGAAGCCGCTTTGACCGCGCATCTCGTCATGCCGGATATTCCCTGCGAAGATTCGCTTCTCAAGCAGATTACCAAGGAGTTGCACGACCGTTTTGGCATCGAACACGCAACGCTTCAGGTAGAGCGGGGAAACCTGGCCGGTTATCCCTGCGGTACGCCGTGCGATTCTGCCGGCAGTACTCGTTCTTCATGAATGGGAGGGTCGTTCAGCGAAGTGAGGTCACGTTCGGTTTGCGGACATCGATTAGGTAACTGAATGTTGGAATGTCGCCTGGTCGAAAACATTCATCTAGGGATCGCGCAGTCATGGAAGACGTAGTTAGCAGTACTCTAAATACGGGAGAATTCCATGACTCGCATCGTTCTATCGCTCGCTCTCCTCTTCGCACTCCCCTTCGCGGCACAGGCCCGGCAATATAGCTCTCCCAAAGGTGGCCAAGTCGTTCACACCCGCAGAGCTCCCGTCGTCATGCATCGAGCGTTGCCGCCTTTCAAGGGGCAGCATGTCTATGAAGGACGGGTGGAGAAATAGCGCTCTAGCGGCGGAAAGAAACTATTCGTCTTCCGCGGGTCGTTCGTACTCAAAATCCTTCCACTTCATCGCCTGGCGGAAGGGTTCGATGCGGAGCATGACTTCCCCATTTTGGAAGATCCGGACCGTGCCGCTGGACTGGCTGACGACAATGGCAATGCAGTGCGTCACCTTGCTGATGGCCGCTCCTGCCCAATGCCGCGAACCAAGTCCCTTGGAAAGGGTGAGGTTGGCGTAAGGAGCGTCCACGAGTTGGGCAGCTTTTTCGACAGTTCCCTCGGAAGAGACGATGAACGCCCCATCAAGCGTGGCAACTTCTTTGGTTGCTTCGCGGACACGCGGATCGTGCAAGTCCCGCTCGCTCCGAGGGTAACCCTTCACGGGATCAAATCCGGCCGGCTGGCAGTGGGTAAGGACGCGGCGAGTATCTCCCACGACAAACATCGTTCCCACAGCCTTGCCTTCTCTCCCTTCGCGGCCGATTTCCACAGCCAGATCAACAACGGTTTTGAGCGTCTCCAGCGGAACGCTGGTGTCGAGTTGGCGGAGGTCGCGAGCAGTAAGGCGCCCGAGGTGTTCGTCCAGACGGATGAAACTGATCGAATCCAGCACGTCGGCTTCAAAACCGCTGTACATGACGACGACGCCGTCGCCGGGCGTTAGAAACTCCTTCGCCACACCACGCAGCAGGGCCTGGGTCAAACGTTCGATCACCGGAATATCAGAGCGGTCCAGCGGCAATACAAGCAAGCCGGCTTCCTCGGCCCCAGCTAGTTTGGCCGGTTCGTCGGCTGCCACCACCACTTTCATTCCGTCGGCCCTTTGCTTGAGCTGCTCCCACTCGGTGGGGCCGGAAAGCATCAAAAAGAGCGCGCTGCCGCCACTAGCCCGGCACATCGCCAGTCCAAGGTCGATAAACATGACGAACTGTTCGTCAAAACGGTGCATTTTCATGCAGCACAGAATCCGCCCGCAGAGCGGAAATTGGGGTAGAGAAAAGCCAGCGGCGGCATCGTACGCAGTTTGTGAAAAAAGGGCAACGGTGAGAGGAGGAATATCCCGGGGATTTGGCGAGATTCTTGCAAAGTTGACATGCCAAGTTGAAGCGGGCTCCGCGGGTCAGTAGGTTGGGTGACAGATGAATGCACCGGTCGGACCTTCCAATCTTCTTCCTTCGGTTAAATAGGCAGGGCAGGGTCTTTACTATGATCTCTCGTCGTCAACTCTTGTCCTGGGGCTCCGCCGCCGCCTTGCTGGGACCCCTGACCGCTGAATTTTTGCCCGGAAAGGATGCGGGAATCGCCAACGCAGCGGACCAGCCCGGCAAAAAACTTCGCGTGGCGGCGGTGAATTCGATCTTTCGGCTCAGGTCGCATGCCTATCATATTGTCGGCCGTTTTGTGCATGGCTACCGCAAGGATGGCTTTCATCATCAGCCGCCGTTTGAGGTCGTGCGCATGTACGACGACCAGGCACCCAAGGACGATTTGGGACCTGTGTTCTGCAAAACGCATGGCATCAAGCTCTGCCCGACCGTGGCGGAAACCCTGGGAGGGGACAAACTGGATGTGGATGCCGTGCTGCTGATCATTGAACATGGCGACTATAAGACAAATGAATTTGGTCAGGTCTTGTACCCGCGTTACGAGCGATTTCAGGAAATCGTGGACGTTTTCCGCAAAAGCGGCAGGAGCGTCCCTGTTTTTGTGGACAAGCACCTTTCATATGACCACAAGCAGGCCGCCGAGATGGTTTCCACTGCCGAAAAACTCGATTTCGGGTTGATGGCCGGCTCCTCGCTGCCGGTCACTTGGCGCAGGCCGGAAATTGAGCCCCTGTTGGGCACGTCCTTCACCGAGGGACTGGTTTGTTACGGCTTTGACCGGGGAGCGCAAGAGATCTATCTCATCCACGCACTGGAAACTTTGCAATGCATGCTGGAACGGAGGGCGGGGGGCGAAACGGGCGTGAAATCGGTGACCTATCTGCAAGGAGACGACGTCTGGAAGGCAGGCGACGAAGGTCGCTGGTCATGGAAGTTGCTCGAAGCGGCTCTCGCCCGCTGTCCGAGCCACAACGTCGGCCCGATTCGCGAAAATGTGCTCAGCCCCGTGGCCATTCTCGTCGAATACGCCGACGGCACCAAAGGGACGGTCCTGAACCTGGTTGAACAAGTATCCGATTTCGCTTTTGCAGGGAGCATAAAAGGGGTCCCCAAGCCGGTTTCGAGCTGCTTCTATCTTCCTGCCCCTCCTGGTGCGAGGTTCTTTGATCCCCTCACTTGGAACATCGAGCAGTTCTTTCAAAGCGGCAAAGCACCCTATCCCGTGCAGCGCACGCTGCTCACTTCCACGATCTTGGATTTGGCCTTGCACGCCCATCGAGACGGCAGCAAATCGGCCATCAGCCCCGCTTTGAAAATTGCCTACCAGGCACCAAAAAACAGCGGGTTCTTCAGGGGGTCGATTGTGGATGACGGGTAGGAAGAGGGCATTGGGGGGTACTGAGACAGCCCCGCTTCGTTTCCGTTTGCCCCAGAGGAAATGTTCTCAAGGTGGCGGCCAGAATTGCTGGGGGAATGCTTTCGCCCGCCCTCGTTGTCCCTTAGAATGCCGAGCTTTCCGAGACTGCTCATCATTCCTGACAGCCGACCGAGGAATCCATGAAAGAAGGCGCTCCCCCGCTAATCACCCTGCGACTCAGCGTGATGATGTTCCTGCAGTTCTTTTTGTGGGGAGCCTGGTACGTCACGCCTTACCTGTTTCTGGGAAAGATCAATTTCTCGGGAACAGAAATCGGCTGGACGTATTCCGTCGGCCCCATCGCCGGAATGATTTCTCCATTCTTCGTTGGCATGTTCGCTGACCGGTTCTTCGCAACCGAACGGATCATGGGAGTGCTTCATCTGCTGGGTGGCACGATTATGCTCGGCGCTGCTTTTTACATGGGGACAAACGCCCCCAGTCCGCTGCTGGTGAACCTGATCTTCTTCGGTCACATGCTGTGCTATTACCCGACGCTGGCTCTGACCAATACCCTGTCGCTGCATAACATGACGGATGCGGAGAAGCAGTTTCCTTGGATCCGCGTCTGGGGAACCATCGGCTGGATCGCAGCCGGCGTCTGCATCGGTCTGCTTGGTTGGGACGCAGACATCAAAATGTTTTACGTCGCCGGCTTCGCCGCGATTCTCATGGGACTCTACAGCTTTACGCTGCCGCACACCCCGCCTCCATCCGCAGGCAAGGAAGTTTCCGTTCGCGAATTGATTGGGCTGGATGCTCTCATCCTGCTCAAGAACCCGTCCTATGCCACCTTCATGTTCAGCTCGTTTCTAATCTGCATCCCGCTGGCGTTTTACTATCAAATGGCGGGCAAATTTGCCGATAGCGCTGGCCTTGCCAGCCCCGCGTTCAAGATGACCTTTGGGCAAATGTCCGAAATCTTCTTCATGCTGGTGATGCCATTCTTCTTTGCCCGACTCGGCGTCAAGTGGATGCTGTTCGTGGGCATGTTGGCCTGGGTGATCCGCTACGGGCTGTTCGCTCTAGGTGCGGACGACCGCGTGGCTTGGATGGTCTTGAGCGGCATCATCCTGCACGGCATTTGTTACGACTTCTTCTTTGTGACCGGCCAGATTTACACAGACAAAGTCGCTCCGCCCGCCATTCGTGGCCAGGCGCAGGGAATGCTCGTTCTCTTCACGATTGGCCTGGGAATGTTCATCGGTGCCCAGGTCGCGGGACGGGTGGAGAACTACTACACGCTGGACAAGTCCAGTGCCATGGCAGACCAGACGAAAGCCAAGGAACTTCAGGACCAGATCAAGGTGATCGAAGACACCAAGATCAAGCCCGCGCAAGACAAGATCGAAGATTTGATGGGACTGACGGGAAAATCCCCTCTGGAGCGTTTCTTCATCCAACTGGCTGGCAGCAGCGGCGAGAATGCGGCCGAGATTGCCAAGCTCAATCTCGAATTGGCCGAGCATCGCGATGAACGGAGCAAACTGGTCATTCAACTTGTGAATTGGCGGAACGTGTGGACTTTCCCGGCCATCTTTGCGGCAATCATCATGGCCTTCTTTGTGCTGGTATTCCGCGACAACGGAACCAGAGGTTCAGGAGGTGCTCCCGAAGAGGAATTCCCCCTGCCAGGGCACTAAGCAAAGGATTTGCCTTCGATGGCCGCGATTTTTTCTCGCATGTCGGCGGGAATGGCACAGGACTTTTGCTCTTTGTAATCAAACACCACCACCACCGAATCGGCCTTAGCCGCTATTGCCTGCAAAGCGTCGGAATAGATGGCGTGTTCCATCGTGACGCTCTTGTTCCCGATGCGCGTGATCCGGGCACCGATTCGAACGGTATCCGGATAGTTCAACTGCTTCAGATAGTCGCATTTGATCGAGGCCAGAATTGGATCGAGATTGTCCTTGGTCATCAGGTCCTGCAGGCCCGTGTCATCGAGATAGGCCACGCGGGCCGATTCGCACCAGCGGAAGTAGACCACGTTGTTTACATGGCCAAACGCGTCCTGATCACCCCACAAAATAGGCAAGGTGAGGACGATAGGGTAGTCTTTGAGCGATTCGGGCAAGTTCTCGTTCATGTTTGCTAATAGAGCAAAACGATGGGTTGTCCGTCGAGGGTTGCGGACTAATTTTCAGTAACAAAGTGGCGTTCTGGCGTCACAAAGGGAATAGTTAGCTCGTATCGAAACAGACTGCGGCAGGTCGCTATAGACCCTAAATCTTGCCTAGATTTCGGACGGAAAGGGTTTCTGGCTGATAGCGGACCCTTTTCAATGCTTTCTGATTCGGGGATAACAATGTATTCCCCGTTTCGCACCCCATGGGCGGCAGCTATGTTTGTTCTCGAAACTCGTGCCTTGCGAAAGTCCTTTGGCGAAGGCGAAGCCGCCGTCGAGGCCCTGCGGGGAGTTGATCTCGGCGTGCAACAAGGTGAACTGCTCGCGATCATGGGCCGCTCCGGTTCTGGCAAAAGCACTCTTCTCACCCTCTTGGGCGGCGTGGATGTCCCCACTTCCGGACAGGTCCTATTAGAAGGGGTTGATCTGGCGACCATGTCCGATGACCAGCGGACCCTTATCCGCCGCCGGCGCATTGGTTTCATCTTCCAACAATTCAATCTACTTCCCATTTTGACCGCGGAAGAAAACGTCTCTCTCCCGATGGAACTCGATGGCATTTCCACGGCAGAAGCCAAACGCCGGGCGACGGAGAAACTGGATATGGTTGGCTTGGCCAACCGCAAAACACATATTCCAGGAAAGATGTCCGGCGGCGAGCAACAACGGGTGGCCATTGCCCGGGCTCTCGCCATTGAACCAACCTTTCTGCTAGCGGACGAACCGACGGGCAACCTCGATTCGGCGAATAGCAAGCGGGTGATGGCATTGCTTCGCAAACTGGTGGAAGACCATTCGCAGACCATTGTCATGGTCACGCACGACCCGGCGGTATCGGCGCAGGCCGACCGAATCATCCATTTGCTCGATGGCCAGGTAGAACGGGAAGAGCTGCTTCAGGAGCGGCGGGGTGTAACAGCTCAACTCGCGGAGGCCCGCCCCCGATGAGTCTCCGCCGCTTCAGCCAGCGGGCCATGCTTTCCCGTCCCGGCCGCACCGCCCTCACCATTGCCAGCATTGTTATCGGCGTGGCCGCCGTTGTCTCCGTGACGATTGTCACCGCCACGACGCGCGAGTCGTATCAGGTGATGTTCGCCGCAGTTCGGGGAAAGACTTCGCTGGAGGTTGTCGCTCAGAACACCGGGCCGATACCGGAAGAGTTGGTTGCAAAAGTCGCCGCGATCGAGGGTGTCGAAGCAGCTGTGCCCGTAATTCAGAAACCGAGCCGCCTCACTCAGCAACTCTCCGAAGATGACAAGAAGACGGTTGTCGTGCAGGTTTTGGGAATTGACCCCGAAAAGGACAGCGCGGTTCGAGATTTAACCTTGGTAGATGGCCGCCTGCTGCGGGCTGATGACGGCGACAAGATTCTGCTGGAGTCGGAATTTGCCGGCTACCTGAATTTCAAAGTGAGTGACAAAGTGCGCCTACTTGCCAATAAAGGGGGACCAAGGACTTTCGAAGTTGTGGGCCTCGTCAACTTGCGCGATGGGGGCACGATGATCCAGACGGGTCTTGTGTTCCTGCCGGTCAAACAGGCGGCTTTGCGGTTCTTGGGAAAGGGAAACATCAGCAGCGTGCAAATTGTCGCCAATAAGGGGACAGATCTGAAATCGTTGCAAGCGTCCATCCAGCCACTTCTTGAAAAAGGGCAAGAGGTTCGTGAGCCCAAGGGAGGAGCCCAGGTTCTCGAAGAGACTCTCCTCTCCACCGAGCAAGGTCTCAAGCTGACAACCGCTTTTACGCTTCTGCTCTCGGCCTTTATTATCCTCAACACGTTTTTGATGAATGTGGGGGAACGCCGCCGCCAACTGGCAATCATGCGAGCCGTAGGTGCCACCCGCGATCAGATCGCCTGGATGCTACTGGGAGAGAGCTTGCTGCTGGCAGCATTGGGAACCACTATTGGAATCGTGCTCGGGCTGGGGATTGGCTATGGAATCGTCGTCGCGCTTTCCAAGCTTCTCGATATATCGCTGCCGTCCCCGATTCAGTTCATGCTGCAGCCGTGGCCCTATTTGCTGGCAGTGTTATTCGGCTTTGCGGTTTCCGTTATTGGTGCCCTGTTTCCCGCAATGCGGGCCTGGAAGGTGTCCCCGCTCGAGGGACTCAGTCATGTTTCCGCACAGGACATGACGACCGTTCCTAGTCGTCACATTCTGCTGGGGCTCGCCGCGGCGGTCGGTGGAGGAATTGCGATTGGTTTGGGAATTTTTGGCGTCGTGTCCATTGACGTTTCCCAGTACGGGGCCGTCAGTCTGCTCATCGGAATTGTGCTGATGTATCCGGTGGTTTTGGCCCCGCTGTCGCATGCCGCGTCCTATCTATGGCGAACTGGCCGCCGCGTGGAATCAAATCTGGCGCTCAAGCAAATCCTGCGTCACCGCGGCAGAACCTCGCTGACCGTGGGTGTGCTGTTCATCGCGGGAGCGACCGGGGTCGCCATGGCCCACTCCATCCTCGACAACGTCCGCAATCTTAAAGAGTGGTATCGCAAGGCCCTGGTCGGAGACTACTACATCCGCGGCATGCTTCCCTCCATGGATACAGGGACCTCGGCAGACCTTCCGGAGCAACTCGAAATACCTTTGACCACGCTGGAGAAGTCTGGCGAGATCGCCTTTCTCGACCGTGTGAAAATGGTTAGCGCCCAGGCCCAAGTCGTCAATCGCGCGGGGCCCATCGATGATACGAAGGAAATCCCCGAAGAACTGAACATTGTCCTGGTAATTCGGCAATTTCATGAGCCGGAAAAATCCCCATTCGATTTGATTACCCCCAAGAATCCCAAAGCACGCAAAGAGATTCTTGAACACATGCGTCAAGGAGAAGTGGTGATTGGCAACATCGCAGCCGCCCGATTGCAGGTTCGCGATGGCGACACGATCGAAATCGGCGGCGGAGAAGGCCGGCACAAAGTGCGGATTTGTGGTGTGACGAACGACTATCTGGCAGCCGGAGTGACGCTCTACATGGATTGGGATACGGCCCAGCGGACCATGAAGATCGAGGGGGTTGACGGTTATATCATCCGTGCCAGTTCCGGTCAGCTACTGGCTCTCAAACCCAAACTCGAGGCAATTTGCAAAGAGTACGACGTGCTGCTCAATTCCCAAGCTGAAATCGGTCAACGGATCAACCAGATCAGCAACGGCATCTCCGGCTGCTTGTGGGGCCTGATCTTCCTGGGATTTGTGGTCGCGGCCTTTGGTGTGGTGAATACGCTTTCGATGAACGTGCTCGAGCAAACTCGCGAACTCGGTCTGCTCCGCATTGTGGCAATGACACGCGTGCAAGTGCGGCGAACGATTTCCATTCAGGCATTGATCATCGGCGCGGTGGGACTCGTCCCAGGCATTATGTTCGGCTTGGGGATTGCCTGGGTTATCAACCTGGCCATGGAGCCGTCCTACGGGCGGCCGATTGAATTCACGCTCCATCCGGGACTCATGATCACCGCATTGCTTGGCTCGATGCTCATTACCTGGATTGCGGCAATCATCCCGGCACGACGGGCCGCTGGGGTGAACCTGGCCCAAGCTCTGCATTACGAATAAGTACTCGGAGCGGTAACCAGGGAGAGAGTTGCCATGCTTTCGGAACGAGCCAACGAAACGCTTCGTCCCTTGGTAATGACCCTGCGGGTAATTGTGATTGCCCTTTCCCTGGGCGTCCTCTCTTTTGGGGTCTACGCTTCGGTGCAAAATGCCGCCCGGGTCCATTCCTTAGGGACCAAAATCAATCTTCTGCTCCTGGGGATGGCGGGACCGTTGTTCTTGGCCGGCTTTATCGTGCCGCGGCTGTCGCCAAGGAGCGGAATTGGTCAACAGACAGGCACCGCGAGTAACGAGCCGGAAGAAGCAGCCGCCGTCCGCGAGGCGTTTACACCCATTCAGACCGCGACCATCGTGGGATGTGCTCTGTTCGAGGGGGCAGCTTTTGCCAATCTTGTCGCCTACATGCAGCAGGCGGAGCTCGTGCACCTGGCAGTCGGCGGAATTGCCTTCCTCTGCATCGCCGCGCACTTCCCGCTCACGGGACGCATCTCGCAACAAATCGATGATCGGTTGCAAGCCCAGCGGGACCAGCAGCAATTCAACGCCTAAGGACCTGCTACTTCATGGCTGTCGATACCCCCGCAACCATCGCCGTCATCGGCGCCGGACCGATAGGAATTGAAACGGCGCTCTACGCGAGGGTGCTCGGCTACGACGTGGTCGTCTTTGAAGCGGGGGCGCAAGTTGCCGCGGCCGTTCGCCAATGGGGACACGTCAAAATGTTCACGCCGTTTGGCATGAACCGTTCGCCGCTGGGGCTCGCCGCGCTGGCGGCACAGGACGAGAGTTACTCTCCTCCCGGCGACGAAGAGTTGCTGACTGGCTGGCAGTGGGTGGAGCAATATCTTGCACCGCTCTCCCAAACGGACCTGTTATCTGACCATTTGCGGCTGCATACCAAAGTCCTGCGCATCGGCAAGGGAGAAATTCACAAAGACGAAATGCCCGGGCATGAGGACCGCGGCGATTGGCCGTTCCGACTGCTCGTCCGCAGCCCAGACGGAGTCGAGCGGCTGGAGGAGGCGGATGTTGTCATCGACACTTCCGGCGTTTTCTCGTCCCAGCCCAAGTGGTGCGGCTACGGCGGCATTCCCGCAATCGGCGAAATGGCTCTTCGCAAAGACAGCAAAATTGAATACCGTCTCCCGCAAATACTCGTCACCGACCGTGACCGTTATGCCGGAAAGCATACTTTGCTCCTGGGTGCGGGCTATTCAGCCGCGACCAACGCAGTCTCGCTCGCGCACCTCATTCGCGAAGTTCCGGGCACTCGTTTCACTTGGATCACGCGTCGCGAAGGCCCCGCGAGCGCCGGCGGCCCGATCACGCCAATTGCCGGAGACCGGCTTCCCGAACGAGAACGGCTAGCGCGTGCGGCGAATGCCTTGACCAGCGATTCGCAAAACGGAGTCACCTACTGGCCTGGAAATGTCGTTGAAGCGATAACAAAAGTTGGAAATGGGGAAGGCGAGGCTTTCGATGTATTGCTGGCCGGGCCGCAGGAGGGAACGCACAGGTTTGACCGCATAATCGCCAATGTCGGCTTCACTCCAGACCGTGCGCTGTACGAAGAATTGCAGGTCCATGAGTGCTTTGCTTCCTTCGGCCCCATGAAGTTGGCCGCGGCACTGCTCGGCAGCACCTCCTCCGATTGCCTGGATCAGAAGACCTGCGGACCCAAAACGCTGCTCTGTCCCGAGCCGAATTTCTACATCCTGGGGGCGAAGAGCTACGGCCGCAAGTCGAATTTCCTGCTCTCCGTCGGCCTGGAACAGGTTCGGGAGGTATTCACGATCATTGGGGACCGGGAGACTCTGGATTTGTATCGTAGTCTGCTCACTCCGTGAGTGGAAACGCCTGACAATCGCGTGGACGCGGTGGCTAAGCTCGCCGCCGTTCCTGCCCTAGTCGCTCCACGATGAACTCAACTGCCCGCGGAGCCATTTTGTTGTAATAGTCAAAACCGTGGCCGCCGCCAGTGGTTTCCATATCGCAGACGTGCGGCACACCGAGTGAGTAGAGCTTCATTCGCAGCCTGTCAGCACTTTCCCACCAGCGGTAGTCCTCGGGGTCGCAACAGAAAAACTGATGCCGCGGCCAGTTGAGCGGATGAATGTGTAGCGTGGCCGTATCCTGCCGAGCCGCTTCTGGATCAGGGTACATCTGGGGAAGCGTCTCGTCTCCTTCATTGTAGCGCAACTGATAGTCAATGGCCGGTGAAATGGCCGCGGCGATGGGGAATTTATCGGGAAACTTATACGAGAAACGCAGTGCCCCTTGCCCCCCCATGCTGGTTCCCAACAGGGGCACACGTGGCGCGGCCGCTCCCAGTTCGCGTTCCACGAACGGCAGCACGTTCTCCAGCAAATGCCGCTGGGCGGAAATATTGGGGTCGAATAGGCGACAGATCCTGTCGGTCCACCAGCTTTGCTTGGTCCACGGAACGACCACCGCCAGCCCGTGCTTATCAAATTCGTTCAAGAAAGGCTGTTTGTCGTTCAGCCGATTCTGATGCACGCCGTGCAGATAGAGGACGACGTCTCCGTGTTCGTTGCGCCGAGGCGGCAGGTAAACATCCACGGGATGGCCGGCAACGGTGTGGGTGGACCAGGGCATAAGAACGGTGGGATGGGACTCCAGTCCCGTCCGAGCTTCTCACTATGCTTTGACGGACGGGACTGGAGTCCCATCCTACGTCGGTTACTTGGCGGACAGTGCCTTCCAAACCTTCGGCGGCGACATCGGCAACTCGGTCATCCGCAAGCCGGTGGCCGCATGGATGGCGTTGGCGACAGTAGCCGGGGGCGGAACAATGGGCGTTTCTCCCACACCGCGCACACCGAAGGGATGCGAGGGATTGGGGACTTCGACAATGATGGTTTCGATCATCGGCACGTCCAGACAGGTCGGCATGCGGTAATCGAGGAAGCTGGCGTTCTTCATTCGGGATTGGTCGTCGAAGAAGTATTCTTCGTTCAGCGCCCAGCCGATTCCTTGCACGCTGCCGCCTTGCATCTGCCCTTCGACATAACTGGGATGGACCGCTTTGCCGGCGTCCTGAATCGCGGTATAGCGAAGAATGGTGACTTTGCCTGTTTCGGGATCCACTTCCACATCGCAGATGTGCGTGCCGAAGCCGTTCGTAGAACCTTCGGGGGAAACGGAGGCTCGGCCAACGACAGGCTCGAGTTTGGCCGCGGGGAGTTTCTGGGCCAGTTCTTTGAACGTGAGCGATTTGCCGTTGCTGGAATACTTGCCATTTTCGACGTTGATCGCGGCAGGCTCTACTTCCCACAAGGCGGCTGCTCGCTGCCTCATTTGCTCCTGCAAGTCGAGGCCGAGTTTGTAGGCGGCCAGGCCCGTGGCAAATGTCACTCGGCTGCCGCCGGTGAGAAAGGTGTAGCCGACGCTGTCGGTATCACCGACTTGCGGAAGGACGTCCTCGGCAGTGATGCCGAGCGTTTCCGCCAGTTGCATGGCGATGCTAGTCCGGGTGCCGCCGATGTCGGTTGATCCTTCCACCAGCGTCACCGTACCGTCGTCGTTCACACTGGCCGAACAGCTCGATGCTCCGCCGATGTTGAACCAGAAACCGCTGGCGATGCCGCGGCCGCGGTTCTTGCCGGTGAGCTTGGATTTCCAGTGGTCGCTGTTCTGAGCCGCTTGGAGCGTTTCGATGAACCCGACTCGCGGATAGACTGGGCCATCGACGCGGCGAGTCCCTTCTTTGGCAGCGTTCTTGAGTCGAAACTCAATCGGATCGATCTTGAGATTCTCGGCGATTTCATCGATGACCTGCTCACAGGCAAACGCGGCTTGCGTTGCACCGGGCGCTCGATAGGCCTGCGTATGCGGCTTGTTATCCAGCACGTCGTAGCCGTCCACTTTGGCGTGGGGAAACTCATAACAACTGAAGACGCACATTGCCCCTGGGCCAATCACGCCTCCGGGAAACGCGCCGCAGTCATAAGCCAGCCAGGCTTCGCCTGCCGTGATGGTGCCGTCCTTCCTGGCGCCAATCTTTACCTTCATGTACGATCCGGGAGTCGGGCCGGTACCTTCAAACACTTCATTACGCTGCATCGACAGCTTCACCGGCCGGCCGCACTTGCGGCTGAGCAGGGCAGCGACCGGCTCCAGATAAACGGTGATTTTGCCGCCAAAGCCCCCGCCGATTTCGCAGGGAACCACCAGAACCTGCGAGACCGGAATCTGCAAAAGCTCCGCGACTTGCTGGCGACAATTGAAGGCACCTTGCGTGCAGGTCCAAATCTTCAGTCGGTTGTCGGCATTCCACAGTGCCACGGCAATGTGGGGTTCGATATAACCCTGGTGGACGCTGGCGGTGCGGAACTCCCGCTCGACAATCACGTCCGCCTGCTTGAAACCTTCGGCGATATTCCCAGTTTCGAATTGCACGTGAGTCGCGATATTCGTGGGCTCCGCCCCTTTTTTGCCCATCGAGTCGGTGCGGAGTTCCGGCATCAGGATCGGGGCGTCCGGCTTCATGGCGTCGAGCACCCACGTGACCGACGGCAGAACTTCGTAATCCACCTTGATAAGCTTCGCCGCTTCTTCGGCGATTGCGATGCTGGTGGCGGCAACCGCGGCGACAGCGTGCCCTTTGTAGACAACTTTCCCCTTCGCCAGACAGTTGCTGGCCAAGTGATGCAAGTTGACGGCTCCCGCTTCACCCATGATGGCAAACTTTTCCTCGAGATCCGGCCAATCTTCTCCCGTCACCACGCCAAGCACACCGGGCTGTTTCAACGCCGCCGCCGTGTAAATAGATTTGATTTTGGCGTGGGCATGCGGACTGCGAATGACTTTGCCGTGCGCCATGTTCGGCAGTTGCAGGTCGGATGTGTAAACCGCCTTACCGGTCACCTTGTCCGCGCCATCATGCCGCACGGGCCGTTTGCCAAGGACGGAATAGGATTTTTTGCCAAGGTAGAGGTCTTCGGTAGTCATCGGGTTCTTTCCTTGAGTCGGTCGTGTTCGTTGAGACTGGCGTCGCGAAGCGTTATTTCGCTGCCAGTTCCTTCGCCGCTTCCTGCACTGCCTTTACAATCTTGTCATACCCTGTGCAGCGGCAAAGGTTATTGGCCAGGTTGAAGCGAATTTCGTGCTCGCTGGGATTAGGATTCTTTTCGAGAAGGGCTTTGGCGGTCACGAGAAAACCCGGAGTGCAGATACCGCACTGCAAAGCAGCACCTTCCAGGAAGCACTGCTGCAGCGGATGGAGATGCCCGTCGCAGGCCAGCCCTTCCACCGTTTCGATGCTCGCCCCTTCGGCTTCGACGCCGAGGACCAGGCAGCTATTCACCGGAACGCCGTTGAGCATCACGGTGCAGGCACCGCAATTTCCGTTATTGCAGCCTTCTTTCGACCCGGTCAGCTTGAGGGTATCGCGAAGCACCTCGAGCAGACTTTCCCGCGGTTCGCAGAGAAATTGTGCCGATTCGCCATTGATCGTCGTCGTAACGTGTGTTTTCTTGGCCACTTGATTTGCCTGTTATTTGGAAGTGGTTCTGCCTCTAAGTGGGGCAAGCTTCTAGCCTACCCAGAAATCTATTCTGGCGGGCTGGAAGCCTGCCTTACGAGCTTATTTCCCCATCGCACGCTCGACCGCTTTGGCCAGCGTGCGTTTGACGAGCACTCCGACCAGGTGCAAGCGATATTCCGCCGGACCGCGCATGTCGCTGATGGGGGTCGCGACCTTTTTTGCAAGTTCACCCGCTTGGGCATACGTTTCTTCGGAGAGCGGCTTGCCGGCGAGCCACTCGCTGGCTTCCTGAGCAAATTTAGGAGTCGGGGCTACAGCCGCGAGGCCGATGCGAGCGAATTCAATCTTGTCGCAGGTCGAATTCAGTTGCACACGCGAGCCCGCACCTACGACCGCAATGTCCATTTCATTTCGGGGAATAAACCGCTCGTAAGCGGAGCCACTATGGGGCATGGTCGGCGGAAAGACGAGCGCCACCAGGAGTTCGCCCGGCTGCAGGACGTTGCGTCCCGGGGCGGTACAAAAGTTTTCGACGGCGATGGTGCGCTTGCCCGCGGGACCGACAATCTCCGCATAGGCATGGTGGGCAATCAGTGACGGAATGCTGTCGGCCGCCGGCGACGAGTTGCAGAGATTTCCACCGATGCTTGCCCGGCTTTGAATTTGCCAGCCGCCGATAATGCGGGCAGAATCGACCAGGGCGGGATAAGCCTTGGCGATTTCCGCATTCTCATAGAGGCAGTAGCAGGGGACGCTCGCCCCCAGTCGCAGCCCGTGCTGTGCGGAAAAACTGAGCTCCATCAGTTCTGGGATTTTTTTGACGTCGATAACCTGACTGGCATCCCGCAGCCCTTCCCGCAACTGCACGATGATGTCCGTTCCGCCAGCAAGTATTTTTGCCGAGCCATTGGCTGCCGACAAAAGTTTGGTGGCCTCGGTCAAAGTTGCCGGGGCGGCGTAAGTAAAGTCTTTCAAGGAATGGCTCCGCTCGCTGGAGAGTGATTTGCGAGTGGCGATTATACCATTCGCAGGGGCTTTCGCCAGCTTGCGAAGGACTTGAATCCTTGCGGATGTGGCGCTACTTCTTCTCGCCGAAATTCAACGCGAGTTGCGGATCTTTCCGCACCCCATCGGGGTTGATCTCTTTGAAGAGTTGGCTAGCCTGAATATCCCGGTTGTGCTGGTATTTGTCGCTTTGATACTCACGAATGTTACCGATGAGTTCGTGGTAAATAATCTGGCAAATGGAAACGCCGGGATAAATGCGAATCGGCTGGACGGCGAACATTTCGAGCGTCCAATAGCCCGCAAAGCCGACGTCGCCAAAGCCGGCGGTGACGTGCACAAATAGCCCCAGCCGGCCGATGCTGCTTCGGCCTTCAATCATGGGAACGAAGTTGTGCGTCTCCGTCCGCTCCACCGTGCGGCCCAGATAGAGCCGCTGCGGGCTGAGGACGAGGCCATTCTTGGGGATTTTCAGCCGGCGGGTCCGGTTCTGCTGCCCCATGTCGAGCACGACCTCTTCATAGGTCATGACTTCATCGTGCAAAGTCAGATTATAGCTGTTGGGATTCAACCGGGCTGGGTCGAACGGATCGATATGGATGTTCGATCCCAGGTTCTTCAGAATCTCGTCGCCGGAGAGGATCATGGAAAGCCTGCGGAGAGAGTTGAATGGCGGATATGACGATAACGGGAAATAAGTTCGAAGTCACCTAGGGACAAAGGGTCGGGAAGGGTTTTCTCCACAAGGTCTCGGAACGGCCAAGAATGTCCGCCACGAAAAATCTCCTCGACCCCGTTCGCATGGTTTCGCTAAAGCGCCGGGTCATTTCTCCTCGACTCCAATCCGCGGACAAATCTCCAGCAGCATACATTTCCCACAAAGCGGCTTGCGGGCGTTACAAATCCGCCGTCCGTGGTGGATAAGGCGGTGGGAAAAATTGATCCACTCTTCTTGGGGAAGCAACTTGATCAAGTCCTGCTCAATTTTGACGGCATTGGTCTGCTTCGTTAGCCCCAGCCGATTGCAGAGCCGCGTGACGTGCGTATCGACGACGACGCCGGAGGGAATTCCAAACGCCGTGCCGAGGACTACGTTGGCAGTCTTGCGACCGATTCCCGGCAGCTTGACCAACTCCTCCAGCGTTTGCGGCAGTTTGCCACCATGAAGTTCCACCAACTTCTGCGAGCAGCCCAGGATGTTTTTCGCCTTGTTGCGAAAAAAGCCGGTGCTTTGAATCGTCCTTTCAAGCTGGCCAATCTCGGCTTTCGCCATCGCCTGGGGGGTCGGCCACTTCTTAAACAGGTCCGGCGTGACCATGTTCACCCGCTGGTCGGTACACTGGGCGGACAAAATCGTCGCCACCAGCAACTCAAACGGATTCTTGTGCACCAGGGCACACTCCGCGTCCCCATACTCCTTCGCCAGCCCCATGGTGACCGCTGCTGCTTGCTCCTTCGCGGCCTTGCTCCCCGGCTTGGCGCGCATTTGCTTTCCCGCGGCGACTCCTCCTTTTGCGGCTGATTTTTTTGGCATTTCGCCATTAGCGGTCGCAGGACTCCTGAATAAAACCCTTCATTGACAGCCCTCCAACCCCTGTTTAGCATAGACCGTTTCCACTTTTCGCGGCTTGCTTGCCACGAAAAGCGAAATTTGGGGTCAGGTAGCTCAGTTGGTAGAGCAATGGACTGAAAATCCATGTGTCGCCGGTTCGATCCCGGCCCTGACCACTTAACCTAAGTTCTGCCGAGAGCGTCACTTACGCTCGACCGTTCCTCGTGGACGATGCGGCTCAACTCGACCCGAAATGTGGTAATTACCACTTTCGGCGACGGAGGAGTCTCGATGAGTCCCAATTCTTTCGCACGGGTTCCCAAACTTCGCCTGCGCAAGCCCTCATCCACGAATGCCTACTGTAGATCCAGATGCTCGCGAAATTGAAAAACGGCATCGACTATCTTCAGGTTTTAGACGACCCGGATAAACCCGAGCCGCTATAGTTCATTGAGGACGGAGAGGGCGGAGCAATTACGGCGATTTTGCCGTCGGATCATTAACTATGAACATGA
>CAYUJE010000120.1:0-18039 GCA_964444865.1 uncultured Pirellulaceae bacterium | reverse complement strand
CGGTGTAGGCGTTGGGCCAGTGGCCGCGACCTTTGTCGACGTTTTCGAACCGAGGGGTGCGGCCGAACTCTCCGACCATGATGACCAGCGTCTCTTCGAGGAGCCCCCGCTCGGTGAGGTCGGCCAGCAGCGTGCTGACCGCTTCGTCCACTCGCGGCAGAGCGAAGTTAAGGCCGTAGGCGGAGTTGCCGTAGATGTTGTCGTTGCCGCTGTAAAGAACGGCGTGCATGTCCCACGTTTGCACGTTGCGGAAGGCTTCCCCCTCCGGACAGCCGGTCCAGGCGGTGACGTTGACCATCCGGACGCCGGCTTCGATCAGGCGGCGGGCCATCAGCAGGTTCTGGCCGAGCGGATGCCAGCCGTACCGCTGGCGGATTTTCTCGGGCTCCTTCGAAAGGTCGAAGGCCTGACGGGCTTCGGGGCCGGTGACGAGTTCGAGGGCCTTGGACTGGAAGTCGCGGAGGCTGGAGGCGGGGGACTTGGGGGCCGGGCGGCTTTGATCGACTTGTTGCAGCAGGCGCGAACGTTCGTAGAGCCGGTCGGTGGTGAGGCCGGGGGCGGGGTCGAAGCCTTTGAACTGGAAATCTTTTTGCGACGGATTTTCCAAATCCTTGCCGACTCGCAGCGGCGAGTAGACGGAGCCGAGTGAGCCGCCGGTCTCGTACCGCAGGCCAACGTCGCCGGCCAGGTTCTGCACCCAGACGTAAGACGGGATGTTCTTCACCGACGGCCGGAGCCGCGAGAGCATGGAGCCGAAGTACGGCGTGTCGTCGGTGGTGCTATTGGTCGAGTTGCCGGCGAGGCAAGTGTGCATGCCGTCGAAGTGGCCGCCGTTGCCGTGGGTCATGCTCCGGACCAGGCAGTATTTATCCGCCATCGCCGCCAGTTTCGGCAGCTTCTCGCTGATCTGAATGCCGGGGACGTTCGTGGGGATCGGCTGGTAGTAGCCGCGGATTTCGCGGGGGGCATCGGGCTTGGGATCGAACGTATCGTGATGCGGCCCGCCGCCGTACTGGACGATGAAGATGCAGGACTTGGCCTTGCCGGAAGTTTGGCCGTAGGGAGCGGCAGATGCCTTCGACTGCAAAAGCTGCGGCAGCCCCAGTCCCGTCATCGCCACGCCGCCAAGCTCCAGCAGCCGGCGTCGGCTGAGGGTGGAATGCGGCGTGAAGGTGGGGAGCGGCTTCATAGTCACAATCTTAATCTTAATCCTACTCTTAATCCTACTCCTCTTCGCAACTCTCTACTCATTTCGACTTCATCCGCTCCCTCTCCTTAACGATCTCGTTCAAAAATGCCCGCCGCAGCGCATCGTATCCCCGGTCGTTTGGATCTTCCAAATTTTCGCCATACCAATAAGTCGGATCGCTGCCGCAGTAGTTCTCTCGCCACCACTGACGGCAATGGATGCCGTGGCCTAGGAAAGTGTCATGCATGGGAACGACGCGGACGTTTGGATGTGTGGCGGCGACATCGCGAATGGTTTGGTTGTAGGCGGCAAGAATGGGGAGTGCGTCAGGCCAAGGGGGAAGAGCCCAAGTCGTTTCCGGGTCGCCGACGCCGTCCGACGGATCATAAATGTCGGCCAGAAAGATCAAGCACCCGCCGGGGAATTTCTTCTCGATGTCCGTGAGCAGTCCATCGAGTCGCGTTTTATAGTTGGCGATCCAGGGCTGAGCTTTTGGGAGCGTCGCGCCATACATCGCCCCTTCCCGCGGAGGCTGGCGGCCATACCAGTGGATCAGATCGTTGCCGCCGCAGGTCATCACGACGATTCCAAACACATCCTCGGGCTGCTTTTCGAGGTCCGCGACATAACCGACATGCTGCAGCGAGTTGCTTCCCGAGACGGCGATGTTCTTCACCTCCAAATTCGGCAGCACGCGGCTGAGCGAGCGGCCTTGCATGTCGTCAAACTCATCCGGCGGATTGTCCGCGAGTCGCTTCACATAGCTCTTCCCCTTCGACGCCCCAAAGCCGGCGGTCACGCTGTCGCCAATGCCGACCAGCACGACTTTTCGATCCGACCATTTCTTTTCAAATGGCTCCGCGGCGACGGATGGGCCCGCAGGGCCAGTTCCGATGGGCAGATAGAAGCGGTAATTGATGAACAGCATCACCGCGATGACAACGATGCTGCCGATGGCCAAAATCCAGCAGAGGCGGCGGGAGAGTCTGAGCGATTTGAAGAGAAACATGGAACCAGGCTCGCTGTCGTGTTGTCTCATCCACTAAGATAACGTGTCGAGGATCAATCTTTATTCGCGCGATAAGTTCCGATGTGCCAGATCCTAAAAACTTTGCAGCGAGCCCTGTATTTCCCCGAAGATTTGGCATCCGGGGCAACGATCGGTTATCACTGCACCGTTGTGGAATGCCTGCACGCAAGCTCACAACTTAATCCTACTCGGCCCGATCTCTGGCTATACCGCGTATTTGTCCCTTACCTTCAGAAGTATGTGGTCGTGCCGTCGCGCGATTTGTTCGGCTTAGGCGATGTTGCCCCGGACTTTTTTGAGAGAGTGTCAGGCGAATACTGCCGGGGTTACGAGATACGATTCGACGGACCGCTTGAATCCGATAACGCAGTCGTAAGCGGTGCCTTTCGTTTGTGGGGGCGACAGTGGGAGCCCTTCCATTTCCGCAAGCGGGATTTGCCGTATTCGAGCTATGAGTTAGCACGGCCGGTTCGTCAAGGGAATACCGAGGAGGGCTCTCTGTCCTATGGCGTACCACAAACCGAGGTTTTGGACAGGTCATACGTATTGACTGCCCTTACGGAGATCTTGGGTAGCACACGCTGGCGATGCGAAAACGCACCTGAAGGTGCATGAGATAACCATCAAGACACGAAAGCACAAGGTCGAATGAAAAGAGAACCATCTGTTGTTGCTCATGTTTTCAAGTTTTTACTCGTCGTGCTCAGCGCATATGTCTCGGGCACTTCCGCTGCCGAGCCCAACAAAATCCCCACCGTCGCCGTCATCACCACCGAGTGGCGGACGAATTCCCATGCGGATGTGATTGCCGGGCGGCTGGTGGAAGGGTTCACGCTGGATGGCCAGGGGGAGTTTCCGAGGCTCAAGCTCGTCTCCGCTTACATCGACCAGTTCCCCGAAAGCGACAAGAGCCGCAAGCTGGCGGAAAAGCACGGCTTTAAGGTTTACGACTCGGTGGCCGGCGCTCTCACCCAGGGGACCGACAAGCTGGCAGTGGATGGGGTCATCATCGTCGCCGAGCACGGCAACTATCCCATGAGCCCGACGGGGCAGACGCAGTTTCCCAAGCGGCGATTCTGGGAAGAGGTGGTCAAGGTTTTTGAGAAGAGCGGCCGCGTCGTCCCCGTCTTCAGCGACAAGCACGTCGCTGACAACTGGAAGGACTGCGAGTGGATCTACGGCCAGACCCAGCGGCTGAAAATTCCGTTCATGGCGGGCTCTTCCCTTCCCACCACCTGGCGGGAACCGGCTGCCGATGTGAAGCGGGGGGAGCCGCTCAAGGAGATTTTCGTCACTTCGTATCACACGCTCGATGCCTACGGCTTTCACGCGGTGGAGGCGCTCCAATGCCTGGCTGAGCGACGGAAGGGGGGCGAGACCGGCATCAAACAGGTTCGTTACCTGGAAGGGGATGCCGTTTGGCAAGCGGGTGAGCGCGGGGAGTTCGATTTGAAGCTGCTCGACGCCGCGGTCCCGCGCCTCAAGAACCATCCGGTCCCCGCCGGCAAGACCTTTCGCGAAGATGTGAAAAAGCCGAGCCTGATGATGCTGGAATATAACGACGGCTTGCGGGCAAGCGTCCTGACGATGGACGGCATCTACAGCGACTGGGCCGCGGCCTGGAAAAATGCCGACGGCTCCATCGAATCGACCCTGTTCATGCCGCAGGAAGACCGTCCCTTCGCTCACTTCACTTACTTGCTGAAGGGAGCCGAGCAGATGATCCACACCGGCAAGCCAGCCTGGCCCGTCGAACGAACCCTCCTCACCAGCGGAGCCCTCGACGCCATCCACATCAGCCGAAAGGAACAAAGCCGCGTCGTCGCCACGCCGTATCTGAGCATCAAGTACGAATCCGACTGGACCTGGCAACAACCGCCGCCGATGCCGAAGTTGCAGACGGGGAACTAACTGGGGTAGCACCGGGGAAAGGGTGGCACTGGCAGATGAGCCGACAGAAGATATTGCTATCTCCTCCAACTCACCATCGGCTCGTCAGCCAGTGCATACGTCTTGGAGGTTTTTGAGAATCGAGCGTCTCCTCGCTGCTCAGCACTGGCTATCAAAGGGCGATTGAAAGTCGTGAAGAATAGTAAGTCGCTCTCGCCCTTTGACTGCCAGTGCCACCCGGGGTGGCACTGGCAGATGAGCCGATAAAAAAACTTTGCTACCTGCTAGAACTCACCATCGGCTCATCAGCCAGTGCGAGGGGCGCGCGAGGATCGTGACAGTGGAGCGTTTCTCGCCCCTTGGCTACCTATGCCACCCAATTTTGCAGTAAAATTCGGCCATCCTCCGAGGATGTCCCTATGTACTTTGACGGAAAGTATCGCAAACTCGTCAAGCACTATCATGAGCCGGGCGATCTGCATGAGCTGACTTTTTCCTGCTTTCATCGCCGGCAATTGCTTGTCGACGATACGTGGAGAAAGTGGCTTGCGGAATCGATCAACGACGCCGGGCAGAAGCATCGTTTCGAGCTCCTGGCGTTCGTGTTCATGCCGGAGCACGTGCACTTGCTGGTCAATCCGCTGGACGCCAAACCGAACATCGACAAGTATCTCTCCTCGATCAAGCAGCCCTTCTCCAGCCGCGTCAAGCGTCACCTCAAGGACTCGGGCGATCCGCTTCTGGGGGAGCTCACCATTCGCGAACGGCCGGGAAAGATGGCGTTCCGTTTCTGGCAGGAAGGACCAGGCTATGATCGCAATCTCCGGGAGCCAGCGACGATTTTGAGTTCCCTGGACTACATCCATCGGAACCCCGTGGGGCGAAAACTGGTCGTTCGAGCCATCGAATGGAAATGGTCGAGCGCCAGGCTCTACCTCTGTCCTGATGATCCCCTCGATATGGATCTTCCCATCGTCAAGAAGCTTCCCTGGGAAGCCATGTGACCTTCCAGGGTGGGACACGAGAGAGGGTCGCACAGGGGAAAGGAGGCAGCACTGGAAAAGGGTGGCACTGGCAGATGAGCCGACATGAAACATTGCTACCTCCTCCAACTCGCCATCGGCTCATCAGCCAGTGCGAGGGGGGGGGCTTGAAAGTGGAACGTCTTCTCGCGATTCAGCACTGGCTATCAAAGGGCGGTTGAAAGTTGTTAAGTATAGTACGTCTCTCTCGCCCTTTGACTGCCAGTGCCACCCTACGCCGTTAACCCTTTTCGGTGCTTGCTTACCCAGATTTCCGAGTTTTCGGAGCATCCGAAATTACGCAAATTCCCACGCGATGCAAATTCCTGCGGGAATTACGGTTATGAAAAGGGTTAACGGCGTAGAGTGCCACCCCGCCGGCGTCACCAAAACTTCGAGAAAAATGACGGCTGGGGCTTGAAGGTGCCAATTGAACAGTATACAGTTGTGGATATTGCGGCGGCGCTCCGCGCAGCGGGTGGGGCGGGTTGATCTTTGGCATCCTGGTTGTGACTGAAGTTCGCGGAGCGATTCGCGAAAGGGACGGGACGGAAGTCCCATTCTACGCGGGAGTTCTTTCGAGGGGGGCGGGCCACCGGGGTGATGAATTGGCCCCTCCCCAATTCATCACAGACCCCGTTTTTGCATGCCGTGGGGGGTGATGAATCGGGGGGGGCCAATTCATCAGGAAGCTCACGAGTGGAGATTGGGAGAAGAGGAGAGGGACACGGAGAGCACGGCGGGTGGCACTGGCAGATGAGCCGACAGAATACTTTGCTACCTGCAAAAACTCACCATCGGCTCATCAGCCAGTGCATGCGTCTGGGAGGTTGTTGAGTATGGAGAGTCTTCTCGCCGATCGGCACTGGCTGTCAAAGGGCGATTGAAAGTTTGTGAAGAATAGCAAATCGCACTCGCCCTTTGACTGCCAGTGCCACCCTACGCCGCTGGGGAACTAGAAAATCGGTGGTAATGGAAGAAAATTTTACGTTAAGTGGATGCACTATTCTGTTGTTGTTACTGAAAAATAGGTTATAAATTCAGAATAACACCCCCCGGATGAGCAAGGTTTTTGGTGTATCAGAAATTGGGCGACTGACGACCGCGAAAATCGCTGGACAAAGGCGAAAGTGATGGCGGCACAAGGAGTTGCGAGCGGAGCACTGATTCCAAAGGGACGATTTGTGGATCAAGAAAAGGTGTATCAAGGAGCCGGTTATCGCCACTTATCGACTTTTTCGACCTCAGGGGTCGCTTTCAGCCCCTTAAGGGAAAATCATCTCTTTCGACGCTCTCGCTACCGGAGTAGAATACAGTTCCCACCTCGACCTCATTTTCCCACCCCATGATTTCCTCTTCCCTCTCCCGCCGTGAACTCCTCCGGACCGGCCTGGTTGGTTTTTCCAGCCTGAGCCTGGCGGAACTGCTTCGTATTCGGGCCATGGCCGAAGCGCAGAACCCGGCAGCGAAGCCCGCGGAAAAGACTGCGGTGATTCTGGTCTGGTTGCGGGGGGGCGGAAGCCATCTGGAGACGTTTGATCCCAAGCCGGATGCTCCGGCGGATTATCGCGGGCCGTATGGGCCGATTGAGACGAACGTGGCGGGAATTCGCATCGGCGAACTGCTGCCGCGGCTGTCGAAGCTGGCCGATAAGTATGCGTTGCTCCGGTCGGTCGCTCATACCGGCGGCGGGCATCCTGCCGGTTCGCTGCAAATTCTGGCGGGGGATCCCGATCCGCAAGACAAGATCAAGCCGGTCTATCCGGACTGGATGTCGGTCGTCAGTTATCTGCGGCGGGATCCGAAGCGGGCGCTGCCGAACTACGTCGCCGTCAATCCGGTGGACAACTACGACAGCTTCACGATTGCCGGGCCCACTTACGTCGGCCCAGCCTATGAGCCGTTCAAGGTGACGGGGGATCCGAGCAGCCCCACGTTCGAGATTCCCAACATCGGCGCGAGCGGCGAGCGGCAGAGCAGCCTGTCGCGGCGGATGGGGCTCAAGGGATCGCTCGACCAGTTGCGGCGGCAGATGGATGCGACCGGCGTGATGCAGGCAGCCGACGCTTTTGAATCGCAGGCCCTCAACCTACTCACCAGCCCCGAGGCTCGGGCGGCGTTCGATCTTTCCAAAGAAGATGACAAGCTGCGGGACCGCTACGGCCGGCATCAGTGGGGGCAGCAGTGCCTGCTCGCCCGCCGGCTGGTGGAGGCCGGGGTGGATGTGGTGACGACGGAGTTCGACGGCCCGCTTTGCGGACGCGTGCAAAACTGGGACGACCACTCCGTCAACCAGCACGTCTTCGACGCCTACAAATTCCGTTCGCCGACGTTCGACCAGTCGGTCTCCGCCCTGATCGAAGACGTTTATCAGCGCGGTCTCGACAAGCGAGTCCTCGTCATCGTCACCGGCGAATTCGGCCGCACGCCGCGAATCTCGTATGTCGCTTCAAGCGGCGGCGGAGTCGCGAGCGGCGAGGCGGGGGTCATCCAGCCGGGACGGGATCACTGGCCGCGGGCCAACAGCATGCTCTTCGCTGGCGGCGGCATTAGGACTGGGCAGGTCATTGGCGCGACCGACGCTCGCGGAGAGGACCCGATTGAGCGGCGCGTCGGTCCCGGCGATTTCCTGGCGACCATCTACCGCCATCTCGGTATCGACTATCGCCGCGTCGCCCTTCCCAACTTCGCCGGCCGTCCGATTCCCATCGTGAGCGAAGGGGAAGCGATTGCGGAACTGGCGGGGACGAGGAGTTCGTAGTAATCCGCTTCAGCGGGTTAGCGGAACCAAAGGAATGCGGATTCATCAAGTTCCCGATCTGGCCACCACCGAGCTCGCCTCGGTGGAGCCGATGATTTTGCACTAGCACGGGCACAACGATTGCCTGATGAACCGTCCCCATCGGCCTTGTGCCGATGGAACGCATGATTCCCCGCTTGGAATCATTTGCTCCACCGACGCGAGGTCGGCGGGGGCAAGATTCGGATGCCGATCATTTCTAGTGCAGAATCATTTCACCAACCGAGGCAAGCTCGGTGGGGTCCAGCAAACAAGGGTAGCCAATTGCACGGCGGAACCTAACCGGCTGAAGCCGGTTACTACGAACCATCTTTCAGCCGCCCGTCGTCGATCTGAAATCGTTTTTGCATCGTCGCGGCGAGTTCCTGGCTGTGGGTGACGACGAGGAGAATCGTTTGTTCTTCGTTTTGCAGGGAGAGAAGCAGTTCACCAATGGCGGTGGCCGTTTTGCGGTCCAGGTTGCCGGTCGGCTCATCGGCAAGGAGGAGCAAGGGTTTGAGCAGCAATGCGCGGGCGACGCCGGCCCGCTGGCGTTCGCCGCCGGAAAGTTCGGCGGGGCGATGCTCGGCCCGTTCCGACAGGCCGACGCGCGCGATCAAGTCATTAGCCCGCTGCACCTGCTCGCTCGTTGGCCGCCCTTCCGCCAGGGCGGGAATCAGCACGTTTTCCAGCACGCTCAACTGCGGCAGCAGGTGATGGTCCTGGAAAATGAAGCCCAGGTTGTGGTTGCGAAAGTGGGCCAGTCCCGGCTCTTTCAATTCGAACGGATTCTGGCCCCGCAGCGTGACCGTGCCACTCGTCGGGCTGTCGAGCGCCCCCAGAATTTGCAGCAGCGTGCTCTTCCCCGAGCCGCTCGGTCCGAGAATGGCCGCGTTCTCGCCCGCGGAAAGGGAGAGCGAAACATCCCGCAGCACCACCAGCGGCTCGGTGCGGGTGGGAAAGGATTTGGAGACGTGATCGACGACAAGGTCAGGCATTTGATTGCAGATTGCAGAAGTCAGATTGCAGATTTCGAGATGGGGATTTCGGATTTGGGATTTGCCAGCAGCCCCAGGCAGCCCAGGCCGTAGAAGCTGTATTCGACGTCGTGGGCCATGTCCCAGATGGCGCCGTGGAAGCCACCTTCGTCCCTACTGAGCGATTGTACGAACTTTTTCACTTCGCCGAAGTCGATCTCCTGGTCGCCGCCGAGATCCTGCAGCGTCAAGACACCGGTGAACGAGCTGAGCAGGTCGGCGATGGGAATGCGGGTGTTGGCGCGTAGGCCCCCTTCGTCGGTCTGCATTTCCGCCAGGAAGTCGATCGTCTCTTCGCGCGTCGGCTGGTCGAGGGCACCCAGGATGCGGAGTGTGCCGATGGCGGCAGCGGTGGGATTGGTGCCGGCCCGTTTGCTGGCCCGGATTTCGCGAAAGCCTCCTTCTTCCGCCCGCTGCGAATAGAGGAAGGAAATGATCTTCTGCGGCTCGGGGGGCTGTTTGCCAATGAGTTCTAGAACGAGCAATACGAGGAACGTGTGATACGTGCTGCTGGCGTTTCCTTCGGCCCCTTTGGCGTAGCCCCCGTCCTCGCGGCGAAGATTATCGAGTGCCCCGGCAATGGAGTCCCGCCAGGTCGGCGCGGCCTGCTCAAAAATATCAATCCCCGCTGCCGATTGCGTTAGCGAGGCACCGTAGATGAGGGAGAGAAAATCAACGATCGATTCCTGCCCGCTCATCCGCGAGCGGAGAAACTTCGCCGCCCGCTCCGCCGGCTGGCCATACAGTTCCCCCAGCATGGCCAGCGACCGGAGGGCAAAACCGGTGTAATACAAATCGCTCCCCCCCTCGCGCCCCGCAAAGCCGCCGTCCTCGCGCTGAGCCGCCAACAGATATCTCACTTGCCGCGCACGAAACTCCTCCGGCAATTCGGCAATGCCGCGCGAGAGGCGGAGGGTGAGGTCTTCGAGGTAGGACAAGGCAGGGGTCAGGGGTCAGGAGTCAGGGGTCAGGAGTCAGGAGTCAAGAGTCAGGAAGGGGCGGAGTTTGGTGAGGAAGAGTTGGGGGATCGGCGTGGACGAGAGTGTGCCGTCTGGGTTCACCCGGCAGCTGACGGCGGTGATTTCGCCACTGGCGACGTCGCGGGAGCCAATGGTGAAGCGGAACGACCAGGTGACGCTCTTTTCACCCAAGCGTGAAATGCTAACGGCAATCTCCAGCACTTCTTCGAACTTCGCCATCGAGCGGAAGTCGCACTTCGAGCTGACGCGGGGCCAGGTGATTTCCTGGCCGTCCACCTGCAGGAAGACGCTCAGGCCGACGCTCCGCAGCAGTTCATGCTCGGCCTGCTCCATGTACCGAAAAAACGTCGTGAAATGGGCAATCCCGGCCGCATCGGTATCGCTGAATTCCACGCGGCGGGTGGTGCGGAAAGTCTGGGTTGAGGCCGTTTCGGTCATTCCGCGATTGTCGCGGCCAGCCGCTGCGCGGGCAATCGGGCGGACGGGGTCGGGAGGGGTTTCGCGATAGCAACTTTTTCGCTACTACCAGCTCAGGGACGCGAAACTCCTCCCGTCCCCATGGCTGGCGACTATAATGAAGGGTACCTCTCGTTCCTCCTTCGCTGCTTCAGCCTGGTCTACTCGTGAGTCAAGCCACATCACCCTCTTCGCCACCCGCCGCGCCGGGGCCGCGCGCCGAGAATGCCGAATTGCAGGACCGCGTCCGCTCGCTGCGGCTGTCGCGGATTCCCGACGGGACGAGCTATTTTCGCACGATCGCCGCTTGGGGCTTCGGCGTGCTGGTTCTGGTCGTTTGCGGCTGGCTGGCGTATCAGGCGATTGAGTCCCGTCGAAGCAAGGATTCGGAAGCTGCCGAAAAAAAGCCCGGTGACTCTCAGCCTGGCAAGTCTCCCTCGGACAACCCCCAAACAGCTCCGACGGGCGCGTCTGCTTCCGCGGTCCCCCAGGGTGAAATCGCCCTGGAAGCGAAGGGCTACATCATCCCCGCTCACCAAAGCCTCGTCAGCCCCAAAGTCAGCGGGATGATTGTGGAACTCTTGATTGAAGAAGGGAAGCGGTTCAATGCCGGCGATCTGCTGGCGGTGATCGAGAAAAAGGAATACCAGTTCGACCTCGATCGGGCCACCGCCGCGGAGCAAGCCGCTGCCGCCCGGTGGCGCGAGGCGAAGCGGCGCTTTGACGATTTGGAACTGGAAGTCAAACAGGCCCAGGCTCAGATCGACGAAGTGTCCGAACAGCTTAAACAAATCCAGCAGGATTGGGACCGCAAAAAAGCGCTTCGGCAATCCGGCAATGTGACCGAGCAAGAATTCGAAATGGTCGAAAGCACTTTGCAGGTCGCCCTCAAGCGGAAGAAGCAGTTGGAATTCGCCAAGGAACTGATGCAGTCCGCCGCCCGCCAGGAACGGCTGGATGCGGCCCAGGGTGATTGGGATTCCGCCAAGGCGGAAGTCGACAAGGCGCAGTGGAAAGTGGACAACTGCCGCATCGTGGCCCCCATCAAGGGAACCATCCTTCGCAAAAACGCGGAGAAGGGGAACAACGTCAACCCCATCGCCCAGATGGGAACCACCAGTCTCTGCGAGATGGCCGACCTTTCCGATTTGGAGATTGAGCTCAACATCCCCGAGCGGGACATCGCTGTTATCCGCGTTGGCCAGCGCTGCACCGTGCGGGCCGACGCCTGGCCCGACCGGGTCTACAGCGGCGTCGTTTCGCGGCTGATGCCGATTGCCGACCGGGCGAAAGCGGCGATACCAGTGCGTGTGAAGGTGACCGTCCCCGCCGATGAAGAAGGGGTCTATCTGAAGCCGGAAATGAACGCCAAAGTGGTCTTCCTGAACGGCCCACTCGTCGCAGAGCCGCCGGTGGCCGAATCGCCTTCACCCCAACCCGTCAGCGAACCGGGTGAATCCGCCTTCCCCGCCAAAAGCAATTAGCCTTCCGCACACATCCTCGTTTTCACTCTCGTTCCCAAGCTCCGCTTGGGAACGCACGTCCGGTAGCTTCGCTTCCAGCACAGTAACGAAGCAGAGCTTCGAAACTGGCGTTCCCAAGCGGAGCTTGGGAACGAGATTGTCTTCAAGTAAGATCTCAGCATGAAGTCCAAAACCGATATCGTCCGCGTCCTCGGGGTCCACAAATACTTTCGCCGCGGGAGCGAGCGGGTGGATGTGCTCAACGGCCTCACGCTGGAAGTGGCCGAAGGGGAATTTTTCGGCCTGATGGGGCCGAGCGGCAGCGGCAAGACGACGCTGCTCAATCTGATTGCCGGCCTGGACAAGCCGAGCGAAGGGGAGGTCTGGGTCGGCCTCGACTGCATCTCGCAAATGTCGGAAGGGCAGCTTGCCCGCTGGCGGACGCGGCACATCGGCTTCATTTTTCAGTTCTATCACCTCCTGCCGGTGCTCAGCGCGTATGAAAACGTCGAGCTGCCGCTCCTGCTGCTTCCCCTTTCCGCCTCGCAGCGACGGCAGCAAGTGACGACGGCTCTCAATCTGGTCGGCCTGGAAAACCGGATGAGCCACCGCCCCGGCCAGCTCTCCGGCGGCCAGCAGCAGCGGGTCGGCATCGCCCGGGCCCTCGTCACCGACCCCACCCTCATCGTCGCCGACGAACCAACCGGCGACCTCGACGCCAAATCCGCCGAGGAAATCCTCGACCTCCTGGAAGAGCTGCGCCGTTCCCTCAGCAAAACCATCCTCCTCGTCACCCACGACCCCCGCGCCGCCCAGCGAGCCGACCGCGTCCAAAGGCTGGACAAAGGGCGGCTGGTGGATAACGCGGAGTAGAAATCATGCACGACGAAGGTTTCATTGGCTGAATATTACAAAGTATTATGCCGAGACTTTTCCCCAATCACCCAAAAGTAACAGTTCTGACGCCGGCAATCGCATCGCAACTACCGCTCGATTTATCGTTCGTGAATTTCGTGTTTGCGAAGGAACGTCCCGAGTGCTTTCGGTATTGGGTCGAAGATGCAGGCCGTGGATGGACATGCTTCGTTCCGGAAAGTGTGGACCGGTCCTATTCCCTATGGTCCACGAACTCAAATCAAACACTATTGCTCGTTACGGGTAAGGAACTTTCTTTCGCCAAGGGTTACCACGATGATCCTGGTATCGAATGGGTTTCAAAGACCTCGCAAGGCGTGCTCGCCGATTTACTGGACAAGATTTGGAGCTCCGGCAGTTCCCGAGACGAGTTAACGGCTGCTGCACAGTTCTGTGGATTCCGGTTTCTGGTCGAACTTTTTGCTCACGGCGATTCGCCACTTCTTGAAAGTCCAGGATGGGAGGATCGGTGGCGACAATTGATCGCTGATATCGACGCTAAGAGTAGGTGACGATAGCACCAAATCGCTGGTGGATCACGCGGAATCATGGCCGGGGACGGGAGTCTATGTCGGCAGAGATCAATTCGATAGCCGACGATATAGACCTCGGACTTACCCCGGACTTCATTACTTTACCGCTAATTGCTTGACCCACGCCATTGCCGGAGGCTCTAATCCACTGACAACACCAATGGGAGGAACCGGCGATGAACGCAATGCGCATAGCGGCGAATTCCGTGATCCTGGCAGCCTTAATGCCGGCGACCTTGCTGAACTCGGGGCGCGCGGCCGAGCCGGTCGTGCTCAAGGGGCACACCAAGGCCGTGACCGCGCTCGCCTGGGGGGCCGACGGCAAAACCGTGGCGACGGCGGGGGACGACCGGGCGATCCTGATGTGGGACGCGGAGACTGGTCGGCAAACCGGATCTCTGGCGGAGATCGCCCGCGCGGGGTACGGCGGCCCGGTCGTCGCGTTCAGCCCGGACCTCAAAACCGTGGCGGTCAATTACTGGGGCGAGATCACAATCCGCACCGTGGCCGACGGCAAGACGCTGGTCAAAATCGATCCAATTCTCGACCGCGGGCAGAAGTCCGCGTTCCGGCCGGACGTGTTTGCGATGGCTTTCAGCCCAGACGGCAAGCGCCTCGCCACCGCGGGGTCCATCGCGGCAGTGGGGGGACGGCATGGTCTGCCCGGCGGCATCGTCATCGTCTGGGACGCCCAGACCGGAAAGATCGTCCACCAGTCCGACAACCTCTCGACAGCCGCGAGTTCGGTAGCCTGGAGCACGGACGGGAAACGTTACGCGGCCGGAACGAACGGGGCGGGCGGAGAATTGCCGGAGGCTGGCGAAGTGCGGGTTTGGGACGCCGAGAAGGGGAAGGTTCTGCACAGTTTCCAGGTGAAGCCCGAGGTGGATTATGGCGAGTGGGCGTCGGCGGGGGATGTGGCATTCAGCCCGGACGGCAAGCGGGTCGCAGCCCCCGTCACGGCTGGCAGTCGGGGCGCGCCGGCCGGGCTGATCATCGAAGACACGGGCTCGTCGGTTCGGGTCTGGGACCTGGAGACCGGCAAATCCACGCAGCCGGTGAAGGGGCTTAAGGCGTCGGTGGGGCGGGTGGTGTTCAGCCCCGATGGCAAGCGGCTGGCAACGGCCGGCAGTGATAAGATGGTGCGGGTGTGGGACGTCGAGATGGGAAAGGAACTCCTGGCGCTGCCGAGCCCCGACCGGGTCACCGTAATCGCGTTCTGTCCGGACGGCAAGTCCCTGGCGGGCGGCAGCCAGGATGGATCGACACGGATTTGGGCCGTGTCGGCGGCGAAGTAAATTGGGTGGCACTGGCAGACGAGCCGACAAACCTTCTTCATCCTGCAAAGACTTACCATCGGCTCGTCAGCCAGTGTGCCCCAGAGTGGAGCCACCACCCCGAAAGACCCTTCCCACGACGGCGTCTTCCGGCGGTGCCCCACTGGCTATCAAGCGGTGGCGATGTCTGAGGGGATAGCGGAGTCCCTGGCCGCTTGATTGCCAGTGGCACCCTTGCCGCCCCATGCTAGCTGTGGGGATGCTGGTTTGCCTTGATTTCCTGCTGCGTTCATTGCTCCGTTTGGTGTATCTTGACGCTCAGCCCAGTAGGACGATGCCGTTTCCGGAAGGAGCAAGGTCATGTCGCGTGCCGTCGATCGATTGTCGATTCTGCTTTTGCTTTGGGGCTCATTCGCAGTTGTTCCCTCCGCGGGCGCTAAGTACCGCGATGAGCCAACAGCCTACGACCGGCTGCACAATGCCATTGAGCGCGGTGATTTGGAAGAAACGGCGTGGCTGGCGGAACGGTTTCCAGATGCAATCAACGAGTGCCCAGATCAACGCAACTACATGCATCGCGATCCTACTCCCACGGCGCTGGCACTGGCGGTGAGTAAGGATGACCAAATAATGGTGCGACTGCTTTTGAAGCATGGGGCCGAGGTCAACCCGGAGCGTGACGTGATGCCGCTTTATCAGGCAGAGAGCGCGGGAACAGCGAAAATCTTGATCGAGGCGGGGGCCAGAGTTAGCGGACGGGACAAGGCAGGCAATCTTGGACATACGGGTGACACGCCCTTGCATTGCGCCCGAAACGTCGATATCGCGAAAGTATTACTCGCGGCAGGCGCGGAATTGAATTGCCGGAACATGGAAGGTGAAACACCCCTTTCAAAGGCAATTCAAGGAGGTCCTGCTGAGTTGGTCGAGTACTTGCTCCAACAAGGTGGCGAAGTCGCGGCAAGCGATGTGGTCGCATTGAACTCAGCCTGCCGCCATGGAGATTTGGAGCTTGTTCAGACAATTCTCAAACAGGGAGTAAAAATCGGCAACGGTGAGGACTACCACGCCGATACGCTCCAAGCGGCGTGCCGAAGCGGGAATCCCAAAGTCGTTGAATTATTGCTCAAACTGGGGGCCAACCCGACTGCAGGAAATCAATTTGTGTCGTCACCCGTCATCCAGACGGCCCAAATGGGGTTTGATCCCGATGCTGAATACCACAACTATCCTGCGATTCTCAAGCTGCTGAAAGATGCCGGGGCAAAGCTCGACATTCGCGATGAGGTTGGCGACACACTTTTGCATCTGGCCGCCAATGTTGGCAACCCAGAGACGGTCAAGTATCTGATTTCGTGCGGCCTGGATGTCAACGCCCGGAACAACAATGGGCAGACTCCTCTGCATCTGGCCGCTATGGCGGACGGCGGGTGCTATGGGCTGCGGGAAGGTTCCAAGGATCATGCCGCTGTCGCGGAGGCGCTGCTCAACGGCGGCGCCGACCCTTGGAGCGAGGCGAAGATCCAGCGAGAAGAACTTGTCCTCGGAAAGGACAGTGAGAATTTCGAAACCGTTGTCGTCACCGAAACTTTCACTCCCGCCCGCTACGCCGCTCGTCGCACCAAATGGTCGAACTTTCGCGGCGAAATCGATGCCACGGAATGCGAAAGCCCGCCGATGGGACTGCAACTTTCGTTCAACCAAGGCGAGACAAGGGAATCGAACACTCAAAGAGCCAAGGACGTCGAAAACGCCAACCGTGCCCGCGAAGCGGTCGGGGAAGTGCTGGAGCGCTTCGGGGCGAAGTAGGCGAGCAGCGTGGCATTGCCAGACGAGCCGGCAATACGAGATTCATCCAGCAAGAACCCACCATCGGCTCATCAGCCAACGGGCTCGCGAGCGATCCTCGCTCCTCCACAGCCGCTATGCGGCTGCGGCGACCGGAAAATATTTTCCTGACGACCTCTTGGCTTTTAGCTGGCTATAGTGTACAATAATTACCTATTGGCCGGCGGTCGTTCCAGGCGCGGGGGTACTCGGCGTGCACAAGTTCCCAAACGGATGACGTCCCGTCGTAGACTGCCGTGGGAACGGAATTGTCTTGCCCACATTTACGCATTTACAGGCATAAAACTATTATGGACATGTGCGGTAAAAACACCAGTTTTTGTGAATCAAGAAATCGATGTTTAAATCAACTTGCGGCGACGTGAATCACCGCAAGGGTCGAGCCGGCTGATAGTTGCGAAACGGACCGTCGACGTAAGTCGCTGAGAAAAATGGTTGAATAACTTGAATCCAGCTTCAACTTTCGGGGGGATAGAGTGATGCGAAAAACCCTTATGGCTTGTCACCGAACTCGGGCACGCGTTAGGCACCGGATTTGCTTTTTCGGAGGAGAGCATCACGAGTCGGACATTCTGACTGCCAGGCTCGTGTCGTACCAAGGATAAACACCATGGCCTTTCGCCTCGATAAACTGACCCTGAAAGCCCAGGAAGCCCTGCAAAACGCCCAGTCGCTGGGGAGTGAGCGGGGAAACCCGGAGATGGACCCGCTCCACCTGCTGGCCGCCGTGCTGCAGGATGGGGACGGCATTGCCAAGCCGGTCCTGGAGAAGATCGGGGCCAGTCCTCAGCAGCTTGCCCGCCTGGCCGAAGCGGAAATCAGCCGCTTGGTGAAAAGCTCCGGCGGCAACGTCCCCCAGCCGAACAAAACGCTGATGCAGGTGCTGGAAGCCGCGGATAAAGAAGCAGCCGCGATGAAAGACGAGTTCGTTTCGGTGGAGCATCTGTTGTTGGCCCTCGCCAAAGTCCCCTCGTCCGCCAAAAACCTGCTGCAAATCAACGGAGTGAGCGAAAAAGACATTCTGGGCGCGCTCCGCACAGTGCGGGGTGCGCAGCGGGTGACCGACCAGAGCCCGGAAGAGAAGTATCAGGCCTTGAAAAAATATGGCATCGACCTGGTGGAGAAGGCGACCGCCGGCAAGCTGGACCCGGTCATCGGGCGGGACAACGAAATCCGCCGCGTGATGCAGGTACTTTCCCGCCGCACCAAAAACAACCCGGTCCTCATCGGCGAGCCGGGGGTCGGCAAGACCGCCATCGCGGAAGGGCTGGCTCTCCGCATCGTACAGGGGGATGTGCCGCAGAGCCTGAAGAACAAGCGGGTCGTCGCCCTCGATATGGGCCTGCTCATTGCCGGGGCCAAGTTCCGCGGCGAGTTCGAAGAACGGCTGAAGGCCGTGCTGCGGGAAGTGGAAGAAGCCGCCGGCGGCGTGATCCTGTTCATCGACGAACTGCACACCGTCATCGGCGCGGGAGCCGCCGAGGGAGCCGCCGATGCCGCCAATCTGCTCAAGCCGGCGCTGGCCCGCGGACAACTCCGCTGCATTGGGGCGACGACGCTGGACGAATATCGCAAGCACGTTGAAAAAGATGCCGCCTTGGAGCGCCGCTTCCAGCCGGT
>CAYUJE010000119.1:0-18061 GCA_964444865.1 uncultured Pirellulaceae bacterium | reverse complement strand
AGCTGCTCGGCAACGGCGACATGCTGTTCCTCTGGCCCGGCACCAGCACGCTCCTCCGCGGCCAGGGGACGTACCTCAGCGACGAGGAAATCAACAAGATTGTGGACTGCGTCAGCACCGGCGAGCAGCATTTTGTCAACGAGCTGGTCAACATGAAAGTGACCAAGCCGGGCGAACCGGGCGAGGACCGCCTGGCCGCGATGCGGAAAAAGGACGACATGTACGAGTCCGCGGTCGACGTCGTCATCCGCGAAGGCCGCGGCAGCGTCTCCCTCCTGCAGCGAGCCCTCGGCATCGGCTACGGCCGCGCCGCCCGCCTCATCGACTTCATGGCCGAAGACGGCATCGTCGGCCAATACGCCGGCTCGCAAGCCCGCGAAGTCATCATCACCGTCGAAGACTGGGAAGCGATGCAGGCGGGAGAAGGAGCGGAGGAGCCGAAGGGTAAATCTGGGCCGTTCAACGCCAATTCCGCTCCTGCCAAGAAGCGGAATAATAAAGTGCGGCTGAACGAAGTCCCCGAACCGGAGGAAACCGACGAAGGGGCGGAAGCACCCTTTGAAGCGGACGAGGACGAAGAACTCGACGCCGACGCATCCGCGGATGGGATGGATCAAGAAGAGGAAGAAGACGCCTTCGCCGAGTCGGATTACGAGGCGGAGAGTGCGTAGTACTGAACGTGGAGTCTTCCTCTTAGCGAGCCCCAAGCGTAAGCGCGGGGAGTTCTCTTCTTAGCGGCGCGAAGACTCCCCGCGCTTACGCTTGGGGCTCGCTTTCGCGATCGCTTTCGCTATCGAATAGAACGAGGGGCGATTCTTGCTTCTCCAGCACGTACTTAATCGCCGTGAGGAAATAATCGTCGGTTTTGAGCTTCCTTTTCGAGCCCCGCGTGGTCCACCATTTTTCGGAAGGAGGAAGCCATAGCGGCGATTGAGGACCCGCGAGGCATAGGCCTTGAAATCGGCGAGCATCTTCCCGGGATCGACTTCGTCGGGCGCGCGGACCACCAGATGAAAGTGATTGCACATAATGGCTGCCGCCCGGAGAAGCCAGCCGCGGTTCGCCGCCGTCTCCTGGAACTGGGCCAGAACCAGTTCTGCTTGAGCGAGGTCGAGGTAAATCGGCGGCCCCTTCAGTTGCTCCAGGGCAGCCCGGTAGAGGCCGGGGATGTATGGCTCAGGTTCCTGGCCGGGAAGATCGTGCTCCAGCCGCACTTCACTTTCCGGTTCCCCCGGACGGCGATCGCGCACCGAGGTCACGCTCCCCCGCGGATCACCGGGGAGCCAGGTGCCGTACGTCGTGTTGGTGAGGAGCCACCACGCCATGAGAGGAATTCTATCGTCCGCGAGCCCCACTTAGCGAGCCCCACTTAGCGAGCCCCTCTTAGCGAGCCCCTCTTAGCGAGCCCCAAGCGTCAGCGCGGGGAGACTTCTCGCCGCTAAGAGGAAAACTCCCCGCGCTGACGCTTGGGGCTCGCTGGGCGGGGAAGAATCCTTAAAAATCTGACTGCCGGGTACTTGCCTGTGCCAACCCGGTACGTGTATACTTGTACAAACTTCGGCGGAGCTGTGCACGGGGCCACGGAGGGTGTGTTCTTTTCCAAGTCGGTTGTAATGGCGTGAGAAGTTCCCTGGCGGGGACCGCTGGAGTCCCGGCTTCAGCCGGAATTTGAAGACCGCCTAAAGGCGGGACTCCAACTGTCGATAAGTCCTGCGCACATGCTGCAAACTATTTATCAAACACTGAACAAACAACCCGAAAGGGGCGGGCGGGGCGGTATCAAGAAAACGGCTGCTGTATCGCTTCGTGAGCCGCAAAGCGTTTCCGCACCTTGGGTTGTGCGCCGAGCGGCCGAAAACGAGGAGTGCGAAAAGCGGTATCAGGCGTGGGGCGCGGTGGGGTTATCAGGGGTGGAACAAACACTAGCCCGACGCGCAAGCGAGGGTATTGGACATTGCCGCGCCTAACGAGCTTCCACGTCCATTCCCCTCGCTTGCGCGTCGGGCTAGTGTCGAACCTGTCGCGTGAATCAAGAAATGGGCTGATTCACCGATTCACGAGCCGTAAAGCGTTACCGGGCCTTGGCTTGTGCGCGGCGGGGAAGCTATAAAAGGAGCGTGAATCCTGTGAATCTAGCTTCTGGACACCAGCCTGACTCGCAAGCGAAGGGCAGGCATCCATCGGTGTGGACGCATTCCCTTCGCTTGCGCGTCAGGCTGGTATATCCATGAAACCCCGCCTCATCCATGTCAACGACCTCATGCAGCAGGGCTACGTCTATGAGTTGACGGAGCCGATGGGGCATTGTTCGCATCCGGATTTTCGGCCGGAGTTGACGCCGAAGGAGATGCTGGAACTGGGAGTGTTTGGCGGGAAGTACATGACGGACTGCCGGAAGGAGTTTCCCAAGGATTGGTTCGAGAATGCGAAGTTGTCTCCGACGAAGCATGATCCGAAGCTCAATTTCTTCGGCGTGAATGCTTCGCAGCCCCTTGCCGTCTGGCGGGAGAAGGGGTGGATCTATCACGAGGACCCTCGCGGCTGGTTTCAGTGGTACTGCCGCTATTTTCTGGGCCGTCGCTGCGAGGACGACGAGCGGCAGATCAAGCGGTGGCGAGCCATCCGCCGGCACATCTCCCAAATCAAAAACAACTGCCGCCGGGGCGACCTGACCTGCCGCCCCCGCCAGAGGCAGGCGCTGCTCCACTGGGCGTATGACTCGCGGAAGATGTAAGCGGCCGGGTTTCGCCGCTTTCTCCCCGCGAGGAAAATATCTTTTGCGCTCTTGACTCTGCTTCGCACCTTTCATAAGCTTAGAACACTAAGCGTAAGACTCTAGGTGATTGTGAGGGAAAGATGCCCGAAAAGGTGAATCCGACGGAACGCGAGCTCGAGATTCTCAAGGTTCTGTGGGACCGGGGGGAGGCGACTGTCCGCGATGTCTACGAGGAACTGCGCCAACGCCTGCCGATTGTGCAGAACACGGTGCAGGCTTTTTTGCGCACGATGGAAGAAAAAGGGCTGGTGACGCACCGGCTGGAGGGGCGGACCTTTATCTACCAGCCGACCTACCAGCGGCAGCAGACCACGCAGCGGATGGCGGAGCAACTGCTCACCCGGGCGTTCGACGGGGCGATGGACCAACTGGTGCAAAGCGTCCTCTCTCTCCGTCAACCGACCAAAGATGAGCTGGCCCGGCTCGAAGAGCTACTGGCCGAGGCGAAAGCGAGCAAAGGGAAAACATCCCGCAAGAAGGAGTCGGCACCATGAACGCATTGCTTCCATTGCTTGCTCAGTGTGCGGTGCTCTTGGTCTCTGGAAGTACGGTGCTTCTCGCATTGGGCTGCGGAGCTGTCATGCTCTGCAAGTCTCCTGTCCATCGTCAGAGGATTTCCGAACTGACGATTGTGGGGGTGCTGGTTTGGATGGTGCTGGCGATGTTTCCGTTGCCCAGGTTGTTGCCGGAGAGTTGGAGCGCGAAACCGCCAGCGGCTGAAGCGGCAATTCCTTTGGTATTGGAACTGGAGACACGAGAAGAGGTTTTCATCCCCATCGAGACCCAGTGGATGCCTGAGACGCCATCCAACGACGTGAATGAGCTATCGAACTTGCCGATGGAACCTTCCTTCGTTCCCTCCCCTTCGGAAGAGGTTGCGATTCTTCCACCGCAAATTCTGCCGCCGACAAGCACCGGCGACACCACCAGCGAGACCGCCTCTCCCGCCTGGCAATTCGATTTCGATAAACTCGCCGGCCTCGCGACCGGCCTCTATCTCGCCGGCGCTTCCCTCGGCCTGCTTTGGATTCTGGCGGGATACGCTCTGCTGCTTCGCATTCGCCAAACTGCGGCAATTCCGCCCGCGTGGCTCGCCAATCAGTATCGAGAACTCGCCCAGCAAGCCGGCATCGCCCCGCCACGGCTGATTGTCAGTCGCCTGTGCGGCCGGCCGCTCACGTGGGGAATGTTCTGGCCAGTCATCGTGTTGCCGCAGTCGCTTTGCCGGCAGGAAAACAAATCGCAGCTCACCACGATTTTGCTGCATGAACTCGGACACATCGCCCAGCAGGACGCACAAGGGAATTTTCTCTTCTGCCTGGCCCTGCCGCTGCTCTATGCCCATCCGCTGTATTGGTGGCTCCGCCGCGAATCGCAACTGGCGGCGGAACTGGTGGCGGACGACTGGGCGGCGTGGCAAACCGGTAAAGAAACGTATGTCGAGGAACTGGTGGCTTTGGCCAGGTGCACGGGCACAAGCTCCCTCCCTCTCGTTGGTGTGACGGGTCTTTTTTCATCCCCCTCGCAGTTCTACAGGAGAATGCAAATGCTGCTCGCCCGTGAAAAGCCGCTCTGTACCAAAACCTCGCTCCCCTGGCGACTCGCCTCCCTCTCGGCTCTGGCCGGGTCGGTCGCCCTCGCCGCATCGCTGGCCGGTGTTCGACCAGCCGCGGGTCAGACCGAACCGCCAGCGGTTGCGCCGCCGGCCGCCGCTCCGGCGGATGTTGAAAATAAGCCTGCCCCGCGAACTGACGCGCCAGAGCCCGAACTAAGAGTCCGCGCGAATCTGCGAGCTGGTGCCAGCAAGGATGACCTTCTTGAAACCAACCCCAACATCCCGCCATCGGGGACGCGCCCACTCGGCGAGCCTGTGGAAGCAGTGAGCCCGGCTGAAGCCGCACTGCTGGCCGAGATCAAGCAGTTGCAAGCGAAGCTGCGAGACTTGGAAGCGAAGCGCTATACCAAAGTCAAGCCGATTGAGGATTCCAAGGTTGGTACGAAAGAACGCTTGGTCGGCCAGATCAAAATCATCCGCGCGGATGGTCAAGGGTTCGCCGTGGAGACCTGGACCACAGACAAAGAGGGGCGTCCCGAAAAGTTGCTCAGTATCAGTAAACAGGCCGTAGAGAGCCGCGAACCGGTCACGGAAGGCACGCCGAACTATCGGGAAGTCATTGTTCCTGACTTGGGACGGGTTTTGCTCCCTTCGGGCACCAAGCCTGGTAAGCCGATCACTTTTCCGGGACCTCCGCACGTGGAGTATCCGATTCCGACCGTGAAAGGCACGACTAGAGCCCCCTCCATCCAAAATCAGCCCTACTCCACAGAGAGCGCCACGCTCTACGGCACACCCGCCGGCCATTCCGATCCCAACCTGACGAAAGGTGGCCAGCAGCTCGATCTCATCTCGCTGGCCACTTCCTATGCCGACGCCGTCAGCCTGCGTGAAGCGGCAGCAGCCAAGCTGCAAGACATCGAAAAGTTGGGAGACGCCAAAGTCATCAGCCAACAGGAACTCACGGCCGCCAAGCTGGCTCTCTCCGCCGCCGAGCGAAAGGAAAAGCTCCTGCGAAGCATTGCCCAGGTCGCGATGGACAGCGCGGCGGAAGAGGTGCAGATTGCCATGAGTATGCGTGATGCCGGCAGGGCTCCCCTTTCCGCCGCCGCGGAAGCGAAAAGCCGGCTGGCAATCCTGAAACAAATCCTCAGCACCAGCGAACCGGCGATTAATCCACAGAAGCAACCCTAGCCGCCTGACCTGGAAAGGGACGGGATTCGAGCGTGCGTAAAATGCAGGAACGAAAGAACAGGCCGGTCACAGAGTGATCGGCCTGTTTCATTCCCCTTCCAGAAAATCAAACCGGATGGAGACGATTTCCAAATCGTAAGATCCCTTGGGGGCGGGGATGGTGGCCGTTTCGCCGATTTTTTTGCCGAGGAGCCCTTGGCCGAGGGGGCTGGTGATGAGGATGCGGCCGCAGTTATAGTCCTCTTCGCCGGAGCCGACGAGGGTGTATTCTTCCTCGTCGCCGAGATCGACGTCCTTGACGACCACGGTGGCTCCGAAGGAGACCTGATCCTTGGGGAGGGTGGAGGGGTCGATGATGTTGGCCTTGGAAAGCTTGGACTTGATGAGGTTGATCCGGGCCTGGAGCAGACCCTGAGCTTCCCGCTGGGCGTGGTACTCGGCGTTCTCCTTCAGGTCTCCTTCGGCCCGGGCGGCACTGATCTTCTCGGCGATGGCGGGCATTTCCGTCCCTTCCATCCGTTCCAAATCGGCTTTGAGCTTGTTAAAGCCGGACCGGGTCATCGGCACGTAGTCGTCCATGGTCGCAATCTCCCAGCAGACAAAAAAATGCGACCTCCAGAGGAGGCCGCATGGGGTAACCAATTTTCCAAGGCCCTATTGTGGGGCATATTCGCGGGTCTGTAAAGTCGAGAGACTTGACTCCAAACGATTCCTACTCCTCAATGGTGTGCACCAGTTGCATCCGCTTATCAAATCCGCTCTGCGAGACGTTCACAGGAACCGTGAAGACCACCGAGCCAGCTTTGCAGACGCCATCGTCGCCGTGGCGGCAGTAAAGATAATTGAGCGAGACGGCGAGCGTGTCTTCTCCTTCTCCCTTCACGGGGACGATCACATCAAACTCCGCCAGCGGCTTCTCCAGTTTCTTCCGGCCGAAAGCTGCGCGGTCCAAGGGGCCGCTGGGTTGCGGTGAATCCACCCAGTAGTACATGGGAGCATCCTGATTGATCTCCATGCCGGCGGGGGGTTTGAGAGTGATGTGCAAGGCAATCCCGTCAGAACCCGGCTTAACCTTCGCCAGCCTGTAATTCTTTTCCGTCGCTTTCGCGAAGGAAGGCTTGGCAATGACTTGCACAGGATTGGGAGCCGTGAGCCCCGCAATGGCAAGCGTGCCAATCTTGCGAGCCTTCAGATCGAGCGTGCGGATGACGTGGTTATTTGTGTCGGCAACGTAGAGGATATCCTTGGCAAAGGAGATTCCCGCCGGCTCGTCAAAGGTTCCCGCAGTATCGTCGTTGCCGGGCTTCTTGTGCCCCATTCCCGCTACTGTTCTCGTTTCCCCTGTCTTGGGATCAACGACCCGAATGGCGTTGTTGTAGGTATCGGCCACGTAGATCGCCCCATCTCCATAGGTGACACCGATGCAGTGCTGGAACTTGGCAATGTCACGCGGGCCGTCGAAATCGCCGAAATCGAACAGTCGATTTTTCGGCCGACCGGCGGTGCCGACGACCGTGATCACATCCTTGCTGGAATCAAAGGGGACCGCGCGGATGGAACTCCCCTCGCTGTCGGCCACATACAGCCATTCTCCATCCGATCCAAGTCCGCTGGGTTGGGCAAACGAGGAACCAGGCTGCCCCGCGGACCTTGGCAGCAGGCGGCCATCGACAACATCTTCCAGTCCGTTGCCGGCGTAAGGGCCGATGTCGGATTCGGCAAGCGGCATCTTCCAGATCTGGTGCGAGCCGGCCATGGCGATGTAGAGGTCGTTCTTATGTACATAGAGATCCCAGGGACTGGAAAGCGAAGTTCCCTTGAGCGGGAGGCCCCGCCGTGTTCGCAGCACCAAGGGATCTGCTTGCTTGCCGGTGCCGGCAATCGTCTTCACCGTTTTGGCTTTCAGGTCGACTTTGCGAATTAGGTGGTTTTCCGTGTCGGCGACATAGAGCGTCTCCTCGTGCAGCGCGCACCCCTGCGGATGATCGAAGGTTGCCTGGGCGAAATCGCCATCATTGCGGCCCATCGCGCCGCTGCCGATGGTCTCCAGGAGTTTGCCATCAAGCGTGGTCACGACGATGCGGTTGTGGTTGCTGTCGCTGATGAAGAGGCGGTTGCCGGCTTCGTCGGCCAGCACTTTACCGGGAAAGAGGAGGGGAGAGTCCACAGACTTGATCAGGTCAATGGGAAATGGCTTTTCGTCCAGGAGTTTCTTCTGTCGATAGTAGGGGATGCCGGTCTCCAGAAACCGGGCCACATCGGCGGCTTTGAATTCGCCGGTGGATTGATGCACCACCTTCCCTTCCGGGTCCACCAGCAAAAGCGTGGGCCAAACGTTGACGCCGTAGAAGTCCCACAGCTTGTGCTGGGCGTCGTTGACCACCAGGTGCTCAATCTCATGCCTCAGCATGGCCTGCAGAATGTTTTCGCGGTCCTTCTCGGTCTCGAATTTGGCAGAGTGAACGCCAATCACTACGAGTTCGTTGGGGTACTGTTTCTCCAGTTTTTTGAGTTCCGGCAGGATGTGCATACAGTTGATGCAGCAGTAGGTCCAGAAATCAAAGAGGACGAATTTTCCCTTGAGGTCGGCTTTAGAAATGGACTTTTTGGTGTTGAACCACTCCATCCCTTGCGGCAATTCGGGCAGTTCCACCCGATTTCTAAACGGATTGGAACCGGGAGGGGCGGCAAGCAGCACCTGCTCTTGTGACCCGACGATCAGGCACAACAACACCAGCCCAGCGTCTAATACCGTAGAACGAGTTGCCCCCAAGAATCTGTTTGCAAGCATGATGAAGCGGCCTCCTGAGTGAGGACGAAAATGCCAAGCTTTGCCGTATTCCCTATCGTACCCCAGTGGCGAGACAAAAAAAAAGGGCGTCCCTGGGAAGGGGCGCCCTTTTGATGGTTTCCATGATCGTGGCGTTACCGCCTTATTGCTGGCTCAGCGACGATTCCTTGCCCGGCGCCTTGCTGGCATTCTCTTCGGCTCGACGAGCAGCTTCGACGGCTACCCTGTGGGCGACGAAGAGTTGGTCCCGGGAAAAGTAAGGTTCTTTGGTGCCATTGAGGTGCTTGACACCGACTTTGTTGGCCAGTTCATCCCACGTCATGCCGTTGGAATAGTGCCACGCAGCCGCCTGCACGGTGTGCTGGTCAACCTGCCCCAACATCTTGACGACTTCAATAACCTTGGGGTTCTTGGTGAAGGACTCGATGGGCTTGATTTCGTAGGCAACGCGGGGATTGGGATCTTTTTTGCCATGTTCGAGGCAGACATTGATGACCTTGAGCTTGCCAGCCTTTTCGGGAGCGACGTTAAACAGTCCACCGCCACCGCCGCCCATACCGCCACCCATGCCTCCGCCCATTCCGCCACCCATGCCACCACCCATCATTCCGCCACCACCTTGATTTCCACCACCTCCCATGCCGCCACCGCCCATTCCGCCACCCATGCCACCCATGCCGCCACCCATGCCACCACCACCGAATTGGGCGGCGACGGGAACCGTGGCAAAGACTTCAGGAAGCTTGATGCTCAAGGGCTTCTTGGTGTTGTTCTTGATCGCGACAGTCCCCTCGGTGGAGTCCTTCATGATCAGCTTGACTTCGATGTCCCCCGCCTTCATCGCAGCAAAAAACTCCACGGTCTCTGCCGTGGGAAGTTTCTCCTTCGGTTCCGGCTTGGCAGCCGAGAGGGAGATCGGCACTGCGGTCAGAACCGCTGCCGCTAGAATCAGGACCCAGTGACGCGCAAAGTTGACTTTCATTACAGATCTCCAGCTTGCTCTTCAATGTCCCCTTCGATGCCGAGCATGCATGAGGCGCAACAGCGCCGTGCATTGCGTGGCCAGTAACCGCTCGATTCCTTCCTGCCTCTTGTTTGACCAAGGGAAGAAATCAGCTAGTAGAATAATCGACCTGGGCGGTAAATCCAAGCAGATTCTTTGCAGAAAGTGCAGCGGTGGAGGCGGGGACCAGAGACTAGGGGCTAGAGCCTGGCGAAGAAATGGCCGGCTGGAGGCAATTGCCGTGCGACGCAACTCCTTTCTGGCTCACGAGTTACAGCACCACTGCCTTGCCAGTCCAAAACTCGAAACCACCCTTTACTTCAGCTCCAGCCCAATCAAATAATCGTCCAACCCCTTCCGCAGTTTCTGCTCTTCTTCGATCGTGGAGGTGACTTGCGTGCGAAGTCCTTCCACCTGATCTTCCTGAGCGGTGAATTTAGTGACGTAGCGCCGGAAGAGATCGGACTCCTTGGGCAGTTGGGCCATGTTGTCGCGGATTCGTTTCTGCTCCTGGTCGATGACCATAATCTGCCGCTGCAACTCGTCGCGTTTGGCGACGACGGCAGCGATGGCCTGCTTGCGCTTGATGACTTCGCTCAGGGCTTTCTTCACCGCTTCGCTGGGGGTGGGGGAATTGATGTACTGGATAATGGTGTTGTCATCAATGTTCGTCACTGCCACTTGCTGGGTGATGAATTGTTCTTCCTTCACTTCCAGAGTGGCCGGCTTGCCGGGTTCCGCATTCACAAGGAAGCGGTAAAGGTCGCGAGTCTTCTCAGCCGGCTCCTTGGGGGCGACGAGGGTCCACTGCGATTGCAGGGGATGTTCAATCAGAACTTTCTTCGCTTTCTTTCCCGAGTTCTTCACCGTAAAGGACCGGCTGCGGGCATACTTGTAAGTCGTTTGCAGCGTTCCCTTAGTCAATTGCAGGCTGGTGAGCGTTTGAGGCTCCGACTTGTTGGACGGGGCCACCTCGGTATCGAGATCCATCGCATAGCTGATGAGCCGCTCCGTGCCGGGCTGCAAATCCTGGATCTGGGCATCGCCGGCATACGCTCCGTCGTCAAAGACCGTCATCGGCCCCTGCATCAAATGCAGATCCGTGGTGTTCTTCAGCCGCAGGCCGTTGAGCGGATGCTTGGCGTGGGTACCTTCATTGTAGATGGAGACTTTTTCGCCACTGACCGATTCATTCACAATCGGGAGCATGGCGGACTTGCTTCGCTCCAGCTTCACGGGCGTGGCAATCTGATAGCGGAACATCTCGCCAACATTGCCCGCCTGGGCGAGCGACTGGCCCCCCTGCGAAATGTCGATGCCGCTGTCTCGCTTCATTTCCTTCAGAGCTTCGCGGCCGGCAAATCCGGCTCCCGGACGGCCGGGAGGGGCCGGCGGCGCCGCTGCCGCGGATTTGCGAAGATAGCCACTGGCATCGGCCAACTCAGCCTTCCCTTTTTCCATCCGTTCGGCGACGGCATTGAATTCCGCGTCTTTGGCGGCCATATCCTGGTCGTAGGTCCGGGGGCGAAGCGAGGCATAAAGTTCCGGCTTGACTTCAGGACGGGCCAGGTAGAGGGGCTCATAAAGATCCATCACAAAGGAAATCGGCCGGCCGCTGACAAGCGTGAGGTTGACATCGTTCCAGTCCGTCTCGGTCGTGTTTTCCACAATCGCCCAGCCCTGCAGGAACGGCGGCTTCTCGTCGCTGAGCACCAGCCGATAGCTCGTCTTCCAAATGGGGGCTTCCTGGATGTAGCCGATTTTCACATCCCGTTTGCCGGCACCCAGGAAGCTGAGCGAAACGGCTTTCTTCTCTTGCGACTTTCCGGTAGCCAGAACGGTCAATGCTTTCCGCAACTCTTCATCCAGCTTGGCATTGGTGAGCTTGATGCGGCCGACGTTATCCAGCGAAACACTTCGCAGACCATCATCCGTCAGCAGATTCAGATACGACACTTCCACGGGTTGCTCTTTCCCCTGCGGCACCCGGCGAGTTTCCACCCCCAGAATGGTGCCGACGATTTTGGTCGGGGCATCAATCTCAATCTGCTCCCCCCGAATTTGCTTGAGCAAGTCGGCCAGCGTGGGGTTGCTCGTCAGGTCGATGGAAAACGTGGCCAACGTTCGCGTAATCGGATCTTTGCTGCCGTAGGAGACCGTGGAAATCTTGCCCCCTCCTTCGTCCTGCAACACCATGCTCTTGAGCAGGTCGTTGATGTCCTTGACGTTGAATTTGAGATCCACCTGGGAATCCCCTTCAACCTGGCCAGCGTGCTCAAAGAACGCCACCCCCGAACTGAACATCACGACGCGCTTGACCGGGATGTCTGTCGTTTTTTCCTTCTCGTCCCCGCGCACGGTGGAGCAGAGCCCGGTCGCAACAACGGCCAGACCCAGGGCAAACACTTTCGCGGACAGGATGCGAGTCGACATGCGGAAATCCTCAAAGCGGCAAAAAGGCGAAAACCAACAGTTTTTCCCCTTCCTTAATCTAGCACCAGGGGAAAGCCAGGGTATAGACGACGGAAGGGATGGACTCGGTTTTAACTAATACCGGAATTTTGCAGCGGTGTCGCCGAAGAATCCGCCTCCGCCCAGCTCGTCGTTCCCACGATCTCCCTGGGAACGCCCGTCCTCGAGGCTCCGCCTCGTCTGGGCGTCTGAAGAGACCCCGCCATTTCTTAGCCTGATTCATTGGATTCACCCTTCCCAATCGCCTCCCAACGCCTCGCCGCAACTCCTTGTTTTTTCTCGCTTTAAGGTTGATGTGCCCGATTCATTTTGGCGCAAAAACCCCCTTTCTTGATTCACAATTCCTTAGGTGTACGTACGCAAGTCCTTGATTACATTGACCTTGCGCCAGCCCCCGACCGTGTTTCACTGACCCTGATTCAGCCTCTTATAACCACTTTTTTGCTTCCCTCTCGCCTGCTCCTCTCGTCCCAAGTCTTTGCCGTCACACAGTTTGCAACTTCGCATCCGCCCAAACGGCACAAAACTCTATAACCCGCAATCAGCCGCCCTGCGACCCGCTTGTTCTCCAGGGAAAACCCATTGCCCTCGCAGCGTCGTCCGCGCGCACCGGTCTCCCAAGGACTAGATGCGCGAACAGACTCTTTTGTTCACTATTTTCAAAAGAATATTTTTCGCTTGGCGCAGCGACCGTGGTCCCTCGCCTCTTCAGGACTCGCCATAGCGGAGCCCCGTTTTTGCTCTGGGATTAGTTGACATTTTCATGCGGAGGACTAAGATACCACCCTGTTAGGGTGGCTTATCCCGGCGGTTCTCGCTGCCACCCAAAACAACTCATGAAATCTTGCTGAAGAATGCATCTCTGAGAATTGTCTCTGCACTCGACCGGTGCGTCCGACTTGCCAAAGGAACTTCCTCATGCGACTCCCCTGGTTCTCGTGGGAAAAAACCCTCCGTCGTCTCGGCCTGCGGCTCACCGCCAAATCGCGCCGGCCTGAATACAAATCACTTCATCCTCAACTGGAACGGCTAGAGCCTCGCGAATTGCTGACGGTCTACATGCCGGGCATGGAGCCTGTTTATGGCACCCTCCCCAGCGCGACGGAACCCGCGACCAGTCTCGTCGCGGGGAGCGCCACTGCCGGCAGTGACTCCGCGGGCACAGTCTCAACCGCAAGTGTCTCAACCGGCAGCGACTGGAGCAGCACCAATGCGTCGCTCTCTTCCCCGACAAACATCTACGCGACCGTGGCCCCGACGGATCCTCTTCCGCCGAGCACGGAGGTCTTGCCGGAAACCACTGCCGACTTTGATGCCGACGTATTCTGGCCGGCCAGCTTCACCATCGAGCCGACGCTGACGGGAACCGTGAGCACTTCCGGCCCATCGGGATTGATCCTGGTGGAAATCGACGAGGACGGCGACTTTGTGGGAGATGGGCTGGCGATTGCGGATGAGCAGGGAGTTTTCGAGTACACCCCCCAATACTTCGCCGAAGGCTCCGTCCCCCTGAACATCCGGGCCGTTTCCTGGAACGAGTCAAGCGGTGATTTTGTCACGGGAAACTGGCAGTCGCTGACGCTCCCCGTGACCTGGACGGTGGTCTACACCAACCCAACTGCCGAGCCCGACACCGACCAGTCGGACGACTACCCGGACTCCACGGACAGCGACGGCCTGGCACCAACGACAGACACCTCCGCCCCCGCCGTGCAAGCAGGTGCCACCACTTCCCCCAATACCCCGGCATCCGCCCCCCTCACCAGCGCCCCTCCCGCGGCGGATGATGGCGATCACAAAATCGACGACGAGATGCTCAACCAGTCGGGGCCCACGAACGTCCGCGTCTATCAGCAATCCCCCCGCGAGACCGACACCAGCAGCCCAGGAGATGATCAGCCAACAACCGATTCGGACAACTCGGCAAGAACGGCAAAGCCCGCCGCCGAGACACTGGCGGATAAGCGGTCGCAGATCAAAGAGAAGCTCAAAAACTATTTAAAGGGATTGACCCCCGAGCAGCAGCAAGAATTCCTCAAGGGGCTGAAGCAGGGTTTCACGGACGGCTTCAACGATTACATCAAAGCCATCAAGTGGGCCGGGACGGAAATCAAGAACGCATGGGTGTTGGGCCGAGAAGCGTTTTTCTTGGGGTGGTATCTCAGCAAGGGTGAGACAGGTGCGGCCCGAGAGCGCGTCTTTCAGGCTCTTGGCGATGCAGATGTCCAACAAGCGGCCCAAGTCATGGCCGCCCGAGTGAAATGGCTGCGCGACAGCTATCCGACCCAGGAAAAGCTCGATGCCTTCACCGCGGAGTTGCAGCGCAAGTTCGATCTGGCGATGGCCACGCTTAACCAATTGGCCACCAAGCTCGCCGATTCCAAGGCCCTGAACGGGAACTATGACGACCTGGAAAAAGACTTTGACTCGCTGCTCGAAGCGCTCCCCGAGGAATATCTCGACCTGCTCAAGGGGGTTCTCGACCAGGGACCAGAGCTGGCTGGCTACATCACGGGGGCCTTGCTCTATGAAGCTTTTGAAGCGGCCGTGGTGGCAGGGGTCACCGTGGGAACGGCTTCCGCTGCCTCCGCCGCCAAAACCAACGCCAAAATCATGGCCCTCTTTGCCAAGATCCAAAAATTCGGCAAAGCAGCCGGATTCAAACACTGGGATGAAATCGCCAGTGTCGGCGAAGCGGTCCTCAAACATGGGGACGACGCGAACGGTGCCAACAAGGCTGCCAATGCGGGGGATGCCGCCAAGGACCTCAATCACGGTGCCAAAGGAGCGAAAGAGCCTGGTGCGCTGTGTTTTCCGGCGGGAACGCTCGTCGGTACGAAAGATGGTCTACGGCCCATCGAGACGGTGGCAGCGGGGGATCGAGTATGGGCGATTGACCTGCGAACGCGGGAATGGCAGCTCTCGGGAGTGGCGAAGACCTTTGTGCAAGATTATGACCACGTAGCGGTCGGCATTACCGTGGATGGCGAGACGATTGTCTCCACGTTCCGGCATCCCTACTGGGTTTTGTCGGGTGACCAGCTAGGCGACCGTCCCCGATTGCCACACCACCTCGAAGGCCAGTTACCCGAAGAAGGAACCCTTCCGGGCCGCTGGGTGGATGCGGGCGACATGCGAGTTGGGGACGTTGTCTTGCTGCGGGACGGCCGCCAAGTTCCGGTGTCGCACGTCGACATGGAACCTTCTCGCATGAAGGTCTATAATTTCAACGTCGAGGCCCTGCACTGCTACGCCGTGGGCGAAAGGCAAGTGCTGGTTCACAATACGAATGGGGATGAGCTTCATCACTCGGACCCTGAATTCATGGGGGGTGATCCAAAACAAGAGCTCACTTCGATGCCCAAAGATGGACATCGAGGCAAAGGTGAATCTTTACATAACGATCTGAACGGCTTTCTAAAGGAAAAGACGGACAGTGCCGGCAACCACATGAGACCGCAGCGTGGGAACCCCGGTACAAGGATACGAGAAAACTTTCCGCGGTCAGAACGACTTGATGCTTTGGCTGAGTTTTACAAACGGAATCGCGATAAGTATTCCGACGCAGCCCGTGATTTTTTCCGTCAGCATCCAGAACTGGAATAGCAACATATGCGAGCCTATAGTGTTTACGGACAGGACAACGATAGTTACGCCTTTCGAGATTATCCTCCGGTGACGGAGAATCAGCGGATTTATCAAGAGATCGCACCGGACATGTCAGCTGCTTCTCGGCCCGAACTTCGACGATGCAAGGCCTGTGGAGAAATACTCGACAAGTGGGCTGAACCGCTTTCAAACCTCGTTGTCAAGAAGCGGAAATACGACATTGGATCCACCTACGATGGCATGACAATTGTTACTACTCGCTTCAAGGATGCCTATGAAGCGGCTAGTTTGTCAGGGTTAGAATTTCGTCAGCTTCCCAATGATGCAGGGTTTTTCGCAATTCGGCCACACAAATGGGTTGTTTTCGACGCGGAACGTCGAAAAACGAGGTTTATCAATGCTTGTCCCGAGTGTCATCGATTCGAATCCGTAGTCGGCGCGACCCCGGTGTACTTGAAGGCCGGGGTAGAAATCGGCACTCACGAATTCGTTAGAACAGACTTGGAATTTGGCAGCAACGACGAAAAGCACTCCTTAATTCTTTGCGGTCAATCAGCGGCACATGCTCTGCAAGCAGCTAGACTAGCTGGCTTGGATCTTATTGAATTCTCAACGGACATTTGATGTGAATGTGAAAGTAGTCCGACGAGAGCGCTCTGTATCCTAAAGAAGACTTCCGGGACAAATTCGCATTCGCCGCCTCTATTCCCGACATGCAATTGAAAGGGCGGGCGACCGTCACGGAAATCTCAGACTGCCCGCCGATTGCCGCGGGCGAAGGAGCGGTGGTCACCGGCCGCTTTGTGACCCTGAGGGTCAACCGATTGATTCGGCTGACGATGACGGGGGATGTGGAACTGGTTGGAACTCCCTCGCATCCCATTTGGTCCGCCGACCGGCAGGACTGGGTCCCGCTGGGAGAGTTGATAGTGGGCGAAAAACTCCGTTCCCGCACCGGAATCGTGAGAGCTGAGCAGATCGAAGTGCTCGACGAAGAAGCTTCCGTCTATAATATCGAGGTGCACGGCCAGCACGTGTACGAAGTCACCGCATTAGGGATTCTCGTACACAACCCCGATGCGGACTGCGTAAAATGGCATGAATTGCGGGAGAGGCAAAGAACTGTTGGACTGAACCCAGCAGAGCAAGCGGAACTCGACCAACTAACCGACACCCTCATCGACCGCCGCCAAAAGGGAACGCTCAACGCCCAAGACATGCAGGACAGCGGCCTGTCCAAGAGTGAGATTGATGAGATCGACAGGAAGGCAAGAGACACGGGTACAGGCAAAGATGCGAGTGCGGATAGACTGGATGCGCCAAATGAACCGCTTGGCCGAGGCAGTACCGTAGACCCAGCGAAGGGGAGGCATCACCCACGAAATCTGCGTGAACAATTGGCAATTGACGAAGCAATGCAGAATCCAAAAGCAGGTGTTGACGCAGCCGGTCCGATGGGAGATTCTAGATGGCCAGCTTCCGAAGGATGGGTGAAAAAACAACAAACAATCTATCCTGGAGGTGGGGAAGGGCCTGTCAGTGTACACTACAACTACAACACGAAGACTGGAGCAAGTCGACGATTTCAAGATCGTGGATAGAAGGCCAGAGATACCGTTGCCTGAACCCAATGTTCCAGCTGCCGGGAATTAATACAATTGAGAGTGCGCGGAAAAGCTATTAATTGGGATTCGTTACCAACGCAACTTGTCCCATTTGTTTCAAGAACACAGACTCGGGTTTCCTGCTCAAAAGAGTATGAAGTCCATTGTGTTTCTGTTTATCGAAATGTTGTGTTTGTTCTTATTATTGATGACGCCAATAACCCTGCATTCGTTCCGTCGACACTATTCGACATTGTCGACCGCACAATTCCACCGGATTGGATATTCAATTTAATCAACGACCTAGGAGTTGACTTTGTTGCCGGACCGACATTTATTGCGAATGACCTGACCTCATACTGTAGTATGGCCGACCTGGAGACGGAGTCAGTAACAAATCTGTTGACTCGTGTAGGCCTCGTTAATCGATTGGCGTGAACAGGGACGGGAAGAAAAGGTGTCAGGGTGCGTCGGCGTGAAGCCGGAGAAAGGTCGCGAATGAAAGAGTCGTACAAGGTAAGACCTAGAATGAAAACGAGTTCAGGCTTCAAAAATACCGCGGCAGAACGGTCCGGGTAGGAAACGAAAACCCAGTCTACTTCCGTTCGGGCTTGTCTTCAGGAGGCTTGCCGCGATGCAGATGTCCAACAAGCGGCCCAAGTCATGGCCGCCCGAGTGAAATGGCTGCGCGACAGCTATCCGACCCAGGAAAAGCTCGATGCCTTCACCGCGGAGTTGCAGCGCAAGTTCGATCTGGCGATGGCCACGCTTAACCAATTGGCCACCAAGCTCGCCGATTCCAAGGCCCTGAACGGGAACTATGACGACCTGGAAAAAGACTTTGACTCGCTGCTCGAAGCGCTCCCCGAGGAATATCTCGACCTGCTCAAGGGGGTTCTCGACCAGGGACCAGAGCTGGCTGGCTACATCACGGGGGCCTTGCTCTATGAAGCTTTTGAAGCGGCCGTGGTGGCAGGGGTCACCGTGGGAACGGCTTCCGCTGCCTCCGCCGCCAAAACCAACGCCAAAATCATGGCCCTCTTTGCCAAGATCCAAA
>CAYUJE010000118.1:0-18186 GCA_964444865.1 uncultured Pirellulaceae bacterium | reverse complement strand
GCCGCAGTAGCATCAGGCAGCTAGCAAACTTTTACAGCCCCGAAGGTACGCTATCAACTGTTTGGAAGCTGCAGATTGGTTGGCTGACGAAGTCACTAGGTTCGAGGCTCAAGTTTACAAGACTTTTGACAGTTGCAGCACGACCAAAAGCGGCCTTGAATCATTTATTCAGAGCCACTTGGATGCAGTGAAGAAGGCCGAGTCAAAACACGATTGGGGTAAATACTTGAATGAACACGGGATGGAGCCAAAGGAGGGTAAAGACTATGCTCCACTAGAGGGCAAGATGCCTGCCAACTCCAACTGTGCTCTTCCAGGATTGTCCAAGAAATCTGGAATAGAAGACAGGCATTGCTGCGAGATCATGAGCCGTTTCGGCCCTAATCCGGTAGAGTGAAGCCCGATGCTCTTGGGGAGCACCGTAAACGAAGCTTGAATTGAATCCCTGGCAGATGCTCCTATCGATTGATGTTCACGAGAGTTTGGCCCATCGTTGTGATTTTGATAACCGATGCCCGCCGCGTACCAAAAATGGCGACTTTCTCAGTTCAGACTGCGGACGTTGATCGTGGTGGTTACTTGCTTATGCTTGCTTCTTGGGCGTGTCGACTACTTGCGTCGGCGACGAGAGTTTCATCGTCGCGAGGCCGAAAGGCATCTGCGGATTCTTTGTGAGCGGACCGGTCTTTCCGAGGACGACGTCGGTGGACTCGTCTTCCAAGCATCCGAGAAGGGTTGTGGCATTTGGCTGGGGCCACCAGAGCGGCGATTTTATTACTATGCAGTTGCAGACGATCACACCCGCGCCGTTAACTACCATTATGAAGTCGGAGAAAGATACGATCGGGCAGGCTACTGGCCTTGGACTCTCGTCGATGAAAAAGCGCCGTAGCATAACTGGGCCGCTTGAGATGGGAAGCCCGGAGGGTGATGGCTACCGTCTGCAAGTCCCTCGGCATCTCGCTGGAAACCACCTTCACCAGCAAGAACGGCCGCCCGATGAAGATCGCCAACGGCGGCAAGGTCATCAAGGAACTGTTCTAAGTCGCCTCTCGCTCCGCGAGAGTGCGCGTGGGGCAGGCTTCCAGCCTGCCCAGCAAAACGAAAATCAACCCAGCCCCGCTCCCACCAGCGGGGCTTTTTCGTGCGCCAAAGAGTGGACTTCTCAAGAATGGAATATACCGCGATGAGATCTCCGAATTTCAAATTAACCATCGGAGGTGTTCCGTTATGAAATTCTCTTTGCGCACCGCACTCGCGGCAATCACACTGTTGGGGATCGGGCTCGGAATGTATGTCGAGCATGATTGGCTCGGTATTGTTCTTCTGCTCCCGACGGTGGCAATGTTCGCGGCGGGCGTTTATCTATGGCGAGCGGGCAAGAAGACCGCCTGGGTTTGTTCTTTGACAGCGTATTTGATCTTGTGGGGAGGGACGGAAATCTATGGACTAACCAGGTTCGATCAAGAGTTGCAGCGGCGACTCATCAGTGATGGGCGAGAAAATGCTGGACCCTATCGCCGGTTGAGTTTCGACCCCCGACACCCACGGCGATACCCAATGGAACCGCCACCATGGTTGTACCTTAGCGCAGCCCATTCCCCCTGCCCTCTCGTTCTCTACGTCGATTACGGCATGATGGTCGGGCCCGCCTACGGCTATGGCGGTCGAAGCTACTTCCTCTGGTGCGGTGGCTGGCATTGGATCACTGGAACGCCTTATTGGATATCGTGAAATGAGCTCGCGGAATTGCGTCCCCCCCTCGGTGAGTATTCAGGTGGTGCGCCATTGAGGATGTAGCGGCTTGGCAAGTTTGGCGGCCGGTTATCGAAGCAACACAAGAAAGGAAATCTCTGAAAATCCGGTCGCCGGGGGCTTGAAAGTGCCAATAGGGATGTGTATACTTCCGTGCAGTATACGAGAGAACTGGGACGGACGGGACTGGAGTCCCATCCTACTTTCACACTTTTTGACAGCTACACTTTGGAGGGGAGGGAGCACCCCTGGTGATGAATTGGGAGGGTCCTAATTCATCACAGACCCCTGATTTGCATACCGTGGGGGGTGATGAATCGGGGGGGGCTGAATTCACCACCGCTACAAACTTCGTAGGATGGGACTCCCGTCCCGTCCAAACTGTTTTTTATACGGCCGGGACGGGAGTCCCATCCTACTAACTGCCTACCGCCTACCGCCTACCGCCTACCGCCTACTGACCACTGCCTCCATGCGTCCCTACCTCCGCGAAAACCTCAGCCACGATCCGGTTCACGGCTATATCCCGTTTACCTCCAGCATGGAGCTGGAGCAGGGGGCCGTTTCGGAGCGGCAGATTATCGATCATCCGTGGGTCCAGCGACTCCGGTTCATTCATCAGTTGCAGACCGCCTGGTGGGTCTATCCGACGGCGGAGCACACGCGATTTCAGCATGTTGTCGGCGTCATGCACCTCGCCAGCCGGGTCATCGCCGAGCTGTATCCCAGCCTCAAGGAAGTCTGCCCCGATTGCCCCAGCCGTGGGTATGTGGAGACGCTGCTGCGGATGGCGGGGCTGCTCCATGACGTCGGGCACGGCCCGTTTGGCCATTTTTTTGACGAGCATTTCTTGCGGGACTTTGGACTGACGCACGAAACGCTGGGAGCGACCATTATCAAGGACCAACTCGGCCCGCTGCTCGCCCGCATCCGCCGCAATCCCAACTCGGCTCTCGACGAAGCGGAGCAGCTCGACCCCGAGCAGGTCGCCTGGCTCATCCAGCGGCCCAAGGGGAACGACGAGCCCCGCCCCAAGTGGCTCCGCTTCCTCCGCTCGCTTCTGTCGGGCATCTACACCATCGACAACATGGATTTTGTTCTGCGGGACGCCTTCATGTCCGGCTACAGCCCGCGGGCCTTCGACCTGGAGCGGCTGCTGCACTACAGCTTCTTCAGCGAGCAGGGGCTGACCATCCACGACAAAGGGATCGAGGCCCTGATCCGGTTCATTAGCGTGCGGGCCGAACTGTTCCGCACGATTTACTTCCACCGCACCGTCCGGGCCATCGACTTGGCCCTCAAGGACTTGTTCATCGAAAGCAAGCCGTATCTGTTCGCCGGCAGTCCGCTGGAAAACCTGGGACGCTATCTGCACTTCACGGAATTCTCCCTGCTGGTGGATGTGCAGCGCTGGACGGAATCCGCGGACGAGAAGCAGCGGGATCTCGGCCGCCGCTGGCAAGAGTTGATCGCCCGCCAAATTCCCTGGCACATGGTCTGCCAACGGAGCCTCGTCTTTTCCAAGGACGATTCCGAGCAGTCCAGCATCTTCAGCGACAGCCGTTTCGTGGAGCAGAAGCTACGAGACCTGTTGCCCGCGGAGTTGAGGAATGTGCCGCTGCGGGTCGATATCGCTCGGACCATCTTCCGCCCCCACACCTCGGGCCCAGCCTCGGGCCAGAACTTTCTCTACGACAGTGCCCAAAACCGCATACGTCCGCTCGATGCCCACGAGTTCTACAAACGACTCCCCGTCAGTCACCGGCTCTGCCGAGTGTATGCGGCGACGGGTGAAAACGCTGTGCCGATTTCAGCGGCTCTCGATCAACTGCTCGGCAGTGGCGGCGTGGATGATGTGACGAATATGTGAGGGAGTGGTCAGGGGTCAGGGGTCAGGGGGTAGAAACGAAAGAAAACAATGGGGCATTTTCTGACTCCTGACTCCTGACCCCTGACCCCTGTCCTCTCATCGACCAATCCGAAAGACCCCCTCCGTCGTCCTTACAATCAAACTCTTTCCCGCCACGGCAGGACTGGCCATGATGCTCCCCTTGCTGAGCGTGTTGGTGGCCAGGAGTTTGAACTCGCGGCCGACAGCGAGGACGTGGCATTTCCCTTCTTCGGTAAAGAAGTAGAGCTTGCCGTCGGCGAAAATCGGGGAGGGCATGAAGAGCCCGCCAAGTCGTTCCTGCCAGACGATATCTCCCGTACCTGGGTCAAGGCAGGAGACGATCCCCTTTTCGTTGCCGGTGTAGATCAGGCCATCGACGAAGAGGGGCGAAGCATACCGGGGTGCGCCCTTGGGCTGTTTCCAGGCGACGCTGGAGGAGGTGACATCCCCCTCTCCACCGAGTTTGACGGCAAAGAAGCCCATCCCGCCGTCCGCGGTGCCGATGAATGCCACCCCGTCCCCTACCACGGGCCGGCAAGAGGCATTCATTCCCATGCTTTTCACTCGCCAAAGTTCTTTGCCGGTGCGGGGGTCGTAAGCGGCCGTTGCTCCGGCGCTGGGGCTGATGAGTTCCAAACGTTTGCCGGTATCGACGACGCTGGGAGTGGAATAAGCCTTCATCGCGTCGCCATTGTCGGTGCCGTAGTCGAACTTGCGGTCGGTCCGCCAAACGGTCTTTCCCGTCTCCTTGTTGAGAGCGACGAGATACTGAAAGTCGAATCCGTCAAAGGTGAGAATCAGCAGATCCTGCCAGAGAATCGGAGACGATGCCGCGCCGCGGAAATGGTCGCATTTCAAATCCTGCCGCTGCCAGACCGGCTTGCCGGTTTTGGTATCCAGGCAAGCGGTGCCGTGGGCTCCAAAGTGAACGTAAACGCGACCTTCTTCAATGCAGGGCGTTCCCGAGGCATAGCTATTCCGGTCAATGCAGTACTGGGGCCGGGGAATATCGAAGACCAGGACGTTGTGCGCGATCTTACCGGTGTCCAGGTCCAAACAGACGGCATAAAGCTGCGTCGGCTCGTCGACAGTGGCTGGCTCGCCACTCGATGATTTGGGAGCCGCCGTGTTTTTGAACGGGGGCGCGTTCGTGAACCAGATCTGGTTCTTCCAGACCACGGGGGAGGACCAGGCCTTCCACTCCTTCGACGAGAAGGGGGTCATCCACTTCACGTTTTCGGTATCGCTCCAGGTTGTGGGCAGCCCCTGGGCGCTGCAAGTGCCGTCACCGTGCGGACCGCGGTACTGGTTCCAGAATTCCTCTCCCCTCGCGGCTGACGAAAAGAGAGCGAGAGTGAGCAGCGACGCAAGAATGAAGCGGTGAAACATCATGGACCAAAATCCTTCTCAACTGCAGTGGGACCTTCGGAGGGACCACCGGATTATAGACTCTTTCGCCGGCCGCTTCATCCGTGGATCCAAGCCCTATCGATGGAGTCCCTTCAGCAGCAGCGGGTCGACAAAGCATCCTTCCCGGATCCTCCGGGCTTCCAGATGGCATGCGTGCATCCGTTTGTCGAGTTCCGCGATGAGCTGTTCATCGTTCATCGCGGCAACTTCGTCCGCAGTAATGGGCTCGCCGATCACCACCGCCAGTCTCCCCGGCAGCGGCAGCGGGGAGGTGCGCGGCCACGCCTGGTAGGCACCATCCATACACACGGGAATCAGCGGGACGCGGCTGCGGCGGGCGATGGAACAGAAGCCCGGCTTGAGCGGCAGCAATTCGCCGTCGTGCGTCCGGGTCCCTTCGGGGAAAATCAATACCAACTCGCCAGCCCGCAGCCGCTTCATGGTTTCCTTGAGTCCGGAGAGTCCGCTCCCTTCGCGATCGATGGGGATGACGTCGAGAAACGTCATGACCTGCTTGAGGATGGGGACTTTGAACAGCGTGTCCCGCGCGAGATAGCTCATCTGCCGCGAGCAGGTCATGCCGATCAGAGGAGGATCGAAGAAGCTCTGATGGTTGCAGCAGACCAGCCCTCCCGTATTCGTCGGCCAATGCTCCCGCCCTTCAACCCGCAGGCGGTAAAAAGTGACCCCCGCCAATTGGGCGGAGATCCGCAACAAGGAGTACACGAAGGACTGGGCGGGGGAGCGTTGCATGACTTATTTGGTTCGTGACTCCCGCACGATTTCTTCCAGCCGGTCGATGACTTGTTCCGTCGTCATCCCGTCGGTGTAGACCTCGACCGCCTCTTTCGCTTTGATAAGCCGGCCGACGGAGCGGGTGCTGTCGCGAAGGTCGCGGGCAGCGTTTTGAGCCAGCACCTCGTCGAAACTGATTTCTTCGCCGCGAGCCTCGAGCTCGGCATGGCGGCGGCGAGCCCGCTCTTCCGGCGTGGCGGTAAGGAAGATTTTGCACTGGGCATGCGGAAAAGCAACGGTTCCTTGATCTCGTCCCTCCGTAACGGTATCCCTTGCTCCGGCAATCTGCCGCTGCAAATCCACCATCTTCTCTCGCACCTGAGGATTGTCCGCCGCCAGATAAACAGCGGCGGAGACGCGGCTGGTGCGAATGTCGGCAGTGACATCGCGGCCATCGAGCAGCACCCGGCTATCGGAGAAATCGAGCTTAAGACTCGGAGTCATCGCGGCAATTTTAGCCTCATCGCCGTCGCCCAAGCCGCGCTCGAGCGCTGCCAATGCCACGGCGCGGTACATTGCGCCAGTGTCCAAAAACTGAAACCCCAACCGCTCCGCCAGCAGGCGCGAGACGCTGCTCTTTCCAGCACCAGCGGGTCCGTCAATGGCGACTATCATGGCTACCAGCGCCCCACGACTTCAACAAATTCATGGGCCGCCAGGTCGAGCTTGATCTTGCCATCCAGCACCTGGCACTGGTCCATCCGCTGCCCAAGAAAGTCCATCCGTTCCGCACTGCCAACTGGCTTGAAGGCGCTCAGGGTTAACCCGGCGGGGCGGCCGGCGGTTTCCAACAGGCGGGTGCGAAAGCCAGTGACCTTACCATCTTCCATCAAAGGCTCCCAATGGGTGGCGACGACATTACGAGAATCAAGGTGAAACAACCAGCCCGATGCCGACGTTGGCCGCTGAATGCCGGGCACGACGACGAGTGGCGAGAGCAGGCCGATGGCATCGAGCATCGGGTGCGTCAGGTCAATGCCAATGCCGACGCGAAACTTCCGCTGCCGTTCGCCGCGCGTGATCAGCAGCGAATCCAGCATCCGGTGCTCATGCCGTCGATGATAGGGTAATCCGCCCGTAAGAATCGTGGTGCTGTTCTTGGGATTGATCATTTCAATGTAATGGGGGGCCTCAAACCGCTGCCCGCTCGCCGGCTGGCGGGTTTCGTTCGCCGTGCGGAAGAGGTCGCTGGTCTCATCCCCCCAGGCAAACCGGCAACAGTAGTACGAGTTCCACGGATCGGACTTCGTTTCCTCGACGGGATCAAGCTCGATATCCACCGTGAGGACTCGGCTGCCGCGCCAGACCCGATACTTCTGCACAAATCCGGCCAGTTTTTCCCCATCCAGATTCAGCAGCCGCCCGCGAGTCGTGATTTCGCCAAGCGCCGTCGTGGCGATGGTTACTTCCACGCTGTCGGCAGCCATCACGCTGTAGCGGGCGGTTTCGTCCGGGTCGCGATAGGTATCACCGGGCTTTTGCTTGGGTCCCGGCATCCGCATCGCCAGTTGCTGGCTCATGCGATTGCCGCGAGCTTTGTATTCGTGCATCGCGGCGAGCGTGCCGGTCGTGGGATTGATGACCGCCTCAAAAAACTCATTCCGCAGCGTGTTATCTTCGGCCAAAAGCAGCGGCCGGGAGTCTCGCTTCCCCCCGCCGTCTTTCGGAATGAAGACGTATCCCATCGGCGGTACATCGACGACAACTTGCGTGGGACCTCCGGAGGAATCCGCGGCGTAGATCGGCTTCTCCACCATGGGGAGCGAATTGAGGTCGGGAGTCTCCATTCCCATCCGCCGCACGAAACTACAAGGGTTAATCACCAGCACTCCAGCCGACCCGCTCTTACCGGACAGGCAATTCGCCCAACTTGTGGTGGCTGATTCCAGTCGCTCCTGCAATTGCTCCTCGACGGCTGTATCGCAGGTTTCGGCAAGAGCCGCTTCGCGTGCGGCAAGATCGATTGCGGGTCGTGCAACGGTGGCCGCCTTCCCCGTCACCAGCGTTGCCAGCGTCTCCATTCCTTCCGCCGCCCGCAACTTCGCTTGCCGCTGCCAATAACGGACCGAGGTGGAAATCGGATCGTCGTTTTTGCGGATGATGGACTGCTTGAGATACGGCGACTTGTATCGGTCGGCTTCGTAGCGGTCGAGATGTCCGGGCAAGTCGGTCTGGGCGAAGTACTCCTCGACCGTCACGAACTTTCCCATTGCCTTGCAGTAGCCGGCGATCCGTCGCAGGTCTCCGAGCCACTCACTCTCTTGCCCCGGCCAATGGGCCAGGCAAAGCGTGGCGACATGGTCGCCGTCCATCGATTCTCCCATCTTGGACGCATACGCCAGGAACGTCTGAGGCTTAGAAGCATCGAGTGGGGTGCGGGTGATGGAATCGATCGCGGTGCCATCGAGTCCTTCCCAGCGGACCTTGAACTGAGTGCCGGCGGGAATCGTTCCCTCCTCAAAGCAGGCGTGGAGTGCACCACGAAAGCCGGTCTTTGTCAGCAATCCAGGGAGTGTGGGCGTCAGGCCAAACCGCCAGCGCCCGAATACTTCGGGGCGCTTGCCGAGTAGTTCTTCGTAGCGAGCAAGGCCGCGGCGCAAGTTTGCTAAGATCGAATCCTGCGACATCAGCGGCAGCCGATCTTCAGCCGCCTCTCCGCCGATGATGCCGACGCTGCTTGTCGAAATTGCTTGCTTCAGCGCTTCAAGAGACTCGGGCTCCTTGGCTTGCATCTCGTCCAGCATTGTCCCGGTCAGCAGCAGGTTCGTGGGACTTTGGCGGCTGATCTCCTTACGAAGCGTGGCCCCCAGCGTGGTTGCGGCAGTCAGGTTGAGTTCCAAGATAAAGGCGTCGACCGGATAGTAATGATCCCGCTCTTCGGCCAGTACGTTGAAGCAAGCGGAGAGCTTCTCCTTGGCCAGCGTTAAATCCCCTTCCACGGCGGCGGCCGCGGCTCCGACTGCTTGTCCTTTGAAATAGACCTCATCCAAGTTGCTGCTGTACCGCATCTGCCGCGTCAGCAGTTGGATCTGCAAATATGCATACCCCAGAGCCAGAAAATCCGCCGCCAACTCGGCATCCACTTTAGGTCCGCCAATGGGCTCGAGCGCCGCTACGACCACTTCGGCCCGGCTGGTGGTCTTCTTGATCAGGCAGCCCCCCTCGTCCTTCACCCGCTGGGCAAACCCGGTCGGCAGTCGGCTGGCGCACATGCTCGGCACGACAATCAGCCGGTCTTTGACCTCGGTGGGAACGTCCTCAATCCGCTTCCAGGTCGGAGCCTGTCCGGCATTCGCCAATAGTTCCGGCTGCCACATCGCGGACCAAGCGGCAAGCAGTCCCTGCGCATCCTCCCCTTCGTGGTAGGTGGGGAAGTCCTCCAGACTATGGCAGGGCAATAGTATAAGCAGCTCTTGGTAGTTCATAACCACCAAAATAGCTGCCAAAACGTGCCCCGTCGACCGCCGTGGGACGCATTGCGCGTTTGCCGGCGGGCAATTACAATCTCCCTATGAGCAAAGCTTCCATCCTTGCCGCGATCCGCAGCCACCAGGTGCCACCGGCCGAACTGCCGTCCCTGCAAGAGAGTTGGATTACGTATCCCGATCCGCTGGCCCAGTTCACTTCGGTTATCCAATCGGTCGGCGGAAAATGCCTGGCCGTCGCGGACCTTGCGGAACTCAACACCCGCTTGGCGGAAATCCCCGCATGGCAACAGGCGAAACAGACTGTTTCTCTGGTTCCGGGAGTAGGGACCAGCAACGTGGATCTGGATTCGATCGAAGACCCGCACCAACTAGAAAGCGTCGATTTCGCCATCCTGTCGGGCCATTTTGGAGTGGCCGAAAACGGGGCGATTTGGATCACCGACCATGGGATTCGTCACCGGGTGATTTACTTCATCAACCAGCATCTCTCCCTGGTGATCAGGGCGGATCAGATTGTCCACAACATGCATCAGGCTTACGAAAAGCTGGCCGGGGAACAGGGCGAAGCGGCAGGCGGCCCCATCGGGCAGCGAGCCTTTGGAACCTTCATTTCCGGCCCTTCGAAAACAGCCGATATCGAGCAGTCGCTGGTGATTGGTGCCCACGGCCCGCGGTCGCTGACGGTGTTTTGTCTGAAATAGCACATTTGCCCGACGCACCAGCCAAGGAGAATTGCATTGCGTCGGGTTTACGTCAAATTGCCTCCATGACGATTTGGGCTCGTGTTTGTAACCTCGCTGCTTGACTCTCCCTTCCCGATGCTCCAAGATGCCAGAGGAATTTCTCCCCTTTCAAAGGAGCCCTGTGATGCTTCGCCTCTCCCGTTTGCTCGTTGCTGCTCTCCTCTTTCTCGCTCCCACATATCTCTGCGCCCAGGACAAGGCCGAGCCGAAGGCGGCTGTCAAACAGCCGGCCAAGGCACCCCCCGCTCGTCCCGAGCCGACGGTGGCGAATTTCAAGTATGGCAATGAGTCTGAGCGGCAGGTGTTTGATTTCTGGCAAGCCAAGTCCGACAAGCCGACGCCGGTGGTCTTGCTGATTCACGGCGGCGGCTGGATGGGGGGAGACAAGACGAGCTACGGAACAGGCATGATCAAGCCGTTTCTCGATCAAGGGATTTCCGTGGCCGCCGTCAACTATCGCTTCATCCCCCAGGCGATGGAGCAAAAGGTGGAACCCCCGGTGAAGGCTCCTCTGCATGACGCCGCCCGGGCTCTGCAAACCATTCGCAGTAAAGCCAAGGAATGGAACCTTGACCCCAAACGAGTCGGCGCGACCGGCGGCTCCGCGGGTGCCTGCACATCGCTCTGGCTGTCGTTCCACGACGACCTGGCCGATCCCAAGAGCAGCGATCCCATTGCTCGCGAATCAACTCGCCTGACCTGCGCCGCCGTCAGCGGCCCGCAGACGTCGCTCGACCCCAAGGAACTCCGCGAATGGATGCCCAACGCCAACTACGCCGGCCACGCCTTTGGCTTCTGGAAGAAGGGGGGCACGCGGCCCCAGGAATTTGAAGAAGCCCTGGCGAATCGGGAAAAAATCATGCCCTGGATCAAGGAATATTCCCCCATCGAACTCCTCAGCAAGGACGACCCGCCGATCTATTGCGACAATCCCAACCAGAAAACTCCCCCCGTCGTCGGCAAAGAAGGCCCCGACCCCACCCACTCCGCCATCTACGGCATCAAGCTCATCGAGCGGGCTGAACCCCTCGGCGTGGAAGTCGTGCTTTCCTATCCGGGACACCAGGATGAGAAATATGGCTCCGTCCAGAAGTTTTTGATCACGAAGCTGAAGGCCGATTAAGTGGCAATCCCTGCCGAGATTTACGAATTGTGTCGCTCGGTTCCTTGGCCTCCCGAGGAACCGAGCGTGGAGCCAGCCTCCGTGAAGGAGATCTCCAATGCGGAAACGAGATTGGGCTTTACGTTCCCCTTAGAGTTTCGAGAATTCCTTGGCTATCTGAATGGGCCATGTATCGGCCCTGGCGGTATCTTCGGAGTTAAACCTCAAAGATCCAACCTCGATATCGAATTGAATTTGGAAAGTTTTCCAGACTGGAAAATCAAGCAATGGATTCCCGTCGCCGGTGATGGATGCGGGAATTACTACGTCTTGGTGCCTGGTAGTAGCAGTCGTGCCGTCGGTTTTGTGGAAGCCGTTTCATCGCCTGAAGAAATTCAGTACTTGGTTGCTTCAGGCTTTTGGAAGTTCCTGATTTTTCTCCTCCGCAGAGAAATTGGGGAAAAGGGTTGGCCTTTCAATGAGCAGTTCGTGATTTCCAAAGATCCGGCGATTCTTAAAGTGGATGTGGCACCACTTCCTTGGGAACCTTCGCAAAAAACGCTGCCATTTTCTCGCCTTTTGCAGCCTCGGATCAGGCGACTTCGCCAACTGGCTGAAGCTTGAAGTGCAAGAATGTCGTGACGGCACTTCCAAGCATCGGCTATAATTAGAGGGAGTTCTGTTAGGTCTTAGATCGCACTCTAGAAGTGAACCCATGTCTCTCACTATTCCTGATTTTGTGCTGGAATCCGCAGGTATGAACGAGCGCGAAGGTGAGGTTGAAATTGCTTGCCGATTGTTTGATTCGGGCCGAATCACCAAATCCGCCGCCACGAAGTGGCTAGGGATGAATCGATCCGATTTCGAAGAAGAACTCTTCAAACGGAAGATTCCGCTGTACCGCTTGACGGATGACGATTTGCAGCAGGATGTGGCGACTCTCCAAATTTTGAAGAAGTAGCGGGCTATGGCAGTCGTTGTCAGTGATACCTCCCCCATCCGTGTACTCCACCATTTCGGGCAGGTTAATTGGCTCAACGATTTGTTTGATGAAGTTCTCATTCCACCTGCGGTTGCCGACGAACTTTTACATCCGGCAGCACGATATGCGTCGATTGACGTCGAGCACTATTCGTTCCTTCTGATTCGTGCTCCTGTAGATTCGCCTAGGCTTTTTGAACTGCGAAATGAGTTGGACGAAGGGGAAGCTGAAGCGCTTGCGCTTGCGGAGGAGTTAAATGCGAGCGCAGTGCTCATTGACGAAATTGATGGACGGCGAATTGCCAAACGAATGGGCTTGGCCGTCCTAGGTACCGTTGGAATCCTATTGCAGGCTAAAGAAAGGGCGCTCTGCGTCGAAATTGGCCCGCTGTTAGATCGCATGGTGATCGAATTAGGCTTCTTTTTGTCCGCTGATTTGCGAGCACACGCACTCAAAATGGCCGGAGAGTGACAGAATGCAGTAGAATGCGGAAGGTGCAGTGTATTCCGAAGTTTTTGGCCGAGTCGCGCAATTCAGGAAAAGCAATTACCGCTATGCTGGACTGTGGCGTGAGTTCGCACCATGCTTCCCCGATCCCTAAGTTCTAATGTTCCCCCCCGCCAACAATAACCGCATCCTCTGGATCATCATGGGGAGCCTGCTGGCTTGGGGACTGCTCCTCGCTACGGGAACCATTCTCTTTCCCGGCCGACTGGCTGTTTATCGCGCTCTGCTGATCTTCGGCTGCACGTTTGTGTTTGTAGCCTTTTGGGGGCTGATGTTGCTGATCCGGGCCTCCAAAGGCAACAGCAAACCGTTGGACTCCATCAAGTTTCCGCCGCCGGGAAGATAAGATTCACTTCTTTCGGCAATTGAGCTGCTCGTCCGGTATTCGCAGCTCTTCAATCACCCGGCCGCCGACGATGGTCTCTTCCACGATGCGGGGAACGTCCTTGATTTTGACGCCGCCGTACCAGATGGCCTGCGGATAAATGACCACCGTAGGACCCAGTTCGCACTGGTCCAGACAGCCGGCCGAATTGGCCCGGACCAGCGTTTTGAGTCCGCGTTTTTTGATTTCCGACTTAAAGGCGTCCCGCAGCACTTCGTCGCCCCCAGGATCGCAACACCCGCGACTATGCCCCGGTTCACGCTGGTTGCAACAGACAAAGATATGGTGCGTGAACTGGGGCATAAGTTAATTCGGTTAGCGTTGAAAACGCTATCCTAACCTAAAACGGCAACCTCGGCAGTCCGGGGAGTTCTGGCACCACCCGTTCCACATTGGGGATGACGTTGGGAACCGCAGGAACTCCCTTGATCAACTCGCTCGGTTCCAGGGGAACCGTATTGGGGGCCACTGCCGGCAGTTCAATCGCCGGCAGTTTGAGGGCTTGGGTCGCCACGTTCACCGTGCTCCCCACATTGCCAGTGGCATTGAGCACACCTCCAGCCCCGCCTTCCACTTTCAACCGCTCCGCCGACAGTACGCGGAGGCCGTCCGTCGCCGCCAGCAGCGAAGTCCGCTCATCCGCCGACAGATTGACAAAGCTTGTGGGCGAAGCCGACACGGCATCCGTCAAATTCACCGCCAAGAGTGAATTCGCCAGATTTTTGACCCCCGCCTGCTTCGTGGCCAGATCCAACTGATTGGTCAACGTCAATGCCGGACGCAAGGCGACATTCTTGGTGAAATGAGCATTCCACTGGGTCAGAATGTTCAGGTAGTTGGATCCTCCTTGGCCGTAATACCAGTTGTAATAGCCAAACATCGGGTCCGGCACTCCCTTCACAATCTGGGATGCATACCAGGGGCGAATCCCCGCGCTGGCATACTGCTCTCCATAGTAGTTTCCAAACAGATAGGTGTTGGAATTGGCCTGGGCAAACAGATGATACTGAAGTGCCGCGGCGGGAATGACCGTTGCCGGCGTGAAGCGAACTCTGCTGTTGGCATTCGCCGCGAGGTTAATGCGTGCCGGCGCGAACAGAGTTCCACGTTGATCGAGTCGATAATCCCAGTAGCCCGGAGCATAAACATAGCCACCTGCCGTCAACATATTACGGCCGGGGACCCAAACGTAATTCTGCTGGTAGGGGGCCCAATAGCCGGGCCGCCAGGCATATTTCCCCCCCGTGGGTTGAAAGACGCCGGGAACCCAGAAGTAGTTGGCTGCGGGGGCCGCGCTTGTGGGACCACGCTCCACGCTCCTGGGCGGGGCGGCATTGTAGGTGACTTGCTGCACTTCCCCAGTGAGCCAAAAACCGCTCATCCATTGATAGCCGCCCACTCCCTTATTCCAATAGCCGGGAATCCACCGCTGGCCGGGCGGGGCGTTGCGATAAGTTCCGCTTACCCACAGAAATTCCTTGGCTTCAGCATCCCAGCCCCAATATCCTGGCAGCCACTGAATGTTGTCCCCAGCAGGGCGCACCTCAGGGGGTATTTCGTCAATCAACGCCGGCGGCTCTTTGTCGACCATCACCCCGGCTACAGCATTGGTTTGATACTGGGTGGCAAATCCTTCGTGAAGAGGCCCGCGCGTGAGCACTTCGATGTTGGAGTTGCCGGATGCTGCCGCTTTCGCGTCCACAGCATCCTGGGCGCTGACTGGCCGCAGCGAAACGGCTGCCAGCAGCGCGACGACCGCGACAAAGTGGTTCTTTCGCATTGTTCCATCTCCTTGAAAAGAGTCTCTCTGCGGCTGCCAGGCTTTCATTCCGCCGGGCAGCCAGAACTGTTCCAATGCTCAGAATTATTCCAAGAGACTCAATTCTGAGCAAATGATTGCAGTTGACATCTCTGAAAAACTGGGCTGTTTGCACTCATTCCTGGCAAATGCTGCTTCATCTATGGGCAGATATTTCTTGGGACTATCGCGAGCTCGTCGCGGTAACTCGTTTTTCAGCCGTGATTTCCGCCAGATAGCACCAAGCCGCATTTGGCATCGTGTTTGCATTACTGCCCTGTCGTTGTGCAGATTACAAAACCGAACCTTTTTTCCCACTTCGCCTCTATCTCGCTTACCCTCGAACTCCGACGATGCATCGCGCGTCCCGCAGCTTGCCGGCCTAGGCGTGAGGCCGTGTCTCCTGCAGGAATCCTGGCATGCCGTCGAAACTGCTCCCCATGCTTCCTTGAGACCCGCCGGATGCACCCTGGGGTTCAGTCTGTTCCCGCCTTGCGCCCGGCATCCGCATCCAGAGAAGGGAGAGGTCTCTGTGATGCGGATTGCCCGGGACGCAGCGGAAACTCTTAACGCCGGCTGAGAACTCTTCTCGCGCCTGCCTCCCGCGTTTGAATCCCCCCGCCAAAAACGGTACATTCGGAGGTGTTCACTTCCGTTGCCGCGTGGGGGTTTCTTATGATTGCTGTGCCGCTGTTTGTCGTTGCTCTCTGCTTGGCTCAGGCGGATACTCCCCTCCCGGAAACACCCTCTGCCGAGGCTATCGCCAAAGCCGTTCGCGACCTTTCGGCAGACGACTTTAAGGACCGCGAAAAGGCGACCGAGTTCCTTTGGCGGGCGGGACCGGCGGCAATTCCCGCGCTCGAAAAGGCGGCGGCCAGCAACGACTTCGAAGTCAAATTCCGGGCGCAGGGAGTTCTCGACAAGGTTCGCTACGGCATCACGCCGGAAACCCCGGCCGAGATCGCCAAGTTGCTGGAATCCTTTCGCAAGGGGGACATGAGCACCAAACACCGCATCCTCCTGCAACTCAAAGACAAAGGGGAGACGAAAATCATCCTGCAACTTTTGCGGGTCGAGAAGGATCCCAACTTCCAGCGAGTCGCCGGCGAACTTTATCGCAACGAACTCGATCGGATGCTGCCCCAGGTGATTGCGAAACGGGACTATGACCAGGTTGAGCAAATCCTCTCGCAAAACGCCTTGCAGGATCCCACCATGCAACGGCTGGCCGCTTTTTGGGTTCTGCGCGGCAAAGCAGAAGACCAGGCGGTGAAGCTGCGCGAGAGCCTGGAAAAAACGGAAGACCCCCTCGCACGGCGGCAACTCGTTTGGCTGCTCAGGGCCAAGGGAGATGCGGCGGGAGCGAACAAGGCTGCGGAAAAGTTGGGCGACACGGAATTGACCATTGGCTTTGCCATGGAATCCCGCGATTGGCAGACGGCAGCGAAGCTGGAAAAGGAGCTCCTCGGCCCCACCGATCCCCCACTGCCAGAACTCATCCGACTCCTCGCCTGGCAACACCATGCCGGCGAACAAGCCGCTGCCGACAAATCGGCCGCCGCCGTACGCAAGCTGGGAGAGTCCCAGGTCAGTAACGTCTGGATCGCCGCCAAGGGGCTGCTCTTGAGCGAGCGGGCGGACGATGGCATCGACGTGCTGCGCAAGGACATTCCCGATGTCGCCTTCCGGCTGCTCGCATACCGCAGCGACTATGAAGGCGCGCTGAAACTGGCCGGTGCCGAGCCGGGAACGGAGTTCACGCGCGACTGGTACAACAAGCTCCCTTCGCAGGAAAAGACCACCATCAATGTCCACCGCTTCACCTATGCCGCCGACATCATGCGCCAATTGCATTGGCTCGGTCGGAAGGAAGATGCCGCCAAGCTCCGCAAGCTGCTGCTGGAAATTGCGGACGCTCCCGAGAACCGGAATCTCAACGGCCGGGTGACGCTGGCCTCGATGGAGTTGCGAGCCGGCATGGAGGACGAAGCCCTGGCGGATGCGGCCATGGCTCTGTACCAGCCCGGCGGCCGCAGCATTCTCGCCAGATATTTTCCCAAGCACTACGGCCCCGCCAGCCGGTGGTGGGAATTCCTCCGGCAGCAGAATCCCACTCAGAATCCGCAGGAAACGCTCGGCACCCTCCGGCAACTGTTTCGCACCTCCCCCCACAAGGAGCCGCTCAAGAATTGGGAAGACCTCGTCGCCAAAGCCTCGGACAAAGCGGGCGGCTTGGACCGGGCACAGCGGGGAGCGTGGCTGGAAGTCCTGGCGGACACCTGTGAGATGCAAGGGAACCGCGTGCTCGCCTTGAAGTATGCCAAGGACGCCGTGGAAGACCTCCCCGTTGCCGGACTGACCTTGGGCCAGTTGCTCGATGCCGACAAGCAGCACGAAGCCGCCGCCGCGGCCTATCTCAAGGTTTGGGAAACCGACATGAGCCAGGCCGTGGCCCTGCACCTGTGCGGCAAATCCCTGATTGCGGCCGGCAAGGTGGACGAAGGAAAAGAAAAGCAGGAAACGGCCAGCATGCTTTGCCTGGACGCAGCCGTTCGTCGGAACTTCGCCTATGCCTTGCACGAACGAGGGCTCTCCGCCGACGCACTTCCCCAGTACGAACTGGCCCTCCGCACCGGTCCACCGGAAAGCTGGGCCGCTTCCAACGCGGCCGAGAACATCGGCAACCTGATTGTCAAAACGGACCCTCTCCGCGCTGCCGACTTGTGGGAACGGCTGCAACTTTATTTGCTCACCCCCACGGCCAACCCCACCGAGTTCGAGCCGCTGCTTGACATCAGTCGCCTGATTCACAAAACGCGGGCCCGCGGCTTGCTGGCCGCGGGGAAGAAGGATGAGGCTCTCGCCGAAATCAAACTCGCCGAGCAAATTGCTCCCGGCAACATCGACCTGGCGGAAGATCTGGTTCCGCTGCTCAAAGCCCAGGGCCTGACCGCCGCAGCCGACGCGCTCTACGAGCGGGCCTATGCCATTCACGCTCCGCTGGCCCAGAAGTTTCCGGAAAGCCCCGCCCTTCGCAACAACGTCGCCTGGCTCTCCGCCGTCTCCCACCAGCGGCTGGACGAAGCCCTGGCCCATGCCCAGAAAGCAGTGGAACTCGCGCCAAAAATCCCCAGCTACCTCGATACGCTTGCGGAGGTCCATTTCCACCAAGGGAACCGCCCCAAAGCGGTCGAGTTCGCCAAGCAAGCGCTCGAACTCACCCCCGGCAACAAGCTCTTCGCGCAGCGTCTGACCCATTTCGAAAACGACCCCCTTCCCTAATACCAAAAAGTAGCCGCACGCGGCCTCGCGTGCTGGCTTCGGATGGAACGTGAGGGCAGCAGCCGACACGCGAGGCCGCGTGTGGCTACGGCATTAGTTCTCCGGCTT
>CAYUJE010000117.1:0-18393 GCA_964444865.1 uncultured Pirellulaceae bacterium | reverse complement strand
CGTCGGACATCACCTTCCAAACCCTGCCGCACGGCTTCGGTTGGACCTCTTATGCCGGAAACCAAGGTTGGGATCAGCACCGTCGCAAGTATGGCGATGCTCGTATTGCTGGCATGTTCCCCCTGATGGATCCGATGGGACTCCAGGATGTGAGAGACGGCACTTCGAACACCGTATTTGTTGGTGAAACCGGCTCCACCGGTTTTACCGGACCTGGCTCCCAGTGGAACACCATGAACTGCCGGGCTCGTAATAATGGTACGGAAGCGGTCGTTCGGTCGCTTTTGGTCTCTCCCGCTGCCTGGGTCAACGACCATCCTTGGATCCAAACGGGCGGCGGTCCGATCTTGCGTGCTGACGGATCTTCGGGTGCCATTTGGGGCCCTTGGGGTTCTCCTCACATCATGAAGCCCACCTACTACAGCCACTATTCCATCGGTCGCGAGTGGCCGGGTGCCGGCAGCCGTCATCCCAACGGAGCCCAGTTCCTGCTGGTGGACGGGGCAGTGAAGTTTATTAACAAGAACATCAAGGTGGGCGATCCCGCCGGCGGCTTTGGCATCGGCGATCCCTGGGGTCGCGGTGGCAACATTTGGTCTGCGATCCATTATCCGATGGGGATCGAGAATAAATCGCCCACAAACGAAGCTTTCCAGTAGCATTGAATCCATTTTTACCTTAGGACTGAAAATCATGAAGAAGTTGTTCGGTTGTATGTTGTGTGCCGTCGCCGCCCTCACCGTTGCCTTGGCAGGGTGCGGGGGCGGGGGAGCGGATCCGGGGAAGGCTTCTACGGGACCAGCGCCGACCATGACAGACCCGAATTCATTCGGGGCAGGAGGATTGTCGACCGGAGCCACACCCGAGAGCCCGAAAGCGGGTGAGGCTGGTGGCGCGACTGCAACGCCTGAGACGAAGTAAGTGAATTCAGCTTGAGCTTGGGGAGACTTGTTCTCCCCAAGCTCTTTTCTTGGTCGCTTGGAAGGGGGATTTTTCGCTCCTCTTCGGCCTGGATTGCTGGTTGGAGTCTGGCGAAGCAAGGGGTATACTGCACTCTCTTTTCGGAAGTGCGCGGCGGCAGAAATCGCCGTCTCCAATTCGCCTAGCTATTGGCGAGACGTGAATCGATCCCTCTTGCCGCAATGTTCCGATGTTTAGATCCTTGAAGAGCAGCGCCGCGATTGTCGTTGCTGTGCTTTTGGCACTGGGAACTTTTCTTTTCTGGCGCATGCAACCGCGGCAACCGAGCGTCATTGCCGTCAAACACAATCTAGCTGCACCACTTGAAACGACTCCTTTTTTTCAGGAAGTCACGGCTCTTTCCGGCCTGGATTTTCGTCACTGGTGCGGGGATTCGGGGAAGTACTTGATTACCGAAGCCATGGGTTCGGGCATTGGACTGCTCGATTATGACCAGGATGGGGATCTAGACATTTTTGTCGTGCAGGGCATGCCCCTGGCCGCCACCAAAACACGGCCTTTGGCCGGCAGCCACTTTTCCGCAACCAGTCGCCTGTTTGAGCAGACCACCAAGGGCCATTTCGAAGATGTGACCGCTGCCGCGGGACTGGAGGATCACGCTGCCTACGGAATGGGAGTTGCCGTTGGTGACATCAACAACGATGGCTGGCCCGATCTCTTTCTTTCCAAGTACGGCTCCGATCGCTTGTTGCTTAATCGTCAGGGAAAGTTTGAGGACATTACGGCCGCCGCCGGCATCGATAATCCGCGCTGGGGGACCTCCGCCTGTTTCACCGATTACGATCGGGACGGCTGGCTGGATTTATTTGTGGTCAATTACGTGGACTACTTTCCCTCGCAACGATTCATTCCCGCGAATGGGGTTGAGGACTACAGCGGTCCCAACTTGTTTCAGCCCGTTCCCGCCAAACTCTTCCGCAATCTTACGGGAGAAGGAACTGGCAAAGAGCCAAGATTTCGGGACGTGAGTTTTGAATTGGGTATCGATGCCAAACCTGGGCCCGGACTGGGAGTATTGCCGGCCGATTTCACGGGGGATGGCTGGATTGATCTGTACGCGGCCAACGACGCCAAAGCGAACTTTTTATGGGTTAACCGCGGCGACAAGAGCTTTGCGGAGGAGGCGATCCAAGCTGGCGCGGCCTATAATTCCGCCGGCGAACCGCAGGCGAGCATGGGAGTGACTTCCGGGGATGTCGACGGAGACGGGCGCATGGACCTGTTCATGACCCATATCGACGGTGAATACAGCACACTCTACCTGCAAGTGGCGGCAGGTATCTTTGAAGACCGAACAGCCGCCGCCGGTCTCGTGGTGCCGACGAATTCGACGACCGGTTTTGGAACAGCCTTCGTGGACTTGGACCTCGACGGCGATCTGGATCTGCTCAAGGTCAACGGACATGTCCGCCGCCCTCCGGGGGTCTCGGCCGCCCGCAAACTGGATGAATTCTGGCTTCCTTATGCTCAGCGAAACCAGATCTTCCTGAATGCCGGGGATGGCCTCTTTTCTCTGGTCGCCGCGGCTGATGATGGCTTTATTTCCTTACCTCATGTGTCTCGTGGGCTGGCCATGGGTGACCTTGACGACGATGGAGATTTGGATGTCGTGACTTCCGAGGTCAACGGCCCAGCCCGAATTTTTCTCAATATCGCGGAGCGAAAAGGGAGTTGGCTGTCGGTGCGAGCCGTTGACCCTCGCTATGGAGGGCGAGATGCCTATGGAGCAAAAGTGACGGTGATCGCCGGTCAACATCGCTGGTCGCGCGATATTAATCCGTCGTATAGCTATCTTTCCAGCAGCGATCCGCGCGCCCATTTCGGACTGGGAAAGGAATCGAAATTCGATCGGATCGAGGTGCTGTGGCCGGATGGCAAGCAAGAATTGTTTGCGGGTGGGACCCCAGGCGTCTTTCTCACCCTCCGCCGTGGTGATGGAGCGCAGCCATGAGTTCCCAGCAGCAGGCGGTCAACGACCAGACAGCATCGGCCAAGAGAACGTGGCCTCGATGGCTGGCGGTCATCCTGGGGATGGTGATTCTGGCCGTAGGCACCAGCGTGGCCTGGTGGTTCAACCGACCGGTTCTGGAACCGCTGCCCAGTATCGCAACCGAACATTTGGAGCCCGAGTTGCGAAAGGCAGTTTCTGACGCTATTACCAATGCCGCGTTCCATAGCCGCTCGGCCGCCGCTTGGGGAAATCTGGGTACGGTTTATTTCGTGCATAACTTTGAGGCCCAGTCGCAAATCTGTTTTCGCAACGCGGAGCGGCTGGCGCCTGGGGACTACCGCTGGCCCTACTTGCTCGGCGTAAGCCTGATTTATACGGACGGCGAGCAAATGATGGCCGCTTACCAGCGAGCAGCGAAACTGTGCGGAAAGCGGGCTCATGTACAACTGCGGCTGGCGGAGGCGCTCCTCGATCGTGGCGAACTCGCGGATGCCTCTGTGCAGATTGACCAGGTCCTGGCCTACGCTCCCACGAGCCCCCGTGCGCAATTCGCAAAGGCCCGGCTGTTCCTGGCACAGGGCAAGCTCCCAGAAGCCAAGGCCTGGGCCCAGAAGAGTGTGGAGGGCGACGCCGGAAAGCGGGCCCCTCAAATGCTGCTCGCCCATCTCTGTCGCCGTACCCTAGACGCATCCGGCGAAGCGACGGCACTGGCGGCTATCGCCCAGATGCCGGACGGGTTCACTTCTTGGGAGGATCCTGACGTCGCGACGATTCTTTCCTTGCGACTGGACCATTCTTCTCGGCTCGCGAGAGCCGAAGCCATGGCACAGAGTCCAGAGGCGGATACGGGGAAGGAAATGCTCTTTGAAATGACTCGGGGGAATGACGGCTCATCGGCTGCAGCCCTCCTGGCGAGGACTCTGAACCGCGAGGGCAAGAGCCGTGAAGCGGAAGCTCTCGCACGAAATCAACTCACAAAATCTCCGAATGATGAACGGCTGCATTTTCAGCTGGCCGCCGCCTGTTACCAGCAAGAGAAGTACGCGGAGGCGGAAACCGCGCTGCGCCGTGTCATCAAACTGAAGCCGGATTACATCGATGCCTGGAACAATCTGGGGCTTACGCTCCTAAAGCTCAACAAGCCCAGCGAGGCCCGTGACATTTTTGCCTCTACAGTCCGCTACAGCCCCAGTCGCGTTTCCGCCCGCATCCATCTGGGGGAGTTGCTCATGGCCGAAGGAAAAAATGAAGAGGCCCGTGAACATCTGGAGGCCGCCAGTAAACTTGCCCCCGAGAGACAAGATACGAAAGAACTTCTATCGCGTCTTAAATCCGGAGGCAATTGAGCAGGATCTCCTAGAGAAATCACGCTTGAGCAAGTCGGCAGGTGCCGTTATTGCTTCTCGCTCTCGCTTCTCGGCAGTCCCTTGAACATCTCCACGATTGCGGCACGGCTCCCTTTCGGACGCTGAGCAAGGTGTTTTTCCACCAGGTTCACGAGCTGCGGATGAAGTTGGAAATTTGAAATTGCCGAGAACCTGGCAATCTCTTTGAGTTTGGCGTTCGCGGAGTCGTCGGGCAGGTCAAAGACATCGAGAATGCGCGCGATGGGGGCAAATTCGCCGGTGGCGAAGAAATCTCCCCACAGATAATCCAGGTCGTGCGGATCCTGCACCACCCTGTCGCGATGCCGCTTTCGATCAGGGCTGACAAGATGTTCCTTCAGGGCGATGAGTTCCTTTTTGACGCCGTCGTTCGTCGCCTCGGACAGCCAGGTATCCACGACTTGTTCCGTAGATTGATCGCCGCAGGTCTGCAGCGCCCGGATGATAATCCGCTTGCCCGCATCCGAGGTTTCCGCAAATTTGCTTTCGTAGAAGCGGACCAACCCTTCCTGGCCATAACCAACATCCCCGAGAATGGCGGCCATCAACTGCAAAACGGATTCCCGGTTTTTGTACCAGGGATTGTCCAGGTTTTTCGGCTTGATGATGTCCTCCAACATCTGCTTCACCTTCTCCGGTTGAGGATTGGTGTAGTAGAAGGACATGAACGGAAAATACTCCTTGACTGCCGAGGGTAATTCCTCTCCATTCTCGGCTGCGGGAGAAGCGGGCTGGGGATCTTGTTCCAAACCGGCCAGTTTCAGGGCCGCGGCCGCACTCTCGGAATCCCCCAAGCCTTTGTGGCACTCGCTCAAAGAAACGTAAGCCTGACGATTCTTGGGGTTCAATTGGATCGACTTTTGCAGCGGTTCCAAGGCATCTTTGTAGCGGCGTTGCCAAATCAGGATGTTGCCGAGACTGAGCCAGGCCTCCGGATTCTTGGGCGCGAGCTGAGTCCCCTTTTTCGCCGCCCGCTCGGCACCGGTGGGATCGCCGGCGACGCCGTAAGCATTGGCCAAAGCGGCCCAAGCCTCGAACGAGTCTGGGTATCGATGGACCGTATCTTCCACCGACGCCAGCAACTCCTTGACTTGCTGCTGTTCCATCAGTTTTTCGGCTCTCGCCAATTCGACGCGGACACCAACCTCCAATTGAACAACCTGAAGAATGGGGTCGTCTCTCCGCGTTTGATCCGGAGGCACTTCCGCCAGATGCTGCCGGATTTGATCGGCATTGGCACGGTCGCCAAGTCGATCATAAACGTTTGCCAGCAAGGTGCAGGCGGTGTTTTGCACCGGAGATTGTTCCGCGAGGGGCAGCAAATACTGTAGAGACTCCTGATATTGCCGCCTCGCGATCGCTAGTTTTCCCAGGCCCAACAGAGCCTGGGGATCGTCGCGATTGATGGCCAGAATCTTGCGATAACCTCGCTCGGCCTCGTCCAAACGGCCCAATTCCAGCAGCGAATCGGATACGCGCACTTGGGCCAGGGACTCGGGCGGGCTGAGGCGGGCGGCGGCCTCGAAAAAGGGGGTCGCTGCATCCGGCCCGCCGGGACCGTCATAATACAGATCTCCCTGCAAATAGGGCCACTTGGGATTCTTGGGATCCAGCCGGATGGCGACGTCGTAACAAATATGGGCAGCATCGGCAAAACCATGTGCGTGCAGGACCATGGCATACTGGCCCCAACTCTCTGCCTCGTTCGAAAACTGCTCCAGAATTCCCCGGGCCACGTTCACCACGCGGGCGATGGCCGGATCCGCCCCCTCCAAATTGACCGTGGGAATATCTGGCAGCTCGTGAGCTTGTATCGGCGGCTTTCGAGGGCCTAAGTTGACCGCGATGAACACTCCTGCAACCGAGAGAAGTCCGATGATGGCCACACCCAACAACAGCCAACGTCGTTTACTTGAACGACGGGATGGACCAGCTTTTTTGGGTGGTCCGCCAGAAGCTTCTCGCTCTAAATCCGAGGAATCAGTTGCGCTCATGGCTCCTTGACCTCCCCTGGATTTACGGGCTTCCCCTGACCGCGATGCACTTCAACGACTCGGTCCACTCCAGAGCAAGGAAACTCCTCCGTCGAGCCGTCCGGCCAGAGAATTTCGATCTGGTCAATCTCCTTGGTCGCCCCCAATCCAAAATGTGCGCGAAAGTCATTGCTGCACTGATAACTCTGAGCAGGCTGGATCAAGCCGTGCCAGCGGCGTCCACCCGATCGCAAACGAACTTCCGAACCGATGGCATCCCGGTGCAATGCTGGGTCCACGGCCCGGATCATCAACCAATGCCCGCGTGCGGGCGCTATATTGCGAAGAATTTTCGCCGCCCCTCCGATTTGGGTGACTAATAAATCGAGCGCACCGTCCCCATCGATATCCCCCACGCAGAGGCCGCGGCCCACGTTGAGTTCGCCGCAAAACGCTGGATTATCGACCGAAATGTCACGAAAGTGTCCGGTGCCATCATTCACGAATAGCTGGTTGCGATCCTGGTAATCGACCCAAAACGATTTTGTCGGTGCATCGCGACGCTGCACAAAGCCATTCGTCAGCGCCAGGTCGAGCGATCCATCCTGGTTAAAGTCGGCCAGTACTGTTCCCCAAGCCGTGCCGTGCCATCGGCTTTGAGTTAGGCCGGCGCGAATGGATAGTTCTTCAAAGGAGCCGCGGGGTTGTTGCATCCACAGCCCATGATGCTCGTTGGTAAAATGCGTAACAAACAAATCGAACATGCCATCGCCATCGACATCTCCGTAAGCCACTCCCATGTTGGAAGCGGCACCTCCCCGGTCATCGAATGCCAAACCGCGGTCAATGGCTTCCTCGCTGAAAGTGCCATCCTTCTGATTGACCCACAAATGGTTGGCCTCAATGTCGTTGGCCACGAAAATATCTGGCCAGCCATCACCGTCGAAATCCGCGCACAAGACTCCCATCCCCGGGCCGGGCTTTCGCCCCAGACCGGCCCCCTCGGTTTGGTCTTCGTAACCAAGCCACTTTCCATCAGCATCAGCCCCTAAATTGTGCCAAAGTCTCGTTGTCGTGCCGAGAAAGATATTGGGCAGGCAGTAGTCTCGTTTTCCACCTCGCGAAAGGCAGACGCGAGATTCGTCAAAATCAAGGTAATTGGCGACGACCAGATCGAGCCAACCGTCGCGGTCGTAATCGACAAAACTGGCCGAAGCCCCCCACAAAGAGTTCTGGAGGTTCGCTTGTTCGGTCGACTCACGAAAAACGCCCTTTCCCTGATTCAAAAAGAACTTTACTCCCAGGTACTGAGTAACAAGCACGTCCACCAAGCCGTCGTTGTTCACGTCTGCCACCGCCACGCCGTGATTCGTGCCGTTGATATCCAGCCCCGAACCTTGACTGACGTCTTGGAATTTTCCATCGGGCAGTTGATGGAAGAGCCCATTCTTTGAACTTGAGTCGGGACCTCCGCATTGAAGCAGGTAGATATCCAGACGACCGTCGTTGTCATAGTCAAGGAGAGCCGCGCCCGAGCCGTTGATTTGTGGCATGAAATATTTTCCATCCACCGGCCCCGGGTCGTGAACAAATTCTAGATTGCTGGCCGCCGTGATATCCTCAAACCATGGGGGCTGCTGGGGAGAAGGAGCAACCGCTTTAACGGGTGGCGTACTCGTAGGCCCTCCGGTCGGCAATTTGCCGCAACCCAGCATCCAAAACCAGCAGACGAAACCGACCAGGGCAGTGAAGGTGGCCGTGTGATAATAGGTTTTCATGGCCAGACCTGAATCGCCCCAAAAACTGCACAAGAACTGTCGATTTTTAAGGATAGAGGCGGATTCGTGGCGGGTCAAGCTTTGGATTTCCCGCCCAGGGTTACTTACCGCATGCAGAGTGAAATACTGAGTTGCCCCTGTCAAAGGGCTTGATCCAGCCGCCGTTAGCTTTTTCAAGCCGGTAGACTACATGCCGATTGTGGTTGTGATGAGGGGATCCGCTTGGGCGAGTCCCCTCAAAATACAGATTCCCTTTAGCGCGAGACCCATTCGACGGATTATCATGGGATGGTCTCCAGTTTCTTTCGATCTCAACGGATTAGCCGACTGCGACCGATTGTCTCCGACGCATCATGAAACCTAGTTTCAATTACAGCTACGCTGTTGGAATTGTCCTGCTTCTCGCGAGCGGGGGAGTTCTTCTGTGGGCGTACGGGCGGCGCACGGGGGTGGAATCCACCGTCAAGCGGCCCCACCCTGCGGAAGTTAAGTCAGCACCTTTTTTTAAAGAAGTTGGGAGTATTTCCGGACTTTCCTTCCGTCACTGGTGCGGCGATTCTGGCAAATACTTCGTACCGGAATCGATGGGCTCGGGAATCGCGCTCCTGGATTATGACCGAGACGGAGATCTGGATATTTTCGTGGTCCAAGGAATGCCGCTGGCGGCCGCAAACACCAAGCCGGCGGGCGAGCGAGGATATTCCGCAACCAGCCGCTTGTTTCGGCAGACCCAGGGACAGTTTGAAGACGTCACCGTGTCCGTGGGACTGGACGACGCGACTCCCTACGGAATGGGAGTGGCGGTCGGGGACGTGAATAATGATGGATGGCCCGATCTCTTTGTTTCCAAGTATGGCAAAGATCGATTCTATCTGAACCACGAAGGTCGGTTTGAAGATGTTACTCAGGCTGCAGGCATCGACAATCCTCGCTGGGGGACCTCGTGTTGTTTCATCGATTACGACCGGGATGGATGGCTCGATCTGTTCATCGTGAATTACTACGACTATTACGAATCAAAGCGACTGTATTTACCGAATGGCCAGGAAGATTACGCGGGCCCCGCGTTATTCGACCCCGTCCCCGCCAGGCTGTATCGCAATCTGACGGGTGTGGGAAACGACAAAAAAACTCGTTTCAAAGACGTCAGCTTTGAGACCGGGATTGACGCCAAGCCGGGCCCAGGACTGGGGGTCTTGCCGTCGGACTTCAATGGAGACGGGTGGATTGATTTTTACGTTGCCAATGACGGCAAGGCGAATTTTCTGTGGCTGAACCGTGGCGGCAAAACGTTTGCGGATGATGCCATCCAGTCGGGCGCTGCCTATAACGCCGCCGGAGTGCCGCAGGCCAGCATGGGGGTGACCGCCGGAGACATCGACGGAGACGGGAGAGAAGATGTTTTCATGACCCACTTGGAGGGTGAGTACAGCACACTTTATTTGCAGGTTGCACCGAGTCTGTTTGAAGATCGTACCGCCGCTGCTGGCCTGGCGACTCCGACCTCAGCCACCACTGGATTTGGAACGGCGCTGGCCGATCTTGACCTGGACGGTGATTTAGATCTGGTCATTGCCAACGGACGCGTGCGACGGCATGCTCACACCATGCCGACCCGGCACGATTCGGAAGATTTCTGGCAGGCCTATGCCGAGCGGAATCAGATGTTTCTGAACGCCGGCAATGGTACCTTTGCCGAATTGGCAGCCGACGATCCCTTCCTAAGTCAACCTCGCGTTTCTCGCGGGTTGGCGGTCGGAGACATCGACAACGATGGCGATCTGGATTTGGTCACCTCCGAAGTGAATGGCCCCGCACGAATCTTCCTCAATTCCGCCGAGCGGAAAGGAAGCTGGTTAATGGTGCGAGCAGTTGATCCCCGGTATGGGGACCGAGATGCTTATGGAGCGACGGTGACAGTCGCCGCCGGCAAACACCGCTGGTCGCGAGAAATCAATCCTGCCTACAGCTATCTTTCCAGCAACGACCCGCGAGCCCACTTTGGTATGGGGACTGAATCGACGTATGACCAAATCGAAGTGCGTTGGCCCGATGGCAAGCGGGAAAAATTCAAGGGTGGATCTGCCGGCGAGAGCCTCACCCTCCGCCGGGGTCAAGGGGAATCGCCATGAGTACCAAACAGGCCTCCCACGCACGCCAAACTCCCTCACGCGATGGACGGTTGCGGCGGCTATTGCCCTTTCTGGCGGCCTTCGCGGTTCTGGCGGTGGCGGGCAACGCGTTCTGGTGGCTCAGGAGACCCTCGCTAGAGCCGCTGCCGACTGTCGCAACGGAAGGAATGACAGAACCGATCCGCGATTTGATTCAAGAGGCTACCGCGCAAGTCAATCTCCAGAACAACTCGGCGGCGACTTGGGGCGACTTGGGGGCAGTTTTATTTGTTCATGACATGCATGGGGAAGCGGCTGTCTGCTTACGCAATGCCGAGCGACTCGATCCCAGTGATTATCGCTGGCCCTATCTGCTTGGCTTAAGCCTGCGATTCTCGGACCCGGAGCAGACTCTTGATTGCTATCGGCGCGCCGCCCGGCAGTGCGGGAAAAAAGCACATGTGCAATTACGTCTGGCGGAAAGGCTGCTTGATGATGGTGAGCTTGAAGAGGCAGCGGCTCAGATCGATGCGGTGCTGGCCTATGCTCCCACGGATCCTCATGGAGAGTTTGCCAAGGCGCGCCTGCTTTTCGCGCAGGGTGATTTGACACAAGCCAAAGATTGGGCCAGGCGAAGCGCCGACGCCGTTTCCAACTTGCGAGCGCCGCACCTGCTGGTGGCGCAACTGTGCCGCCGGACACAAGATGTTGCCGGGGAAGAAAACGCCTTGAAGACACTGGAGCAGATTCCCGATCAAGCCACCGAATGGGAGGATCCAGAAACAGCAGCGATTTCTCGCTTGCGGCAGGACCGAATGGCCCGACTGGCAAACGCGGAGCAATTAGCGAAGGCAGGTCAGACGGCAGCTCTGAAGGAGTTGCTAAGCGAGATGGCGGCGGGGAAGGACGGCTCCTCCGCTGCCGAACAACTAGCCTGGATTTATGACCGGGAAAGTAATGATCGTGAAGCAGAATCCATGTTGCGTCGCCAATTGCGAGGCTCACCGAACGATGAGCGGTTGCATTTCCGACTAGGAATCGCTTGTTTTCAGCAGGCGAAGTACGCGGATGCGGAAGCGAGTTTTCGCCGCGCCCTGGAACTCAAGCCGGATTATGTCGATGCGTGGTTCAACTTAAGTCTAACGCTCGCCAAACTCGGCAAGCGGGACCAGGCCCGAGATGCCGTTGCCACAACGGTGAAACTCTCGCCTAGTCGTGTGCCGGCACGCCTCGGCCTGGCGGAACTGCTGCTGGCCGAAGGGAAAGCAGATCAAGCCCTGGTTCACTTGGAAGCCGCCGCCAGACTGATGCCCACGGACCAGCGAATTCAAGAATTGTTGGCACGAGCCAAAGCTAATCGAAAATGAAATGACTGAGCCTCGCTGGCGGCTGCAAAGGCGGGACGAACGACTGCCGCGAACAGCAGCATGACATCCAAGGGATGAGTGGTTGCATAGCCGAATACGGAATTCGGCGGAATCGTTCGATGGAAATTGGTTCGGCGAAACAGGTTCCTCGCTATTTGGCGAAGGAAACCACTTTCCAGTCGAGCTTTTTAGGACTCTCGGCAAACTCGGTGATTTCAAGTGCCTGATCAACGGCAACATCTCGAAATACCTGGGTGGTGCCACTGGTGGGCCAGTGAATTTCCAAGAGCGCGATCCGGTCCGCACCCGCCAGGCCGATTGTCTGTTGCAGCGGATTTGCGCCAAAGCTACTGCCGGTGGAGATGGTGCGGTGCAAGGTCAGCGGTTCTTTTCCCGCAGTGACCACTTTGATTCTGGCACCGATGGCGGCCCGATTGGTCTTCTGGCCAATCAGTTTGACCGTCAACCAATGGTTTTTATGACCGGGGTTCTGAAACAGGATGTTGTGATATTTATCGCCATTGGTGGCCCCCCCCATCTCGATAAAAATATCGACGTTTCCGTCCCGGTCCCAGTCGCCGCAGGCGACGCCGTGTCCTTTTTGCAGGTTTCCTGTTCCCGAGGACGCGGTAATGTCGGCAAACCTTTTCCCCGCGATGTTCTTGAACATGCGGTTGGGGACCAGCATGGCCAGGTTAGGTTCCCCAGTGCCCAAATACATATCCAAAAATCCGTCGTTGTCAAAATCACCAAAGTTGCTTCCCATGGTCGCGAACACCATGTCCAGTCCGGCCTCTTTGGTCTTATCGTCAAACCCCTCGCCGTTGCGATTTCGGAACAGGCGGTTGGTTTGCAGGGAATGGTTCATTCCCGTGAAGCCCCTGACCACGTCGGCCACCGTTCGGTCATAGGAGGTCGCAAACAGATCTTCCCAGCCGTCGTTATCATAGTCCCATGCCCAACAGGAAAATCCTTCCGCCGGACCATCAACTCCCAAGTCTCTGGTAACGTCGAGAAAGGTCCCATTGCCGTTATTGCGCATGAGCTTCGCTCGCAGATCGGGCCTCAAATAGTTCAGGAACAAGTCGCGGAATCCGTCGTTGTCGTAGTCAATCCAGGCGGATCCCTTGCAGTCGAACTGCTGGATCGGCAGACCGGCCTGTTCCGCGACATCCCTGAATTTGCCATTACGTTCATTGTGAAACAGACGGCTGGGCTGCCTTTCGCAACAAATGAACAAGTCGAGCCAGCCATCGTTGTCGTAGTCCGCCCAAGATGCGGAGATGGAGTTCACGGCTTGCAGAAGGCCCGCTTCGCGCGTTACATCCGTGAATGTGCCGTCCTTGTTATTTCGCAACAGTGAGGGCCGAACGGGCTGCGGCAGCCAGGCACCTCGCACAATGAAGATGTCCGCGTATCCGTCGTTGTTGTAATCCGTTTGAACGCAGTTCAGGCCCCCCAATTGATCCAGGAGTCCCGCGGCAGCAGTCCGGTCATCAAACGCTCCGTGGCCGTTGTTATGGAAAAAAGCCATCGACCCTGCCGGGTCAAAAGTGGTTGTGACGATGTCCAGCAATCCATCGTTGTCAAAGTCTTCCATGATGCCACCACCCGCCTGATTCAGTCGATTTACTCCTACAATGTGCCCGATGTCTCGAAACTTGCCGATGTCAAATTCCGAGTGGTCGAAGTGATCGAGCGAAACCAAGTGACGAGGATCGACCCCCTGGGGGTATTCTCCAAGAGTCATATAGGCCAGGTTCAATAGCCAGCAGATTTCCAGGTCGTTCGGAAACTCATCCAGGTACTCGAGGAAGTGCACAATCGCCAGTCGAGATCCATAGGGGTTGGTGTGCCTGGCAGACGGGGAGATGGGAATTATGCAGGAACTTTCGCCTCGACAGAGAATGCAATTCTCGTTCTCACCGATTCGCAGTGCGGTAACCCCTTGGAGCACAATGATGCTGTAGAGAGCTTCTCGGGCCAGGCGGGTATCCTTTTCGATGAGGGTCCGATACTCTTCCAATACCTTATACGACTCCCTTGGTTCCCCTTCGTAATTTAGAAGTGTCGCCTTGGTAAGCAGCAAGTCGCACCGTTCCGGTGCCGAAAGACCTGGTTCGAGCAGTTGTTTGTTAATTTGCTCGATCTTGCGGTGCCCCGCCTGCTGCCAAATCTTGCCAATTTCCGATAAGGACGAATCGGCTTTCCAAGGGGGAAGATTGAACCCGACATAGGAGTACCCAGCCGTATCGAGCGGCTTACGCCGTTCGTAGGTTCCGGAGAGAGGTGACTTGGAACGCCGCTGGGGCGGATCTGCTCTTTCGGCCTTATTTGAACGAGGCGTGCTGCTGTCCTGCGGAGAAGAATTGCCACCTTCACGGCTATCCCAGGAAAAGTCGTTCGTCCAATCGACCGTGACCAAGGCAACGACAACGGCCAGCAGGACAAGGCATGCGGTTAGAATCGCTAGAAGACGCATTGAACGGGGTTCCTTGGGCGAGCGTTACTGCTAGTCCTGTAGACACCATTATAGTACGGATCCCAATCCAGAATGATCGGCGACTGCTTGCTCTTTCAAAGCTGGCCCACCAAGCTATCGCTGCAGGCTGATAAAAAAACCAGGCCAATCTGACGAACAAGCCAGCAAGCCTCTGCAGGCGAAAAAGGGGCCCAGCTGTGGCGGCAGGGGCAGGAGAGCAATAAAATGACGACATTGTTTGTAGATTTCCGAAACCATTTACCGTCACTGGGTTTTATGGAATTAGGGTCTTTATTCCCAACGTGGGGTGCGTCGTTTCCAGAGTATTTGGTTTCCCAGGGCAATGCGGGTTAAACCACCGAGTTGCTATTTCTATTTCCGCCGGTTTTGGCCGGTACCTTTCGGAGAGTTCGCCATGCGCAAGATTCTTATGGTCCTAGCGGCAGTCGGGGGCTCGGCCTTTTGCTTCCCCCTGTTCGCGGAAGAAGAAGACCTTTTCACCCAGCTCGATACCAACAAGGACGGTTTCGTCACGGGGGACGAAGTCGAAGGGGGCAAGAAGGCACTGTTCGAACGCCTGGTGCGGGTTGCCGATGAAAACGGCGACAAGAAGCTGAGCAAGGATGAATTTGCGAAGGGGACGCAGAAATCGATCGAAGAGAAGCCACCCCTAACCGGCGACACGCGGCGACCGGGAGGAGCCGGCGCGTCGGGTGCTCAAATCAAGGAATACCTGAGCCGCATGGACAAAAACGGCGACGGCAAGATCAGCAAAGAGGAAGCTCCCGAGCGTATGAAGGAGAACTTTGATCGCCTGGATGCCAACAAAGACGGCTTCATTACCACCGAAGAATTTCTCCGCGGAGCGGCTGGCCTTGGCGGTCGTCCCGCGGATGCTCCTCCGGGTGCCCCCGCCGGCGGCGGTGATGGCAAAGCAGCCGAGGAGATTTTCACCAAGCACGATGCCAACAGCGACGGCAAATTGACCAAGGATGAAGTTCCCGAAGAGCAGAAAGAAATGTTCCAGCGGATTGCCGACCGCTTGGGCGTCGATTCCCTCACCAAGGAGCAATTCGTGCGGGCGTTAGCCCAAAGGCGCCCCGATGGGGCACGTCCCCCCGAAGGCCGTCCTGGTGAGCCGGGGCGTCCTGGTGCGGGACCCGGCGGCGGACCGATGGTTGCCCTGCCAGTTCTGAAAGCTTTGGACGCGGACGGGGATGGGGAAATCTCCAAAGCCGAGATCGAAGGGGCCGCCAAGGCTCTCGCAGCGCTCGACAAGAATGGGGACGGCAAGCTGAGCCGCGATGAAATTTTGCCGAACATTGGCCCGGGAGGCTTCCCGGGACAACCCGGTCGTCCCGGCGCTGCAGGTCGCCCCGGCCAACCAGGCACACCAGGGCCCGGCCGTCCCGACGCCGCTGCTCGTCCGAATATCGAGGAAATGGTTCGCCGCTTGAAAGAAGCCGACAAGAACGGCGACGGCAAGATCAGCAAGGAAGAAGCTCCCGACCGGTTGAAAGAAAACTTCGACCGGATCGATGCGAACGGCGATGGCCAACTCGACGAATCCGAACTCAAGACCATTTTCGAGCGGGTTCGTGAAACCGGTGCCCGCAGGCCCGAAGGGGGCCGACCGGAAGGACGGCCGGAGCGCAAGCCGGACGAAAAAAAGGAAGAGCCTAAATAGTCGGCACACATTGTGCGCCGACACGTCCGCTCACATCGTGAGCGGAGAGCTTTTGCCCGTACACGAAGTGTGCGGGCTGTTTTTTGCGCGAACCAACAGGGATTCCCAGGCGTCTAACACAATAGAAGAGCGCGGTTAGCGAATAATCTTGCGGGTATCAGCCGAATCCACTGATGACTCGACCTTGGCACCAACTTTGGGAGATCCTGGAGTGACACAACCTGTCCCGCAGACATTATTCGTGGTTTTGAGCGAAGACGACTTCACCGGCCGGATCGCGGTGGAACTGGACGCGTACGCACGATTCCGCATTCAAATGGAGCGGGACTTTGCCGAACTCGAGGCGAAATTCGCCCACTTGGCTCCTCGCCCGCTAGAAAAAAATCTTCTGGCTCGTGGCGTCAAGCCTCTCAAACGCCGGCCTAAATAGCCCTGGCGAAGCCAGGCTGGCAGTACGGCTACTTTCCCTGCTGCTGCTTCAAGACCAGTTGAACGAGATCTTCCACAGTCGTCGCTCTGGCGAGTTCCTCCGCGGGAAGTTGCACTCGGAAAGCCGTCTCCAGCGAGTCCGCGACTTCCAAGCGAGTTACGGAATCGAATCCCAGATCCGCCAGCGGCATGGAGGGAGTGGCCACTTCCGGCGAACTGGCGGTATGCACGGCGATGATTTCCTGCACTCGGGCCAGAATATCCGCATAAGTGCCCAGGGAGGCATCCACGCTGGGCTCGACAGGAACAGCCTTTTGTTGAGACTGCGACCACAGCCGGCCTCTTTCCCTAACCCCCATGATCAGCAAGGCCACCGCGGCAGCAGCCACGATGATCTTCATGGGATAGGGGAAGCGTGAAGAAGTCATGGATTCTAATAGCTAAGCGGAAGCAACGTGGCGGCAGAAGAATCCTGCCCGCCTACTTCCTTCCAAAAGAGACCAGGCACATATCATCGTTCTGGATCGCACCGGCCAGAAACCGCCGGACGTCGTCCACAATCAAGCGGCCATAGTGGTCCGGTCCGTGGTCGTTTTCACGGGCGAGTTTACGCATCCGGTCGATGGTGTAGAAGGCATCCTTCTTGTCGATGGATTCATTGATGCCATCGGTATACAGGGTTACCGTTTCGCCGGGGCCGATGGTTGTTTCCACCTGCTCGTAAGTGATGGCATCGGTGATTCCCAATGGGAGACCGGCTATGGATTCCCCCGGTTCTTCGATCGTGCCGTTCTTGCGGCGGACCAGCGGAGCCATGTGACCGGCGTTGACGATGGTCAGCTTGTGGGTTTTGGGATCGAGCACCGCGCAGATCAGCGTCACGAATCGCTGAATATTGAGCTTGCTGAGCTTTTCATTCAGCAAGGTGATGGCGGCAGCCGGTTCCCGCTCGGTATAGAGCGAGAATCGGGCTTCCGCGGACAACTTGGCCATTAGCAGCGCCGCGGCTACGCCGTGCCCCACGACATCGGCGACCACAATGGCAATCCGTCCATCCGGCAGCGGGATGTAGTCGAAGTAGTCTCCCCCCACCTGTTCAGCCGGCTCGTAATAGTCGAAGAATTCGTAGCCTTCCAGGTCGGGCCGCGTGTCGGGCAAGAATCCTCGCTGCACATCCTTGGCGAGCTGCATGTCCCGATCAATTTCTTTTTGCCGCAGGGCGGCGTCATGCATGGCTGCGTTCTGAATGGCGATCGAAGCCTGGGAAGCGGCGCTCACCAGCAAGACCAGGTCTTCTCCCTGGAATTTCTGCCGCTGGTTCAGCGTGTCGATCTGTAGCGCCCCCATGGCGTTTCCTTCGCTATCCACAAGCGGGGCGCACATCATGGAGCGAATGCGAAAATCGGCGATGCTTTGGCTCATCTCGAACCGGTCATCGGTCGCTGCATCCGCTGACAAAATGGCCTCTTTGGTTTCCATCACCTTGCGGATAATGGTGCGGCTGATGCGGATGGTGTCGTTTCCATCTTCGCGGCGGAGACGAACCCACCTCGGAATCAGCTTGCCGTCCGGCGCCTGCAGCACAATAAAGCCTCGGTCGGCCTGCACAAAGATCTTGAACAGGCTCTTGAGGACCTGCGGCAACACCTCATCCAGCGACAAGGCCCGTCCCAAGTTCTGCGTGATCTCAATCAAAGCCGCCAGCTTGGCTTCCGGGCTGACGGCGATGTGTGCCCCCTGGCTGGACGAAGAGATGTCCACGGGGAAAGACTTGAGGATGGTGGAATTGAGGGACTCGTGCTCATCTTCGCTCATTTGAGCCAGGTTGGCCCCATCCAGCGGCAGGGTCTGCTTGGCACTAGGAGGGATTGGAACTCCTGCCTGAAAAAGAAAGCTCACTTCGCAGATCCGAATTTGATCCCCATCGCGCAGCAAGCGCACTTCTTCAATTCCTCCTGGCTCCGTATTGAGATAGGTCTTGTTGCGGCTCTTTAAGTCCTCCACCGCATAGCTGTTGCCCGACTTAAAAAGGCGAGCATGTTTTCGGCTGACCGCGGGGACGTCTTTGATGACGATTTTGCACTCAGAAGGGTCGCGCCCCAGGATGTACTCCCCCTCCGTAAGGTCGTAACGCGTCCCTTGAGAGGGACCGCTTTGGACGAGTAGATGGAACATGGCAGTTTGCGAATGCGAGGAAGCCGTCGATTCGGATAGATTCTATGCTTTCCGAGGGGCTGCCGCAATGAAGC
>CAYUJE010000116.1:0-18485 GCA_964444865.1 uncultured Pirellulaceae bacterium | reverse complement strand
AGCAGCGTGCCGCGACCGGTGTTGTCATCTTTTTTCTGCACGGTTATTTGCGGCTTATCGAGTTTCTCTTTGAGCTGTCGATTGGTGGCATAGGCAATGACGTTTTCGCCGATGCGAACGCAGGCTTCAATTTCGTCCTTCACTTTTTGCGGATAGCTGAGTTCTCGATAAGGATGCGAAACCTCCCAACGGCAGGAGAGGCTGCGGGGGCAATAAACCACGCTGGTGCGGCAGCAGGCGTCGAGCCCCCAGAGCCAGAATTGGTCATCCGCGGGCAAGTGCTTGGGGTTGACCGGCTTTTCCGCGAACCAAACCGCATGATCCGGCGGCAGGCGGCGGAGCTCGCTCTCGGGAAACATCTTCTTCATCAGGGCGCGAAAATCCTTGTCGAACGTCCCCCGCCCGCAGCCGTCTCCTTCGCAGGCTTCGGCAAAGATGAAGCCTCCTTGATTCACGTATTCGCGAAGGAGCTTGACCTGCTCGTCATCAAGCGATAGCGACTGGCTGCCGGAGATGAAGAGGATGGGGGATTCGAGCAGGTCGGTGACGGTGGCATTGAGCTTGCTCCCTCGCCCTGCAATGTCATCATGCCGCACAAAGTCGATCGTTTGCCACGACAGTTCCCGCTTGAACGGTTTCTCCAGCCGGCTCGTCAGGTTCTGAATCGCCCGGCGATGCAAATCCCAATCTCGCGAGTCGTCGTGGTATTGCAATTTAGAAACCACGACGGGGCGCCGGCCTTTGGATAAGAAGAGCATCGCTAGTGCGGTCGAAATGACGGGATTATTCTCCCCTGCCCCCGTCCCCTTCCAGTAGCCACTGAATTTGTCGTGCATGCTGAGGAGGTGCTCGGCCCCTTCGCGGTACCAATCGTGCTGGTTGCCCACTTCACCAAAGAATCGCTGGCCCGACATGCGGCCGACGCGTTCCAAGCCGTAAAGATAATAGAGCCCCCATCCTTCCGAGCCGGGGTTCCGCACGACCGAGAACTTTTTCCCGAGCCATTGCAGCCCCTTGGCGATCGCCTCATCATCTTTCCCAGCACCGCAGCATTGAATGCGGCCGTCGAGGACGGCGGCATCGCCGGTGCCAATATGGTCGCGGGCGATAATGAGGGAGGCAACCGCGGCGCAGGTCATGCTTCCGGAGCCTCCTCCGTGGAAGTAGCCCCACGACCCCAACTCCTTTTGGCGAAATTCATTCCCAATCCAGTACTGCTCCCCCAGCCTCCAAGTCTGGTCGCTCACCTTCACACCGGCTCGTTCCGCTTCGTGCAGGGCGAGCATCGCGAACTGGGTATTAGAATTGTCGCCGTCTCCGCGAAAGCCGTAATGCCAGCCCCCCTTATTCTTCCCTTCCTTAACTTGCGTCGCTTCGAGCCAGCGGGCCAACTCGTTAATTTTTACTTTGTAATGTGCGGGATCGGCTTGGCAAAAGACCATCACCTGCAACGAAGCTGCGTAGGTTGCCCTTGGCATATCAGATTTGTAAAGATAATCGAGAGCCTTCGCGACCTTCGGGTTCTTTGCCGTCTCGCCACTGTTGAGCAAGGCCAGGGTCACCAGGGCGGTTACCCCTGTCGGCTGATCAAACTGGTCCGTCCAGGAACCATTCGGGGCTTGCTGTTTGAAGAGGTACTGCGTCCCCCTGCCAATAGCATCCTTCACAGCCTCGGGAGTCACCTCATCTCCCCGCGCAGCTTGCCCAACTAGCAGAATCACCAATGCCAGTGCGCAAATCGTCCTTGAGTTTCGCATGATATGCCCTTTCCGGAGCGAAGCCCCACTTGGTTATTCTACCTCAACTTAACGTCCGCGCAAGCAGCGATTGTTGAGGCGAGGATGGGAACCTACAATCACTGACTCCTGAATTCTGACCCCTGACTCCTGCTCTTTATGGCCAAATCCCTTCCCGAGATTCTTCAAGAGTTTGCTCAGCACCGTCTGGTCATGCAGCAGGAGTTGCAGCGGATCATTGTGGGGCAGAACGAAGTTATCGAGCAGCTTTTCGCGGCCATTTTCACCCGCGGGCATTGCCTGCTGGAGGGGGTGCCGGGACTGGCCAAAACGCTGATGGTCAGCACGCTGGCCCGAATTCTGGATGTCGCCTTCAAGCGGATTCAATTTACCCCGGACCTGATGCCCTCCGACATCACCGGCACCAATGTGCTGGAAGAAGACGAGCAGGGGAAGCGGAGTTTTCGTTTTGTGGAAGGTCCCGTCTTCACCAACATTCTGCTGGCGGACGAAATCAACCGTACTCCCCCCAAAACGCAGGCTGCCTTGCTGCAGGCAATGCAAGAACGGGAAGTCACGGTCGGCCGGCAGACGATGGAACTGCCGGAACCCTTCTTCGTTATCGCCACGCAAAATCCCATCGAACAGGAAGGGACCTATCCGCTTCCTGAAGCTCAGCTCGACCGGTTCATGTTCAACATTAAAGTCGGCTATCCGACGGCTCCGGAGGAGGAGCGGATTCTGATGACGACGACGCGGAACGAAAAGGTAGAGGTGAAGAAAGTCCTCTCCGCTCGGGCTATCGTCAACCTGCAAAAGCTCGTCAACTCCGTCGCCGTTAGCGAATTCATCGTCAAGTATGTCGCTCGCCTCGTCCGAGCCACGCGCCCCAAGGACGAAACGGCCCCCAAGTTCGTGCAGGAACTCGTGGACTGGGGAGCTGGTCCTCGTGCCGGCCAAAACCTCATCAACGGCGGCAAAGCCCTGGCCGCCATGGACGGCCGCTTCTCCGTCGCCATCGACGACATCAAGCGAATCGCCATCCCCGTCCTCCGCCACCGCATCAGCACCAATTTCCAGGCCCAGGCCGAAGGGATGACCAACGAGGACATCATCAATCGGCTGCTCAAGGAAATCAAAGAGCCGGATGTGCCGAAGTTTGTGTGAGCAACTCTTGCTGGCCGTTATGCATACTCGCTCCGGTCCCAGCCCGTTGCCTTGACTTCCTGTTCCGCGATCTCGCGTATGTTGATCTTCGCCTTAAGCTGGTAAAGGATTCCTCGCATCGCGAACTGACAGCGGGCGATGACGGGGGTGCTCGGTCTGGATCGGCTGTAGCGGCGGCGGAACAATTCGGTGAAGAGGTGAATCCCTTCACGGAAATCGGCTTCGTCGCCAAAATCGAATACTCCGCCGCAGTAGCGAGCGCGCCAGCACCAGTCGGCATAACGCTCGGTCAGTTGCTGCCGATCAGTCTCGTCGTCGCGGATGTTGCACCATTCCTTGTTCGCCGCAAGCCGGTCTTCCAACCGCCCCGTAGTGAGCGCCCGGTCCATCTTGCGGAAGAGTTCTCCTTCTTCACCTTCAATCGGCATGATGAAGCCAAAGTCAAGCACACCCAAGCGGCCACCCTCCATGATCAGCAGGTTCCCCGGATGCAGGTCAACATAAAACAACTTGCCGGCATACATCATTCGATACCAGGCCCGCATTATTTTGCGGCCTAGTTCGTTCCGCTCCTCCTGAGAGGGATTCGTCTCTAAATACTCCCGCAAATGCATCCCCTGCAACCGTTCCATGGTGAGGACCCGCCCGGTGGACCACTGCGGATAAGCCCGCGGGATCACAATCCCGTCGTTGTCGTTGAAGAGCGACCGGGCTTTGCGGAGGTTAGCTGCTTCCTGTTCGTAGTCCGCTTCAAGCGCCAGGCGGCGGGCGAGTTCCGCGAATTGATCCTTGGTGCTTTCCCAATCCTTGGTCAACCGCGCGGGAAGGAGGAACAGCGACAGGTTGCGAAAATCCGACTCAATCGCCCGGGCGATGCCGGGATATTGGATTTTGATGGCCACTTCCTCGCCGCTCTTTAACGTGCCGCCGTGGACTTGTCCCAGCGAAGCGGCTGCGAAGGCTTGCTTGTCGAAACTGGCGAACATTGTCTCTGGGTCGTCGCCCAGTTCGTTATTCACCATTTCCTTGAGAAGCGACCAGTGCATGGGGGGGGCGTCAAAGTGGAGCTTCTCCAAGGTCTCGACGAACTCCGGTGGAGCGATATCGGGAAAATTCGCCAGCGTCTGCCCGACCTTCATCACCGCGCCGCGCAAATACGTCATCGAGTCAAGCAGCCGAAGGGCGGTCTTCCAGTGGGCTTCCGCCAAGTGCCGTTTATTCTCCTCAGCCGATTTGAAAAAGCCGCGCAGCCAGTGGAATAGGTACGCCGCTCCGATTTTTGCCTGCAAGGTTCCCAGCGCCGTCAGCCGGCGGAACCGGCCGACTGGCACTGGCTGCTGAGAGGCTTGGGAGATGGCCTCAGAAATGCCTTTGGCCTCCGGCGTCGGAGGACCATGTTCCAGGTCTTCTTCGGGAAGTGCAGCAATCAGTTCAGTAACAGTGGCCATGGCGAACGCCTTTCTTTAGCGAGGTTCGGCTGGTGCATCCTGCAGCCAGGCGGCGAACATGTGGAGTGAATTGTCGAGCAAGGCAAGCGTCTCTTCCTGCTTGGGTGATTTGTCGGCGGCCCAGTAGGCGAGTACGCCGGTATAAAGCGACCAGTAAACTTGCAAGGCGACGGGGGAAATCTCGTCCACGCCGTGCATACGGGCAATGCGGACCACGCTTTCCAAATGTTGCAGCCGCAGGCTGGTGCCGCCGCTCTCCGTTGCGCTGGACAACGGTGACAAGGCGGTTTCAAGAACCGGCGTGATGAATTTCCGCAGCGGCCGAAGTTGCCGGAGTTCCGCGGCGACAAGAGCAAACAGATCCTCGTCCAGCGTCTCGGCAGAAGGCTGTTTGGCGACGGTTGCCTGGGCTTTGGCGAGGCCCTCTTCCGCCAGAGCGGCGACAATCGCTTCTTTTGCGGCAAAGTAGTTGAAGAGTGTGCCGGTGGCAATTTCCGCCGCCTTGGCGATATCTCGGGTGGTCGTGGCTTCAAAGCCCCGCGTCCGAAACAATTCCATCGCCACGGCCTCAATCCGCTCCCGCGTCGCTTGTTTATCCTCCGCCGTGATCCGCATCAGATTCACTCCGCAGTAATGTGAGCACGTTCATATTCTATCCTTCGGCAGGAATGGGTCAAGTGGTTAAATGAGCATGCTCATAAACAGGGGCTGGGGTCTGGGGGCTAGGGACTGGGGCAGAAATCAAGGAAGCAGAGTTCTTCCCCAGCCCCTAGCCCCCAATCCCCAGCCCCGACCTTTCCGGTAAAATCCCCTCAATGCCTCTCGACTTTCAAACCACGGATATCCGCGGCCAGGCCATTCTCCTCGGCACCGGCACGTCCGTCGGCGTCCCCTCCATTGGCTGCGGGTGCGAAGTCTGCACCAGCAGCGACCCGCGGGATAAGCGGACCCGCTGCAGCGTCATCCTGGGACTGCCGGAAGGGAACCTGCTGATTGATACCCCGCCGGACATGCGGCAGCAGTTTCTGCGGGAGAAGATCGGCGTCGCCCATGCCGTGCTCTACACCCACGAACACGCCGACCACGTCTTTGGCCTCGACGACCTCCGCCTGTTTCCGTTCTATCTCGGTCATCCGGTGCCGCTCTACTGCGAGGAAATCGTGGAGCAGCGCATCCGCCAGTCGTTCGACTACGCCTTCACCGACCGGGAACAAACTCATCACGGGGCGGTCCCCAGCCTGGAGTTCCGCCGCATCGGTCTCGCCCCATTTGATGCCCTCGGCCAGCGGATCGTTCCAATACGTCTCAAGCACGGCCCCCGCTTCGAAGTTCTTGGCTTTCGAATCGGCAATTTTGCTTACTGCACCGATACCAATGGTATCCCGGAAGAAAGTTTGGCTTTGCTGGAAGGACTCGATGTCCTAGTCCTCGACGCCCTCCGCTATCGCCCCCACGTCACCCACTTTTCTCTCGACGAAGCCATTGCCGTCGTCGAGAGACTTCGCCCCAAGCGGACATTCTTCACGCACATCTGCCACGATCTGAGCCATGCCGCCACCAATGCCAAACTTCCCGCTGGCATGGAGCTTGGTTACGATGGCCTGAAGATTCCTTTGACTTAAGCAAGGTTAGCCGCGTTTTTTCGCGACGCTAAACCTTGACGTCTTCGTTCCGGACTTTGCCGGTGAAGGAAAGTTCCACCGAGCCAATGCGAATGCCGGCACTCTTTCCAGCCGGAAGTGCCAGCGGGCCGTCGCTGGTTTTTTCGACCAAGATGGCGATGCCCAGGCCGAGGCCGAAGGAGTGGTTCGAGCCGGGAGAAGGGCCCACGAATTCCTTGGTGAGTTCAAACCGGTCCATCCGCGGCATTCCTGCTGGCGCGAACTGCGGGACGAAGGGGATGCTGAGGTGCTCTTTCCGCGCGGTGGCTTTTTTGGAAGCTTCGGTGTACTGGAAGAACAGGAGCTTGCAGGTGAAGTGCTTGAGGAAGTGGGTTTCGAAGAATTCCTTGTCCGGCCCGAAGCCGCAGGCGTTGATGGCGACTTTGTAGGTACCGGCGAATGGGCTGCGGACTTCCTGGGCGAGGAGGGCGGCGGTTCCCTTGGGGATGTTGATGGCCTGGGCACCTTCCAGCCCGAAGCCGATTTGGAGTTTGCCGGGTCCTTTGAACACCGCCAGGGAACCGCTTGTCTCCGGCGTGGCGATGGGGCTCGCCTTCCAGCCGCGAGGGCGGTTCGCTCCTTCGGCGGGGGAAAGTTTGGTGGGGCCGCTGAAGTCGCTGTCGAGCAGCATCTGGTTTTCGTCGAACGGCGGGACGCGGCTGACGTCGCCCGTGCAGGTGCAGCGCTCGGTGGTGGCGGGAGCGATGCCGAGGAGTTTGTGGAGCGGAGTGCCGATGGTGAGCTTGTGCTCGCGACCTTCGCGGTCGTGGAAGGTGCTGGTGGGGTTGATGCCGACCAGGTGGAAGAGGGTGGCGGTGTAGTCGGGGGGCTCGACTTTGTCGGTGGCGGGATAGGCCCCCTGCTTATCGCTGCTGCCGTAGACCTGGCCGCCGGAGATGCCGCCGCCGGCCAGGGCGCAGGAGAAGACCGGGCCCCAGTGGTCCCGCCCGCCGTTGGGGTTGACCTTGGGGGTGCGGCCGAATTCGCCGACAGCGACGACGAGTGTTGTTTCGAGCAGGCCGCGCTCGGCGAGGTCTTCGAGCAGTGCCGAGAAGCCAACGTCGAACTGCGGGCAGAGGACGTCTTCGACCCGTTCGGCGTTCTGAGCGTGGGTGTCCCAGAGGGGGTTGTCGACCGAGCTGTCCCCCGGCTCGCGCGGCCACTGGACATGGACGAGGCGGACGCCGGCTTCGACCAGGCGGCGGGCGAGCAGCACGCATTGCCCCCAGCGGTTGCGGCCGTAGCGGTCACGGATTTTGTCGGGCTCTTTCTGGATCGCAAACGCTTCGCGGGCTTTGCCGGAAGTGAGCAGGTCAAACGCTTGCCGCTGAAAGCCGCCATAAAGGTTGACGGCGGGGCCGCGTTCTTGCTGCTCGAAGTGGCGTTCGACTTGTTTCAGGAGTTGCTCGCGACGTTTGAGGCGGAGCGGCGGCAATTCGGAAAGTCTTAGCCCTTCCACCTGATAATCCGGGCGAGCGGGATCGCCGACGAAGCGGTCGACGTCCCATTCGCTTCCCATGATGCCGCCGGTCTGCCCGGCCGGCGTAACGCTGTCGTTCAGGCGGGCGATGTCCGGCAGCCAGACCGTGGAAAGGGGCGGCAGCGTGTCGCTGGGCTTGAACTTTTTGACCAGGCTTCCCCAGTACGGCCAATCGGTCGCCTGGATGGTGCGCGAGTTCGGCCCCGTGTATTTGTAGCCCGTCCAAAGCCAATAGCCGCTGGAGTCGTGGGTGTTGTCGTTCGTGGAGAGGGAGCGGATGATCGCCAGCTTATCGGCATGAGCGGCGGTCCGGGGGAGGAGTTCGCAAAACTGAATCCCCGGCACGTTGGTATTGATCGGCTTGAACGGTCCGCGGACTTCCAGCGGTGCATCCGGCTTGGGATCGAACGTCTCATGCTGCGGCGGTCCGCCGGCGAGCCAGAGGAAGATCACGCTCTTGGCCTTACCAAAGGATTTGTCCGTCGGCAAAATTCCGGGCGCTACGGTCGGGCTCCCCCAGACGTTCCCGGCCATCACCTGCGGCAGCGACAGCCCGAGAGCCGACAATCCCCCCACGCGCAGCAGTTCCCGCCGGGAGAAGCCGCTGCAAAGTTTGGCGGGGGAAGTGAGGAGGGAGAGCATAGGTGGGAAGGGGTGGGAGGCTCTCTATTACGTTAACGCGGCTGGCAACGTGGGTCAACTTTGAATCCCGGCCATCTTCTTCAACAGCGGCACGAGCATGTCTTCGGGGAAGAGGCAGAACGAGTACTCCCGCGAGCCGAGGATGCGAGCGCGGTGAAGGTCGGCCAGGAGGTGCTCGCGATTGCTGCGGAGTTGTTCTCGCAGAGGTTCGAGAAGCGACGACATCCGCTCATTGGCGCTGTTAACCTGGTCGTGCCAGGCTTTCTTCTGTTTGTCTTGCCAGCGGTGGACGATCAGTTCCTGCTTCTGTTTCACAAGGGCGGCGAATTCGGCTCGATGATGGCCGGAATAGTCGTCGAGAAAGCTCTCGGGATGATGAACGGAGTCGCGGTATTGCTGATCCAGCGCAGCCAGATCATCCGGCGTCACCTGCGGTCTCTCCAGCGGCAGGCGAACCGTGGCTGTGGCCGTGACATACCCCGGCGGCTCGATGCCGAAGAAGCGGCGGATGATGGCGTCGGTGACTTCGTCATACTTCGCTCCGCCGATGCCGTGGATGAAGAGGTCGGAGAGGACCAGCCGGGCGTACATGGTGGTGATGAGGGCGCGGGGGCGAATCCGAATGTCCGGCAATTGGATGGCTTGCTCCCAGACTTGATCTTTCATAAGTCGAACACCAGCTCGGTCCGTCACTTCCCAATCATTGGCCCGTTTGCGAACAAATAACCGCCGCCGCTGTGGCCGAGAAGCGTCCCATATCCAGAACGGCATTTCCATCCATTCGTCGTCTTGAATGAGGTCAGGTACAGGGTGTGACGTGCCGCGAAGGTTGTTGACCAGGCGATATTCCGCGAGGGCATGGTTGTAGATCGAGTGAAACTCTTCGGCTCGTGCCATTATTTCTGCTAAGAACGTGAACCATGCGGCGGATCGGCATACCGAACGTACACTATCCTCTAATATGTTCGGCAGCCCAAGTTCCTGTTCCAATTCGCCGCGGGCACACGTCAAAACAGGTTCCAGGCCAAGTAAAGAGGCATCAATTCGCAGGGCGTGCTTCCAGAGTCGTTCCACTAAAAGCGGCGGCGACGAAGTGGATGTGTTCTGAAGTGGAGCATAGGCGGCTAATACACGCTTCGCAAAGGTCTCCAGAGTCTGCCTGTCGAGAACGCGTCGTTCCTCCCAAGGCATTTGCTCCGTCGGAGCATCGAACGCGATCTCTTCGACATGCGGCGTTTGTACCGTACCGGTCGGCACCCGAATGGCTGCAACACCAACCGTGTCGTTATCCACCGTGAGATTGAGGGCCTCTCCCTGCACTAGGTTGGCAATCCGCGACAGGAGAAAGTTCTTAAACCAAACGCCAGGATGATAGAGCGAGGGCTGATGACCTGTCGCAATAAAGGGCATCGTTAATGAATCCTCTCGTCCGTGCCAGAGAAGCCAATCCCAACGTCCTTCCTTCCGGAGAAATGAAAAGTCGCAGCCGGAGAGCCGGTCCCAATCCTTCGCCAGTTCCTGATTACGAGCAACCAGCACCGGAATCTCCGCCAGCGGCGGCTGAATGAGGGCTGTCTGGTCCTCGGCCGGCGCGCGGAGACGGCGGTAACGAAGGGGTTCGTCAGCCGCCATTTGGATGCTCTCCGCGAATCGACAGGTCTGGTTTTGCTCAATTCTACCATGCCAATGCTGGGCTGCTTGCCACTGCTTCAGGGTCGGTTCTACACTTGAGCCATGCTGAGCCTTAAAACAACCTCCTCGCGGCGCTGGCTCGACCAGGCGGCTGCGAATTTGCCGGAATTGCTGATTGACCATGCTCACTGCGAAAAGAAGGCAGCAGGGACGGCCATGAATTTGCTGTTTGCCTATGTGGAGAATGTCGACCTCTGCCGGGCGATGACTGAGATCGTGCAGGAGGAGTTGTCCCACTTCCACATGGTTCTCGATATCCTGGCCGCTCGCGGCATCCCCTTCCGCAAGCTCAGTCCCAGCAGTTACGGTCGAAAACTGAACGACCTGGTGAGCAAACAAGAGCCCCGCCGGGCCGTCGACCGGCTGCTGGTGGCGGGGCTGATTGAGGCCCGTTCCTGTGAACGATTTGGCCTGCTTCGCGACCACTTGCCAGACAAGCAGCTCGCAGAGTTCTTCGGCGGTTTATTCGAATCTGAAGCCCGCCACCACAGCACTTACGTCCGCCTGGCCAAATCTTTTGCCTCCGAAGACGAAATACGCCTGCGGCTGGAAGAGTTTGCGGACGCGGAAGCGGCCATTATTGCGGAAGGGGATGAAGTGCTCAGGATGCACAGCTAAAGCCGGGAGTGGGGGTTGGGGACTAGGGGCTGGGGAAGAAAGAATGTATGACAATCAACGAACAAGGCGAGGGAGGTTTCTGCTTTCCCAAGCCCCAGGTCCCTAGCCCCCAGCCCCCGTCTCATGCCCGACATCGAATACCTCTCCGAAATCGTCGATAGCCATGCGGCGGCTCCGCAAGGAAAACCGTGCGAGGCGTGCGGCAGTCCCGTGGAGCCGTTGGATAAGTTCTGCCCGGCCTGTGGAACGCCGAACCCCGATTTTGCTACTTCAAAAGCTGTTGCCGCTGCCGTAGTGGAAGAATCCAAGCAAAAGCACTTCCAGTGCCAGACCTGCGGGGCGGAGGTGGCAACGGACCCCAATCAACTCAGTTACACCTGCGCCTTCTGCGATTCCAACTACGTCACCGAAGTTCCCGCTTCCCAGTCCGGCCGCCAACTGCCGGAGTTCATTATTGGGTTTGCGGTAACGCCCGAGCAGGCTTTGGAACGGTTCCGGGTCTGGTTGAAAGGGAACAGTTGGTTTCGCCCTGGCGATCTGGCCGTCGCCTCCGTCGCCGACAAGCTGAAAGGGGTCTATCTGCCCTTCTGGTCGTTTTCGATGTTGGCCCAAAGTTCGTACACGGCCAGCATCGGCGAGCACTGGTATCGGACCGAAACATACACCACCACCGACTCCAAGGGAAACGTCACCACGCACACGCGGCAGGTGCAGGAGACCGAGTGGTGGCCTCTCTCCGGCCGGCACCACAGGTACTACAGCGGCTATCTCGTCTCGGGCAGTAAGGGGCTCACCCAGGCAGATGCCGAGCGGATCAAACCATTTAACTTGCCGGCGCTGAAACGGTACGAAGCTTACTTCCTGGCGGGCTGGCTCAGCGAGCAGTATTCCGTGGAACGCGAGGAGGCGCTGCAGCGCTGCCAACAGGTTTTCTATCAATGGGAGACGGCCAACATCGGTTCGCATCTGCCGGGGGATACCCACCGCAACATCGTGGCGAATACCCAGTTCAGCAATGTCAACAGCGATCTCTGCCTGCTGCCCATTTACATCCTTTCGTACAAGTACAACAACAAGCTCTATCGCTTCCTGCTCAACGGGCAGACCGGCAAATCCGCCGGCGACAAGCCCCTTTCGTGGCAACGGATTAGCATTGCGATTGGCGGCGGACTGCTGCTCATTTTGATCGTTGTGCTGTTCTTCATGGTTTTGGCAGCGATGGCTGGAAAATAATGTCTCATGGCAAGCACCCTTCAAAAATGCACGGTTTGCGGAGCGCTCTTGGATGAGGAGGATCTCTTCTGCGCTAATTGCGGAACCGAAGCGCCGAAGCCCGAGGCGGACCAGGGGAAGTCTCATACGCAAATTGCCACGCACAACTTCGCTTGCGAGGGTTGCGGAGCTTCGATGAGCTACGACGCTTCCGCGCAAACGCTCCGCTGCCCGTTCTGTGGTTCGGAAAAGTTGCACGAGGAGAAGAACGCCAAGGTGCTCGCGCCGGAGCGGGTCATCAAGTTCGAAGTCTCGCAGAGCCAGGCTCTGGATGCGCTCCGCAAATGGCTGCCGGGCAGCTTCTGGCGGCCGAGCGATCTGGCCGAACAGGCGGTGGTGACCGGGCTGACAGCCGTTTTTGTGCCGTACTGGGTTTTCAGTGGGCAGGTTTTTACCTACTGGACGGCAGACACGAGCCAGGTTCCGTTCGGCGCGAGTGCCAGTTGGTATCCCATGTCCGGAGAGCACCGGGGCAACTATAGCGGCGTTCTCATCGGGGCCAGCGGAGTATTGACTCCCAGCGAGACGGCTTCCCTTTGTCCCTTCGAGCTTTCCACGGGCGTGCCGCCGGAGCAGGTGGACCTGAACAACGTGGTCTACGAACAGTTCCGGGTACAGCGGAAGTATGCCCGCCCGCTCGCACAGCAGGGGCTCGAAAATCTGGAGGCCCAGGCTTGCAAACAGTATGTCCCCGGCAACTGCCGCAACATGAAAGTCAACGTGCGGGTGCAAAATCTCGCCGCCGAGCCAGTGTTGTTGCCGGTTTACATCATGGCTTATCAATATCGGCAGAAGGTCTACCGGTTTCTCGTCAACGGCCAGACCGGCCGTCACAGCGGCACCGCGCCGATCAGCTATAAGAAGATCGCCGCGGTTATCGCTCTCGCGCTGCTGGCTGTGTTGTGCTTCTTGCTCTGCATGGGTGCGATGGCGGCTCTGGGTGGGAAATGACGGTAGTGACGGAAAGGGGTCGGGAAGAGTTTTCGCGTCCAAGTCCCTCGGTCCGGTGAAATCGCCGTGCGAAAACCCTTCCCGACCCCGTCCTGGCCGCGTGCGGTCACATGAGCAGCCAGGCGGAGGGGTTTTCGACCGCGAGGCGGATGGCTTGCAGGAAGCGGGCGGCCGGTGCGCCGTCCACGATGCGGTGGTCGAACGTCAGGCTGAGCGTGACCTGGTCGCGGGGGACAATCTGATTGTCCACGACTGCCGGCTCGCGGCGGATGCAGCCGACGCCAAGGATGGCAGTCTCCGGCAAGTTGATGATAGGGGTGAAGGCGTCGATGCCGAAGGCCCCGAGGTTGGTGATGGTGAAAACGCCACCTTGCAAATCGTCCGCTTTGAACCGGCCACTGCGAGCGCGCTGGACCAGTTCGCGAGACTGGGCGGCGACTTGCAACAGAGTCAATGCAGGTACGTCTCGCAGCACCGGGACAATTAATCCTTCTTCGGCATCGACGGCAATTCCGATGTTGATGTCATCAGCAACGATCAGGTGTTCCGTTTCCCACCTCGCCGCAATTTGCGAATGTTGTTGCAACACGGCAGCGGAAAGTTTGACGAGAATATCGGTGTAGGAAGGGATGACTTCGCCGCCAGTGATTTTGAACTGGCCGCGGAGGTTGACGAGGTTGGTTGCATCGGCCCGCGTTGTCAGTGTGACCGGTGCAGTCTGCTGGCTGCTGGCCGTCATTCGAGCGGCAATCGTGCGGCGGCGAGAACTGACGGCAATTCGCGATCCACCTGCCGAACCCGCGCCACTTACTGCTGCCCGCACGTCGCATTCACGAATGCGGCCAGTCTTTCCCGAACCGGCAAGTAATTTCCAATTGACGCCCAGTTCCTTGGCCACGCGGCGGGCGCGGGGGCTGGAGTTGATGCGCGATTTTGAACCAGAATTCGGCGTTTGTCCAAGTGACCGAACATCCGATGTCGTGACGCGACCACCATTTCCCGCAACGGCGTTTCCGACGTTGACTCCCAATTCTCGCGCCAGTCGCCGCGCTGCGGGGGAGGCGACTGGTTGGAGACGCTTGGTGGAAGGCGGTTCCGTTGGGTTTGACGTAGAGGGCGAAACGGCAAGCGGTGTCGGCGTCGAAGGAGGTGCTTCGACGGGCAGGGCTTCTCCTTCCGCCACCAGATAGCCCAAGAGTGCGCCGACGAGAACGACCGTTCCTTCACTTGGGGTATTTGCCGGAATTCGCAGGATGCCGCTATCGAGGGACTCGATTTCTTGGGCGGCCTTTTCTCCCTCCAACTCGAAGAGGACTTCCCCCGCGCGGACGAAGTCCCCGTCCTTCTTTTTCCAGCCGAGGAACGTCCCTTGTTCCATCGACCAGCCGAGGCGGGGAACTGTGATTGGGTGTGGCATGGTTTAAGTTTGTAGTAACCCGCTTCAGCGGGTTAAGGGTTGTAAGTTCGTAGTAACCGGCTTCAGCCGGTTAAGTCTTTGGGGGTGACCGGCTCTTGCACCTAACCGGCTGAAGCCGGTTACTACGAATAATCAGTCGTCCCATCCTTTGCCAAAGTCGAGCAGCGGGTATTCACGCTGCAAATCGTCGATCCAAGGCTGTCCATTCTCTTTCAGTACTTCGTGGAAGCACGACCAGGGCCACTGCGACATCTCCTCGGCATGACGGTGTTTCACCGGATTGATCATGATGTAATGGAGGCATGTCCAGAAATGCCGCTCCGACCGTATCTTGCGGTCACTAAATCGATACCAAACCTGTCGCCCTGGAGAACCATCTCGCAGATTGGCATATCGAGATGATCGGCCATGAACTCGTCCAAGGTAGGAGGCGATCACTTTGGGATGATCGAGTTGGACGAGAAGATGGTAGTGATTTGGCAGCACCACCCAGCCGGAAATCGGAAACCCTCCTGTGGAGATTTCGTCCAAGAGACGAAGGGTAAGTGCGGTCAATTCGTTTGCTTCGCGAAAATGGTGCTTGTGTTCAAAGGTGGCTGCTGTGATGAGATGCCACCCGCGGCCGCCGTCCAAATGCGGAGGCCGATGCAGAGGAAATCCCCGGTCGTGACGCGTTTGCACGACTTGACGACGCTGCTCGTTGGACCAACGGCGACAGTCGTACATGGCTTTTTCCTTTCTTGGTCTGGGGCAGCTGTCGCGGGACTTAACCGGCTGAAGCCGGTTACTACGAACGACGAACTACTCCTTCACCAAATCGCGAATCGCCGTCAGCACTTCGTCCACGCTCGGCACGACCGCTTTTTCTAGCGATGGGCTATACGGCGTGGGGGTGAACAAACCATTGATCCGGCGAATGGGAGCGTCGAGATCGTCGAAGCCGGCGTCGGCGATCTGGGCGGCGATTTCCGCACCGATGCTGCATGGGGCGTAAGCTTCATCGACGATAAGCAGCCGGCCGGTTTTGGCGACGGACTTGAGGATGGTCTTTGTATCGAGCGGCAGGACGGTGCGCGGGTCGATCAGCTCGACAGAGATTTGTTCTTTCGCCAGTTGATCGAGCAAGCCGGCGGTGACGTGAACCATGCGCCCGATGGCGACGACAGTCAGGTCTTTCCCTTCGCGAACGATGGAAGCCTGGCCGAATTCTATTTCGTAGTCCTCGGTTGGCACCGGACCTTTGATGTTCATCAGCTCGCGGGGCTCGAGAAAGAGCACGGGATCCTGACAACGTAAGGCGCGTTTGAAGAGCCCCTTGGCGTCGTACGGCGTGGAGGGGACGACAACGCGGAGGCCTGGAACCTGAGCGTACATTGCATAGTAGTTACCGCTATGGTGGGTGGCAGCCGAGTGGCCGATGCCGACGCAGCCGCGGAGCAGAACCGGCATTTTCAGTCTGCCGCTGCTCATGTACTGCATTTTGGCGATCTGATTGATGATTTCGCCGACGCTGTCGAGCACGAAGTCGGCGAACATGAAGTCGATCACCGGCCGCGTCCCCGTCATGGCAGCTCCGCAGGCAAGTCCGACAAAGCCCCGCTCGCAAATGGGCGTATCGCAGAGCCGCACCGGTCCGTGGATGTCGTACAGGCCCGCGGTCGTGCGGAAGTTGCCGCCGCGCTTGCCGATCCCTTCCCCCATCACAAAGATGTGCGGGTTGGACGCCATTTCTTCGGTAAGAGCCTCGGTAGTAGCCTGGGTGTAGGTCAACTCGCGAGTTGAAGATATCGCTTGCGGTTTCGCGACCGCAGGACTCGCAGGGATAGCATAAATGTGCTCCGCCGCGGTCGAACTCTCGGGCCAGGGACTCTTCTCGGCGAAGTCGCGGGACTCTTGCACCAGTTTCTGCACTTCTGCATCGATCGCGTCGAGTTCCGTAGCGGACGCAGTCCCCTCTTCAATCATCGACTGTCGCAGCCGCTGGATGGGACATTTGGTTTTCCAGGCTTCCACGTCTTCCTTGGTCCGGTAGCCAAAGTCTCCCATCCCTTCGGCGTGGGCGCGGGTGCGATAGGTCTTGCACTCGATGAGGGTTGGTCCCTCTCCCGCGCGGGCCCGCCGGACGGCTTCCGCGGCGACTTCGTAGACGGCCCGCACGTCATTGCCGTCCACTTCAATCCCCGGAATGCCATACGCTGCCGCGCGCGTGGCGACGTTGGGATTGCCTGCCGAATAAGCGAGGGGGACTTCGGTGGCGTACTGGTTGTTCTCGCAGATGAAGAGCGCCGGCAGCTTCCAGATGCTGGCCATGTTGAGCCCTTCGTGGAACGCGCCGTTGTTGGAGGCTCCGTCCCCGAAGAAAGCTGCCGCCACGTTGTCGGTCCCCTTCACTTTGAAGCTATAGCCTCCGCCGCAGGCTTGCAGGATGCAGGGGCCTACGATGCCGCTCGTCCCCATCATGCCAATCTCGGGAGAGAAGAGGTGCATACTGCCGCCGCGTCCGCGAGAAAGGCCGGTCTGGCGGCCAAACAGCTCCGCCATTAGCTCTTTGGGGTGAGCTCCCTTGGCGAGCGCGTGACCGTGCCCCCGGTGGGTGCTAAAAACAACGTCGTCCTGCCGAAAATGGGCACAGACGCCGGTCGCCACCGCCTCCTGCCCGACATAGGTATGGCAAGCGCCATGGACCAGCCCCCGGGCATGGCAGCGGGCCAGTTCTTCCTCGGTCAGGCGGATGACGAGCATCGCCCGGTAGAGGGCCAGCAGGCGATCCTTGCCGATGTCGGACGGAATCGAGCTGCCCCCCCGGTTTGGGAGTTTCTTATTCACTTTTTCGACCTGAGTTGTTAATGACACTTACGTCAATCTCCTTTGCCGCAACTGCTTACATGCCAATCGGATGCGTTATTCATGATTGACGTAAGTCTTATTCACTGCAGGCATAAATAGCATTTTCTTATTCACGTTTTACTGCCGGAACTAGTCACGCTTCCCGCGGTCTAATTCTGGTTGTGTTACTCTCGGATTTCTAAACGGCGAGATTCGATCGCATCGCGACCTAAATAATCAGTCTCCATCATCTATTCGTAGACAACTCTCAGTGACAATGTCAACAAGTTGCGAAGATAAAACGTCAATTTTGTCGAAAATATTTCTAGGAACGCAACCCGTTTAACCGCACCAGGTTACGCCGATTGTGCTACAAATACCGTCTCGTTCCCCCCGCGTTCATGGCCAGGTTGCCGCCGTCCATGGGGATGAGGGCTCCGGTCACCCAAGTGCTGCTGTCGCTGGCAAGGAAGACGGCGAGGCCTTGGATGTCTTCTGGATTGCCCATCCGGCCGCGGGGGATGCCGGAGAGGAATTTGTCCTTGAGGGCGGGTTCGGCGGCCATTCGCTTTTCCAGACTGGGATTGGTGACCTGGGCACAGAGGATGGCGTTCACTCGCACTCCATGCACGGCCCATTCGGTGGAAAGTTCGCGGGTCATCTGGGCGACGGCACCCATTGCCATGCTGTAAGCGATATGGCTACGGCCCAGAGCAGTGATGCTGGCCAATGAGCCGATGTTAACAATGCTGCGTGTGCCCTGCTTGAGCATCCTGCGGCCTCCTTCCTGGCACATGCAGAATCGGCCGAAGACCAGATTCCGCCAGGTCGCTTCCACATCCTCGAGTGGAATCTCTTCCGGCTTGCCGTGAATCCCTTCCCCGGCCACATTCGCCAGGAAATCGATCCGGCCAAACTCCTTATCGAGCGTGGCAAACATGGGGAGTATCTCAGCCGGGTCCGAAACATTGCAGCGGACGGCAATTGCCTTCCGTCCCAGCGCCTTGATCTCCCCAGCCGTCTTGGCCGCGGCCTCTTCATTGAGATCGGCCAGGACCAGGTCGGCTCCATGCTGGGCCAGAGCCAGGGACATCGCTCGGCCCATGCCCTGAGCGGCACCGGAGACGAGAGCCACTTTGCCTGTGAGGTCAAAAAGATTGGTGGAAATCATAAGTCAGAATAGAGAGGTCTAAAGGGAGAGGAGGCTGGCAAAATAATGGATGGCAGAATAATAAATGCAGGAAGATGGAGAGGAAGAGGACTCTCTTTCATGAAGTCGGCTATGCCGCCTCTTGTCTTATGATTCTGCCATCCATCATTTTGCCAATCCTTTTTTTTGTTACGAACCGGACGCCCATTGTTGCACGAGCGGCCCCAGTTTCGCCACCGCCACCAGGACAAATAGCCCGATATAAAACACACCGCAGCCCAAAATTCCCGCTTGATGATACCACCTGGGCTGAAGTTCCGGTGGCAGTAGTTTGCGATTGATGCGGAGGATCATGAAGGACGTGATGCCAATGGCCAGATTGCCGAAGTTGGCGATGACTTCCACCATTAACTTGGGAGTGCCGT
>CAYUJE010000115.1:0-18497 GCA_964444865.1 uncultured Pirellulaceae bacterium | reverse complement strand
AGTTTGGCCCGCAGCGGATTCCGCTCCGCATACCGCAGGACCGACAGGAGGTGCTGATTCTCCTGGATGGGAAAGGCCTTGAAGCGCCCCTGCCAGACGTGGCCGGACGTCTGATGATGCTCGTGGTAGCGGCGGACGTGCGTCGTGAGCACCCACTGCATCCAGCGGGACAGATCCCCATCCTCGCGCGGCCACAGGACGAGATGAAAATGGTTCGGCATCAGGCAGAAACCCACGATCCGCATCGACACGATCTCGTGAGCCGCATCGAACAAGCGGAGAAAAGCCTCAAAATCCGCCGGCTTAGGAAACACGGTCTGCCGCGCATTTCCCCGACTGAGGACATGGTAACAATACCCTCCCGGCGTGTTGCGGCGTGGTCTGGCCATGAAGGAAAATGCTAACCGAACCGACCTCGCCTGTCAACAAAGAGGCCTGACCCCTTTGTCATCCTTCATTGTTTGGCTCTCGCGGTCGGCCGCGGGGGCGGAGGGTGCTTTCCAGGCCCAGGGGGGCGACGGTTGTTCGCTGCCAGCGCTCGTTGCCGTAGGGATTTCCCCGCGCCACGCACTTTCGCAAAGCCGCCAGTTCGCAGCCGCGCCTCATCATCGGTGCAATCTTTCATGAGGGTTAGCCGGGCATTGGTCCGATGCAGGGCATGGTCAGGCAACCCGCCGTCGGTCAGTCGTCGAGGTCTTCCCATGCGGGCATTATGACCGCTCCTGCGATGCCAGGTCAATTTTCGGCCTGCAATCCGCGAGTTTCTGCGGTTAGAATGGGACCAAAACCCGCGAGAAGTCCTTTGCCAGATATCGACCACGAAACTCACGTTGCCCACAAGTCGGCAGCCACGCTGCCGCCGGCTCCCGCTGGATATGAAATTCTGGGGATCGCGGGGCGCGGCGGCATGGCCCGTGTTTATCGGGCCCGGCATCTCAAGCTGGGCCGGACCGTGGCGCTCAAGATGCTGCCGACGGATGCGGAGGAGTCCCTGACGGCCCGATTCATCGAAGAGGCCCGTTCCGCCGCCTCCTTGCAGCATCCGCAGGTCGCCGCGATTTTTGAAGTCAGTAGCGACGAGCAGCAGCCGTTCTTGGCGATGGAATATGCCAGTGGCGGCACACTGGCCCAGCGGCTCGCCGGCCGGCCTCAGCCGCCGCGAGAGGCGGTGGCACTGCTCGCCGGGCTGGCCCGCGCGGTGCAGCATTGCCACGACCACGGCATTATTCATCGCGATCTGAAACCGGCCAACGTGCTGCTGGTGGAAGAGGGGGAGAGCGTTGCCTATAAGATCAGCGATTTTGGTCTGGCGAAGCGGCTGGATGATGACAAGGGGCTGACGAAGACCGGCGAAGTCATGGGGACCCCCGCCTACATGGCACCGGAGCAGGCGAGCGGCGCGTTCAAGGGGGTCGGCCCAGCTGCGGACATTTATTCGCTGGGGGCGATGCTCTACGAATGTCTCACCGGCCGGCCGCCGTTCGACGGCACCGATGCGATGGACATCGTGCTGCAAGTTCTGGCCGACGAACCCCTCCGCCCGCGCCAGCTTCAGCCGACGCTGCCCCGGGACCTGGAAACGATTTGCCTCAAGTGCCTGGAAAAATCCCCGCGCCGCCGCTATGCCAGTGCGCTGGCACTGGCGGAAGACTTGGAACGCTGGCTGGCAGGTGAGCCGATCCTGGCCCGCCCTGCCGGCCTGGGCGAGCGCGTTTGGAAATGGACTTGCCGGCGGCCGTGGCAGGCGACGGCACTGGCGGCGGGAATTCTGCTGCTGGCTGGGTCCGTAACGGCAGCGGTGATGCTGGATGCGCGAGCGCGGCAGATTGCCGAGGCCAATCGAGAGTTAGAAGTTGCCAACGATGAACTGTCCACCGCCAAGGATGAAACCGATCGGATTCTCGAACTGGCCTTGGCAGCCATGGATAAATACTACTTTGATACCTCCAACCAAATCCGAGAATTGCCACGCGGCGAGCCGCTCTTTCTGCAGATCCTTGATCGAGCCCACGCCACGCTGAAAAAAATTGACGCCATCAAGCCCAACGATCCTCGCGTTCAGCATTATCAAGCCTATTCGCAATTGAAGCTGGCGGAACTGGAATCGTCTCACGGCCGCCAAGATCGAGCCCGCGCAGCCTACGAAGAATCCATTCGCATCTTCGACAAACTGCTCGCCAAGACTCCGCGGGACCGCGTCGCCAAGGCCAATCGAGGACTGGCCGTGATGGGATTGGCAATGGTGTCTCATCGCGACGGAAAGCTCGCGGCAGCTTCCAAGCTGGAGAACGAAGCATTCGCGATTGCGGACGAGCTGATGGCGGAACCCGCCAATGATGGCGGCAATGAGAAGAGTGATTTGTGGCTGTACTCCACGGTGGCACGCATCCGGGCGCGAGCAGCCCTTGAGCGGCAGGACCCCAAGATGCTGGACTACCTGCAAAAGAGTGTCGATGCTCACCGCCGTCTGGCAGCCGCCCTTCCCGATGACTCTCAGGCGAAAACGCAAACACTCTCAGCCGAGTTGATGGCCGCATCCGTGCAAATCCTCACCGGAGACCTACCGGGTGCGGAAAAAACTCTTCAACAAGCGAAGGACTTATCGCCAGCTTCGCCCGATGATTCACTCGCCCTCACGCGGCTGCGGGGACTTGTTTTGACGGAACTTGCCCGCGTCTATCGCCGCCGCGACCATGTTGCTGCTGCCGAGGCGGAGTATCAAGAGGCACTGTCGACCTACAAAAAATTAGCGTTGGCAGCGCCGGAGATTCTGGTGATCCACCTGGAAATGGCGCGTGCCGAGACGGAACTGGCGCGCACTCTGCTCCTGGCGGGAAAGAAGGAGCCGGCTCGCAAACAATTGGAAAGTGCCCGACGGACTATTCAGGAACTGCTCAAAAAGGAGCCGGCCAACGAAGACTTCGCCAATCAACTCACGGAAATTGAACAACTCCTGGGTGACAGTGCGAAGCCGAGCTAGGTCGCTCAAGGCTTCAGGTGCTTGTCGATAAACTCATACGCTTGCCTTCTCGCCTCATCCGGAAAACTGTGTGGCGATTCCGGATAGTGAGCCTGCAAGTGGTCACGCTTTCCCTGTAACTCATAGACGGACGCTGCCGCCTGCATCACATCCCGCACGCCGCTGACATCGAAGTCACTATCCTTGGTGGCGGCAACGGCCAAAAACGGACGGGGAGCCAGCGAAGCAACGATTTCGGTGAAATCGAACGGCATCTTCTTGGCATCGTTTTCAAAAACCGACTGAATCCGCGGCATATACCGCGGCCCAGTCCAACTCGGCATGTCGTCCTTGAGGAAGCTCGTAAAGCCGCAGCTAGAGACGACGACTTTGAGGCGCGGATCGAACGGGGCGGTGAACAGGGCGTTGTGTCCGCCGAGCGAATGGCCGATGACGCCGATTCGTTTGGCATCGACCTCCGGCAGTGAAGACAACAAATCGACGGCCCGCAGGTTATCCCAGACCGCTTTCATGCTGCCGCTGTCGTATTCCGGCTGTTTGAAGTCATAGGGGTGTTCGCCGAAGGAAGGGTAGTCGGGGGAAAGCGTGATGTACCCCCGCTCCGCCAATTCCTGCGCGTAACGCAAGTTCGCGGTGCCGGCGATTCCAGCCGGCTCATCCTTGCCTTGGGGGAATGTCTGGTGCAGGCAGAGCACGGTGGGATTCTTCTTGTCTTTCGCCTCGACAGGAATCAGCAGCCAGGCGGTAACCCGGTCATAGGGATCACTTTGAAAGCTGAGCTTGCGGCGGATGAGTTTTCCCGTGGTCTTTTCTTCCAATACTTTCACATCGAGCGGCACGCTGCATGACTCTCCGGGAAGTTGACCCATGACGCGCTGCATGGAGGACAAAACGTGCTGACGCCGCACGTTCCAATCGGCAGTGGAGGCGATCTTGCGGCGCTGGCCGAAGCGGTCCAGGTAGTAGGTCAGGTCTAGATGCTCCTCGTAAACGGGAGTCTCGGGATTGGGTTCAAAGCGACCGACCGGAAAGCCGGCTGCATAGGAGATGACAAACTCGCCACCCGGCGTGCGATAGCGGACCAGCTCGTCGCGGAGGTCGAAGTCATTGTTGCCGGGACGAATCAGCTCGCCGGGACTCCCTGGCGTGAGGTACTTGCCCGCCACCCCCAGAACAATTTTGGTGCGATTGCCGAGTGCGTGGCCGCTGCTGGCGAAGATTTCGCCGTCCAAATCTTTTTTGGCGATGAAATAGGGCTCGACCTCCAGCCCGGTCGTCTGAAAGTTCGCCACAAGTTCCTGGGCATCGGCAAATGGGCAAGTCGAATCGTCCATGCCATGCACCACAATCGTCCGGCACGTATTGCCAAGTTGTTTCATCGCGGCGAGATGCCCAGGATGGGCGGCAAAGCGAATGTCCTGCTCGTCGGGGCTCAGGTAACTCTTACTCGTCCGCTCGCGGCTCCAGCGGGCATCGAGATCGCTGCCACCTGGAAGATGAAACGCGATGTCGGCACTGAGCTTCTTCATGCCGCAGAGGTCCACGATACAAGCAAAGGTCCGCGGGGCCAGCTTGCCTGCCATCAAGCTGACGTTGCCGCCCCCGGAACCACCTGTGGCATAAATGCGGCCAGCGGCGAAAGGGATTTTCTTGATCGTCAGGCCATTCCTGACAAACCAGACCGCGCGGAGGGCATCAAGCGCCTGCAAATAGCCGCAGTCGTAGGGCTCAGGGCCGTCGATGGAATCTTTCTTGCCGCTTTGCAGGTAGTTCACACAGAGGGCCACGACGTTGAACTTGTCGGCCAGCGTCTGCGGATCAGCCGTCCCAACGCAGTCTTCCCCGCCCCAGTTGTGGAGGCTGAGCATGATACCTGTCTCGGCCTTCACGTTTTCCAGTTTTCCGCCGGGATAGTGGACCAAGACCTTCACCGTTCGCGGCCCCGGCCGCTGCGGCCATTCCTGCGCCGGAATGAGGACAGCCCCATTCGCAGCCGGCAATTCCGGCCAGGCGTTCGCCCGCGTCTGCCGCTGCTCGCCGATCCAACTGGAGAGGGGCTCTTTCCTAGCAACATCGAAAAACCGCACGTCTTTGCCAATCACAATCTCCCGTGCCAGAGCCCCGTTGTGCTTCTCGGCGGTAGTGGCGTCAGCAGGGACTTCGGGCAGCACGGGAACGACATCCCAGGCTCGGCCAGCGAACGGGAAGCTGAAGTTGAGCGCCCACTCGTAGTGGTCGATGAATCTGGCGTCATTATCTGCAGTCGCCGTGAAGGGGATTGCTGGGACGACGAGGTCGGGACTGAGCCCGCGAATCGACTCCGCCCATTTGCGCATTTCCGCCAAAGATTTCCCTTCCACCGGCCACTGCGTCACTTTGATCTCGGCTTTCGGAAAATGCTCCCGCAATGCCGCAGCCATCCGTTCGTCGTATGGCGGCATGGCAACGAGATGAATCGGCTGGCCGGCGGACAGTTTTTCCAGCGTGTGGTGCAACGCATTGGCTGGTGGAGGAACATGGTCGAGTTTGACAAGCTTGCCTGTGAGCGTTTGGCTGACGATTTCCGCCATGTGGCGATGGCCATTCATGTTGGGATGGATTTCGTCGCTCATGCCGAGCATCCAGGTCAATGGATCCCGCTCCTTCAGAGCCGTCGTCTGGGCAAAGCAATCGGCCACCAGCAAATTCTGCTCCTTGGCCAGTGTTCTAATCCGCTCGGAAAGTTCCGCGAGCTTGGCGATTGGTCGGCCACCATTTTCATAAACCGTATTCGGGGTGCAAAGAATGACCGCGGCCCCAGCGGCATGAGACCGGTTGATGATGGTCGTGAGATTGGCGACAAAGTCGTCCAGCGGCAGCCGGGCGACGTCGTTCATGCCGAACATGACGACCACCAGATGGGGCTGTTTCTCGACGACGTCCTTTTCCATCCGCACGAGCCCCGCGGCAGTGGTGTTGCCGCTGATGCCGGCGTTGATCATTTCGAGGCGGGACTGCGGATAGACCCTTTGAATGGCCAGCCCCAGCATGTCGCACCAGGCCCGCTCGCCGCCGGTGTGGTAATAAGCTCCCGTGATGCTATCCCCAAAGCAAACAATGCGCGTCGGCTCACCCGCGATCAGCCGTTTGATGACGGTCTCCACCTTCGGCGGCTGATCCGCGGCAGGAACGACGGTTGGAAATCCCGCGAAAAGGGCGGCAAAAATGAGGGGAAAAGGCCAACGCATGAATTATTCCTTAAAGGTGTTCGTCCCGCATTCGAATTGCAGGATGGCCCGCCACGACGCAGCGGCCTACTATTCTTGACGATTTAGCGGGTAGATTACAAGCTATCTTCTGACCCCTGACCCCTGACCCCTGACCCCTGACCCCTGACCCCCGTGTCCTCTGCCAAACACATCCTGGTTGTCGAAGACGAACGCCACTTGGCGGTCGGCATTAAATTCAATCTGGAGGCAGAGGGATACCGCGTAACCACCGTGGCGGACGGTCCCTCCGCGCTCAAACTGTTTGAAGGGAGCGATTCCGACATTGACCTCGTCATTTTGGACCTCATGCTGCCCGGAATGAGTGGTTATACCGTCTGCGAATCCTTGCGGAGTGCAGGCTGTGACGTGCCGGTTTTGATGCTTAGCGCCCGCACCCTGCCGGAGGATCGGACTCGCGGCTTTGATTTGGGAGCCAACCAGTATCTCTCCAAACCTTTCGATCTGGATGAACTGCTGAGCCGGGTGAAGAACCTCATGACGCATCATTATCGCCGGCACCAGGTGCCGCGCGCGATGCCGAGCCAGATTTCCACGTTCGAATTCGCCGAAGCCAAAATCAATTTTGCCCAGTATGACCTGGTCGTTGCCGGCAAGCCGGTGCAGTTGACGAAGCGGGAGTGGGAGCTCTTGGAGTACTTCGTGGTCAACGAAGGGAGGCTGATACCGCGGCAGGAGATCCTGGAAAATGTCTGGCAGATGCCCGGTCATATTCAGACGCGCGCCCCCGACCAGTTCATTCTCCGCCTCCGCAAAGTCTTTGAAGCCGACCCCGCCAACCCGAAGCATTTTCTGACCATACGGGACATGGGATATCGGTTTGTGAGCAAGGGGGAAGGAGCGTAGGCAACCGGCGCGCAAAAAAGCGGCGACCAAACTCGATGTTGGTCGCCGCTACTTTCATGCACTTTCGTCGGGCAGAGCCAGACCTACTTCCTTTGCTTACAGACCACCAGGAAGAAGTTGCTGGGCCTTCTGCACGCCCACACCAATCAATTGCAGCACGCCTTCTTCCACTTGGATGCGGACGCTGCTGCCATTCTTGATCGGCTGGGTAATGAAGTTGATTTTGTCCTTGCCTGTCGGTCCCAGCACCTTGATCAACTCGGGAAGGATCTCGTTATTGGGGTCCACGCTCGCCGCAAACTTGAGGATGGGGAGCAGAGCGATGTTGAGTTGCATCGGCGGAACCGACTTGGAACCGTCCTGAGCCGATTTGTCGATGACCTGCTTGAGAAGCGATTCCGCGTTCTTGCCGAAGGCGATGTAAACCGCCTTGGGACCGGTCCCCAGGACGATATTCACCTTGTCTCCCAGAATTTCGCGGGCTTCACTTTCGCTATCCGGAATCGGGGCCGTAACGCTGTGGAAGGTGATTCCGCCGTGCGAACCCGAATTGAGCTTCACGTTGGGGAAGTCGGGCTCGTTCTTGGCGAGTTCGATCAGTCGCTTGAAGGAGTCCTCGATCGCCTTGCCGTCCGCCACCAATCCACCGGCTGCGAAATCAACGGTCTTGGAATCGAGCATCAGAACAGCACCGCCGTCCAGCTTGCCCCCTTCAACCGTCTTGACTAAGACATCCATCATGGAGCCAAGAACTTCCTTGGCGGCACCCCGCTTGGCGGCGTCGAGGTTGGGATCGTTGTCGATTTCCTTCATGGCATTCTGCTTGACCCCCTTGAGAAGAGTGGCAGTTTGCTCGATTTCTTCCTTCGAACTGGTCGCCGAGAAGTTGAGCGTGGCAGCCGCATTGGGGAGCAAGAAACCAGCGAATGCCGACTTGGCATCGGCCATCAAGGCATACTGCTTGGCCAGTTTTGTACCTTCGCGGGCAGTCACGTTAACATCCAGATAGGTCCGTTTGCCGGGGACATCGATTGCAAAACCAAACATGATTTCGTCGAGCTCATCGGCCATTTTCACGAGCGATTCCAACTGGTTGCGCTGCATTTTTTCCACCAGTTCGGCGTTTTCGCCACCCTGTGGATTGTTCTGCAGCTGGCGCTCGAAACCTTCCTTGATCGTGTCGATGGCTACCTTTTTGAGTTCCGCCGGAATGTTGGTCACATTGGCCTTAATGGCCAGGGTGTATTCCTTGGGAAGGGCACCGAGCATCGCGGCTGGGTCCGCCGGCAAGTCGGCGAGGTTTTCCTTGGCGTTGGAAATGAACGCCCAACCAGTCTGTTCCTTGATAAAGACGGGATTGCCCGCAGCCGACACCTCTTTAACGCCGTCGCCAGCATCCGAGGGTTCGCCGAGTTGTTCCTTGAACGTCGCCAAAACGGTCTTGAGATCAGTGACCGGCACAAAGACGACGGGGACGAAGTCGCCGCCGCCGGCCTTGGGAGAAACGTACATCCCAATCGGCTTCTTCTTGTCGATGCCGTTGGTGAAGGCGTTGCCGAACAGCAGTGCGGTTCGCCCGGCGTCTTCAGCTCCGGCGGCCTTGGTGATGTAAGCAACATCCGCCAGCGTGTCTTCCACGCTGGAAATCGAAACGACCAACACGGGCTTGGCGTTCTGGGCCAGCAATTGGCCGACTGGCGCGAGCAACAGCGCGGCTGCTGCGGCCATGGCGAACATGGACTTGGGTAACAGTTTCACGATTGAATCTCCTGGGGCGCGAGGCGCCGGGCTGAAATAGAAGTTCCCGTGCGGGACGAATTTCGACTAAACGAGCGCAGAACGTCTCCGGCTCGACTGGACAATACCCCGATTGGGTGCAGCCGGTTTTAAGCGGTCCCCAAAGAAAAAGAAAGAGGGAGGGGGGAAATGCAGAATGTAAAATGCAGATTGCAGAACGACAGTCGGAAATCGCGAGCAATCAAGTGCGACTTTGCAGCGCAAGTGAATATACCCAAAGGACTTGCGAGAAATGCGATCGGCAACTATTACCGCTCGCGGAAAATGATTCGCCCTTTGGTCAGGTCATAGGGGGAAAGCTCGACCTTGACCTTGTCCCCAGGAACAATGCGGATGAAGTTCTTTCGCATCTTGCCCGCCACATGGGCCATCACTTCGGAACCTGTTTCCAATTGGACACGAAAACGCGTGTTGGCGAGCGCCTGGGTAACGGTACCCTCCACCTCAAAAGCATCTTCTTTTTTCGACATGCACCGCTCGCTATGACCAGAACTGAAGCCAATTCGACAACGCGCCAGGTAACAGTGTAAGGCTTTCCGGGTATCTGAAAAGAGGGTGCGAAAAATGCACACGGAGCCCTGCCGGTTTCGGGACCAATCCGGCCAAGGGATGGGTCCCCCTGTTTGAAATGTCCCTTTCACTTGGGCTAAGATGAGACTTGGCTCGCCAACCACTTCCCACCACCTTTCCCCTGCCGCATGAAGCCTCCCCCTCGAGCCGCTGCGCTGGAACCTGCCATGCTGGAAGGTAGGTCCGTGCAGCCGCGCGGGCCAATTGCTTCTCGTTCGGCCGATGCTGTCGCGGCGGAAGGGCATCATGCCCTGGTTCAGAACGCCCAGCGTGGGGACAAAAAGGCCTTTACCGCCCTGGTTGAAGTCTATCAGCACACCGTCTACGGCTTTTTGAGGGCTCGGCTTCTGGAACCCGCGGACGCGGAGGATCTGTGCCAGGAAGTTTTTCTGCGCTGTTATCTGGGGCGGGAAAAACTGGCTCGGGCCAATGCCGTCGGATCCTGGCTGGTGGGGATAGCCCGCAATGTCCTGCGCGAGCACATCAAAAAACAGCAGCGGCGAAAGGAAGTGGCCTGGACGGAACTATGCCTGGAACTCGACACCCTGGTCGGCTCGCACCATGGCGAATCCGACGATGCCCTGCATCATCTTCCCCACTGCATGGACGCTCTTGGCCAATCCGCCCGCGAGGCGATTGACATGCGTTACAGTACCGCCCTGAAATGGGCCGAAATCGGCACTCGCCTCAAGCGGAGCGAAGGGGCGGTCAAACTGCTCGTCCATCGAGCCCGCCAGGCTCTTAAGCATTGCTTGGATCGAAAACTCAGGCCTGCCCCATGACCGACCAGGAACTGCTCATCCTCGTGCAGGATAAGACTCCCGACGAACTGTCGCTGGAGGAAATCGAGCTGCTCCGCTCGCGGCTGGCGGAATCGACGGAGTTGCGCGAAGCCTTGTTTGGCCAGATGCAGATGGAAGGTTATCTGGCGGAAGCTTTGGGCCGCGTCCATGTCTCGCCGCAGGAGATCATGGCCCGCGCTCACCAATCCCAGGGCCGATTCCAACTCACCGTGCCGCTGGTCTGCGTTGTGCTGGCGGTCCCCGTGTTCTTGCTGCTCGGTGCCGCGCTTTGGAACGCGGTGACTCCGAAGAAAGTGGAGATTGTCGAAGGCCCCCAATTCAAGGAAAAGAAGGAAACCGACAAAGACAGCGAAAAGGCCGTTCTCCAGACTGCTCAAGATAAAAAGTCTGACAAGGTTCCTCCCGCGGCTCCTGGTTCAGCCACGGAAAAATCACCAAACACTGACCCGCCACCCGCAGCCGTTCCCATGGGGCCGCCGCCAGCACCGGTCTACAAAGAACCATGGCAAGAAGTGATGGCCGCTCAGGGAGACCTTCCCCACTTCTTAGACGTTGCCTTTCAGGATTTCGAAACTGCCAAGTCGCTTCCCCGCCGGGCTGATTTGCAAAAGTGGTTTGAGCCCGTGCCGGGGCAGAATTATCGCATCGTGGAAGTCGACACGCAGCGCGGCCGCTGCGGCGTGCTAGAAGGTTCCGCCCGGCTGCGAGCGCCCTGGACGGTGGATTCCTCGCTCAAGTTGGCGATGGAAAACTATAAAGGGTTGGTGCTGCACTTCTATCATGGTAACGAAGGAATCACGCTGGCTTACTATCAAGATGCCGGCGACAAATGGGCCGCCTGGAGAACAACGCGCAAGGCGGGCACCATGCGGCCGGAGACACTGGCTCTGACCGCCACCGATGACGATCGGGCTCGTCGCACCGAAGTCCGTTTCGGCGGACCGATGGAAATCCGTTGGCGTGATGGCGAATTGGTGTTCAGCCGAGGCGACATTGTATTGCTCACCGCGCCACTGGCAGGATTGCCGGAGGATGTTTACTTCGAAGGCCGGGCCACCTTCCTGGGAATTGCCGTGAAACGAACCGGTGATGATCCGGTTCCCACCCCGCAGTCGCAAATAACTTTTGAAACCAACAAACCGGCGGAGTTGCCTTGGCAATGGAACAAGGCGGATGGCACCAAGTTGGAAGCTCTCCCGGCCGGTGCCACGTTTGAAAAACTGCCGGATGGTGCGGTTCGACTGAGATCGGATAAGGAGAAGGTGCAAGCCTTTACATCCCTGCCATTTGCCGGTTTGGGAGAAGTGATTCTGGAACTCGAGGGTGTGACGCCAGGAGCGGGAGTTTATTTGGGGAAGGAACTGGGCGTTCCTCAAGAGGTGGTTCGATTTCTCAAGAACACCAAGGATGGCCGCCTCGGGGTCAAGATGACCTATCCCGATGACACGGCGGAATTCGACCTGGGAACAATGGCCGATCGGGTGACGCCAATGGCGGCTCCCCATTGTTGGATCAAGATGCTCATGGGTTGCGGCAATTTCCGCTGGTGGATCAGTGCCGACGGCCAGCACTGGGCTCAGCCCGAGATGGCGGTGGACAATGTGCCGGGAAACCGTGCGTTCATCGGCTTGCAGGTGGTGGCAAATCAGCCGGGCGCGCAAGTGACCTTGAAGCGGATCGAATTTCGGGAACTCGGGGGGCTCTCCGCGTTGGCCCCCAAAGAATTGCGGGACAAGGCACCGGTCATCACCACCACACCGACGCTCGGCTTTTGGCTGGCGGAGGTTGCCCGCCTCCAGCCGGTGGGCGCGGAAGCTGCCGAGTGGCGACGGGCCTGTGCGATTCGAAGTTTGGGTGGCGCGCCGCCGCGAGAACTCGCCTATGCATTGCTTGAGCTTTTGCTCGACGACGCTGCCGCTCGCAAGCTGCCGCTCGAAACACAGCTTGCCGCGCTCGATGATGCGGCTCTGCTGGTGTGGGATTTCCGTGATGGCCAGGCGATGAAAACTTCCATCGGCCGGCGATATTTGGAATTAGGACAGAGAAAATACGAAGAAGAAGGGGTGCCTCCTTGGAACAGCATCCGCCAGCATGCCATGAGCGTCCCCGTCGCCACCTGGCTCCAGCAGCCGGCAAATGCCGACGTGAATCTGCGGTGGGAACTGATTCAGTCCATCACGAATCACAAGCCGGATGATTCGATGCGGCTTCTCAGGCAGATTCGTTTTTTCCAGCAGCAGCAGTTCGCTCCACTCACCGACTGGGCCGAGGCGACCGCCCGCCGTGAATTGCCCGGCCGAGCTGCCGGCGAACTAGCCACGCGGCTCAAAGATAGTTGGCGGCACCCGCTCGTCGAGGAATTGAGCAAGGAAACCTACAACTCACTTAACGAGTTGCAAGCCGTTTTGGAAAGCGAAGCCTGGCAGGATGCCGCCCGCATGGTCACGTCGCTCGATCCCGAAGCTGCACCGGGCGTGGCACCTTATTATAAGGACAAGGATTTGCTCGTATCCCTGCCGGTCGCCGTGCGGCTCACGCTCACGGATTTTCCGCAGCTCAAACAGGCGCTCGGACAGCAATTTGGCACGCTCGCCAAACTGCGAATTGGCCAGGCCATGGCCAGCGGAGATTCCTCGGCTTTGGAACTTGCCACGGTGCAATTCGCCGGAACAGAGGCGGCGGCGGAGGCTCATCGCTGGCTGGGAGATCGAGCACTTTCCAGCGGCTGGTTTGAGCGGGCCATTGCCGAATATCGGCGTTCCTCACAAATTCAACCCACCTTTGCCGAGGACATTGCCCCGCGCCTTCGCCTGGCGGCCGCCATGCTAGGGCAGGATGCCGAGCAGCCCGTCACCAGAGCCGTCGCTTTCGGTGAAGTCAAGATGACGAAGGAACAGTTCGAGGCCCTGGTTGCCGAAATGCGTGCTCGCGGCAACAGCAGCCTGTCTTCCATCAGCACGTCCGTTCCCTCCCTTCCCAATCCCACGAATTTCACGGCCACTCTCAAGGCCAAACTCGACGGCCCCGTCGGCGCGAACCCGCAAGAGGAAGTCGGCCGGCGAACGACCCAGTTTCGCGTTCCCTGGGCCGATCGGCAAATTGCCACGGTGCTCGAAGGGGATTTGCTCTACGTCTCCAACCGCTTTCAAGTCGCGGCCTACAACCTGGCCAATGGCACGCGGGTCTGGCAATCCGCGGCTCCCCCGGGAGCCATTGCCAAAGCCCAAGACTGGGCAATGATCGCCATGCAGCCGCTCGTCACGCAAAGCCATGTTTATGCCCGGCTGTTGTACGGGCCCAGCCCGCTGCTCTGTTGCCTGGAAAAAGCGACGGGCAAAATCGTTTGGACCAGCCAGCATCACGACCGCGAATTTCTCGTTTCCGATCCTGTCCTGGTGCAAGGGCAACTCGCCGCCATGAGCATTTCGCTCCTCGACCAGCAGGAAGGACAGCTCAAGTGGAACCTGTTTGATTCCCAAACCGGCGAGCTGATGAGCCAGAAAGAACTTCTTCGCCTCCGCAGCACCTGGGGCTCCCGCGGCTGCTGCGAAGTGACCCCTCTGGAAGACTCCGTGGTCGCAGCTCTGGGGGGCGTCACTTTTTCCTGCGATGGCGCGGGGAATCTCAAATGGGTCCGCCGCCAGGTGGTGCTCCCCTCGGATGAAGAGCCTCGCTGGATTATGCAGCTTTACCAGCGTCCCCTCCTCGAAGAATCGCGGCTCTATGTGGCTCAGCCGGGCGTGCGAGCCGTGGATTGCCTGGACGTTCAAACGGGCGCACGTCACTGGACAACCGCCATTCCGGATATCGTCGCCATCCTGGGGATTGCCGAGGACAAATTACTGGTCCGGACCGAAACGGATGTCCGCGCACTCGACAAAGCAACCGGCAAGCTCCTGTGGCGACGGGACCTGGCGGAGTTGCATAGCTTTGCAGTTTGCTCCGGCAACAGGCTGCTTGTCGCGCAGCGCGAGCCGGTGCCGATGCAGACCAACGTGATTCAGAATCGCCTGACCTGGTTCGATACCGCCAGCGGCAATGCCGTCGCCACCGCGGTCCTCCCCAATCTCAACGACGCCGACCCGCGGCTGGGCCCGCTGGTGCAATACAAGGACCGCATTTGGACCTTCTTTGGCAAAGGACAAGCCGACCCCATCCGCGACCTCGTCGAACTGGCTCCTGCCGGCGAAGCCGAGAAGGTGCTGGCCGGCTTGCCTGCCGTGGAGCAACTATGGTCCCGCAATCTGGCCCCCAATCAGCAAGCTGCCGCTCGGGCCTTCTTCCCCGACTGGCAACTGCTGGCGAGCACTCCAGGAGACCGAACCGGCCTGATGCCGGAAGCTCACGGCGAGAAGGAAGTGCTGGGCCTGCGGGCCACGGCGCTCTCCCCCGTCGTCTTCGCCCGCCAACTCACCCTTCCCGCCGGCGGCAAACCGCGCCTGCGGATTCGCGTGGGGAACGACCCCGGCCAGAACTGGAAGCTGCTGGTCTTCTTCGGCAACCAGCAGTTGCACGCCGTGGACATCACGGACGCTACCCACCCCGACCGCTACAAACAACTGGAAATCGACCTCACGCCGGTCGCCGGGCAAAGCGGCAACCTCGTCGTCGAGTCCCGATTCGTCAGCACGGGAGATGCCACCGCAATGTTTTGGAAGGCGCTGGAAATCTTGTTCTGAGACACGGAAAAGGTGACAAGTTTCAATTGGCGGAACGCGAAAGTTGCAAGCATCGATTTCGTGCCCGCTCTCACCTCACTGCCTTCAACTGGGTCCATTCCTCGATCGTCCGCACAAACTGCAAAAAGTCCCCCGGAATTCCAAATACTCGGCTGGGGATGATATAGGCTTGCAGGGGCGAGACGTAAATGAAGAGATACTGGTTGGTCGCCACGAGCTTTTGCACCGCGGACATTTTGAAGGACGTTTCATTCTTGGGCCCTTGCTCGTGCAGCACGGCGGGGGAGATGGTCAGCTTGTAACGGCCGAAAATGCTGGAAGTGTCCCCCGCAGACAGCATCCACCGGAGAATGATTCGCATCCAGAAGTGTTGAAACCGGGAACGCATCAAGAGCGTTACCAGGGGATAGATCCACCAGGTCAACAGCGGGAACAGAATTGTGTGGACGACGGCATACAGGAGCTTGAAGCTGACCTCTGCCGGGTCCAAGGGGTTGGGAAGGTGCCCAGCCCAATTCTGATAAAGTTCGACGCCGATATAGAGGGGAATGGAAATCCATGCGATGCCCAGCACGATGATCAGAATCCGTTTCATCAGTACCGCGTGGGAGCGATGGACTACGTTGAACGCCACGTAATCATCCAGGGTCAAGTCAAACTCCACGCTCAGCGACTGGCCAGCGTCGCTATCCAGCGGGGCCTGCTTGGGGAGCGGCTCCTGCGGATATCTTGGCGACTCGTAGGGGTTCGTGGTCATGACAGCATTCTAAGCTGTTCGCCTGGTCGTCTTGGAAAGACGGCCTGCTTTCTTTCACCAGCCTCCAGCCGGATTCCGTCGCCTGCGCTTTGCCCTGGTGTCGAGAATCACCGCTTAGAACAACGGTTTGCCGGGAAGGATTTCGCGGTTGTAGCTGTTCCATTCCAGGAACAGGAACAAGCAGGCCAGGCAAATGGCGAAGAGGGAGAGCCCCAGCATCACGGTATAGACGTTGGTCCCCGGTTTTTTAGGCTTGGGAGCGGCGGCGGAATTGGGGACCGTGGACATGCCTGAATCTCGTGGGTAGTACGTGCGAACTACCTTCCAGACTAATTGCGGCTAAGGGGTCCGTCAAGCAAATGGTTGCAATGGGTGGCACACCCACGGCTTTGCGTGGGCGTGGAATTGACTCATTTCTTTCGGTCCGCGAGCCGAATCACAAATCGCAGGCCGGACCACGTTTCGTCCGCCGCACAGACCTTATTATCGACAAGACCGGCTGCCAGGCCGACTTCGCGGATGACGCTGTCGGTCAAATCGGCCAGCACCCCCGACGCCTTTTTCGGCCAGCAAACCCACAGTCCTCCCGCCGGCTTGAGCCGAACCGCCGCCCCCGGCTTGATGCCGAGTTTCTTGACGAGGGGAGTTTCAGAATAGCCGGCCATAGTAATGGAATTCCGCAGAGTCTCTACGACAGCCAATCCTCGACGTCTAGCCCTGGGATTTGTTGGAAGTCGTTGAGATTGCGCGAAATCAGTTTTGCACCCGAGGAAAGTGCGATACTGGCGATCTTGAGATCCATCGTCGCAACCCGCACTCGCTGAATTCGAAGTGCTTCAAACTGATTGACTGCAGAGTGGTTCCACGGCAGCACTTCCCACTCCGCGGCAAAGCCAATGAATCGATCAAGATGCGAGTATGCCGCAATCTGCAAACGCGGATCGTTGCGGCGGCGAATCTCTGCCAGCCAACCGCGCAAGATTTCCTCAACAGACACGATCGTGGTTACAATCTCATCCGCGCATGCCGATAAAAGGATTTGCAGACGAGCCGCCGCATCCGACGTCCCTTATTCGAATTCGACGAGATGATCGGTGTCCAAAATGATCATGGCTCATCATGGTCGCGAGTTTGTTCACGATACTCTCGGCCAAGTCGAGCAATCTCATCAATCAGCGGATCATTCGCAAACATTCCGAAGGTGCGCAGCGCGGACTCCCGTTTCGATTTTTTGCTGATGGATTGCTTAAGGTCCGTCAGCTCACGTTCTAAGGATTCGACCCGTTTTTCTAGTTCAGCAAGCGAGATGATGGATAGCTCCTCCTGCGAAAATTAACCACCATTCATTCTACGCAACGGCCTGTGGTTGTGACAGAGTTTCATCACTACATGCAGTTTCCAGCGTACACCGCCAAGCTACAATCTTCCTATGGCACTCACCGGCATTCAAGCGTTCATTGACCTCCTCGCCGACTTTGGCGTCAAGCAAATCTTTGGCAATCCGGGGACGACGGAGCTGCCTCTGAATGATGCGCTGGTGACCGACCGCCGCATCAAGTACATCCTGGGTTTGCAGGAAGTCCCCGTGATGGCGATGGCGGATGGGTATGCGATGGCGTCGGGGTCGCTCGGCGTCGTCAATCTGCATATCAGTTGCGGCCTCGGCAACGCGATGGGGATGCTTTACAACGCCTATCGCGAAGGGACGCCGCTCCTCGTCACTGCCGGCCAGCAGGACCGCCGGCTGAAGTTTGAAGAGCCCATTTTGTATGGCGACATGGTCGGGGTGACAAAGCCCTGGACCAAGTGGTCGGCGGAAGTCGACCGCGTGGAAGACCTCCCCGCTGCTGTTCGCCGAGCCGTGCAAATCGCTCTCACACCGCCAACGGGGCCGGTGTTTCTTTCCATCCCGGTCGATGTGCAGATGGAAGCCGTTTGTAGTAACCGGCTTCAGCCGGTTAATTCCGACAAACCCGCTGAAGCGGGTTACTACGAACCCATCCGCCTCCCCGACAGCCGCATCCGCCCGCCGCTCGACGCCATCCAAAAGGCCGCCGCCGTTCTCGCCGCCGCCAAGAACCCCGCCATCCTCGCCGGCAGCCGCGTGACGGAGCGGGATGCGATGACGGAACTGGGCATCGTGGCCGATCTGCTCGGCGCACCGGTCATTACGGAGTCCGGCACCACGCACGGCCGGCTGGCGTTTCCCAGCGATCACCCCCTCAACGGCCAGGGGCTGCCGCTCTGGTCGCCGGAAGTCCGCCAGCGTTTGCAGGAGCATGACGTCATCCTCGTCGCCGGCATGGACCTGCTGCGGCAATACATTTATTCCGAACCGAGCCGGGCGATCCCCGAGCACATCAAGCTGGTGCAGATCGACGAAAACCCCTGGCAGCTTGGCAAAAACTATCCAGTGGAAGTCGGCGTCATCGGCGACACCCGCGAATCGCTCCAGGAACTCTTCCACCAGCTCAATCAGCTCATGAGCCGCGAGCAGAAGAACGTCGCCTTGCAGCGGCATGTCGAGTGGACGCAAAAGCACGCCGTCACCCGCGAAAAATTCCGCGCCCAAGTCGAAAGCCAGCGCGGCATCCGCCCCCTCACGCCACTGGGACTGATGGGTGCCCTGGCCGACATCCTGCCGCCGGACGTCGCCGTCATCGAAGAAGCGGTGACGACGACGAACACCACCTTCGAGCGCCTCGGCGTCCTCAAAAACACCACCGGCTATTTCGGCCACCGCGGCTGGGCGCTCGGCTGGGGGCTCGGCGTCTCCATCGGCGTGAAGCTCGCCTGGCC
>CAYUJE010000114.1:2591-18641 GCA_964444865.1 uncultured Pirellulaceae bacterium | reverse complement strand
ATGATAAACCGCGGAGGACGCGGAGGGTCGCAGAGGTATTCTACCCTCTTCTCCGCGTCCCTTTGCGAACTCCGCGGTTCATCCAAACCTGCCGGCGAGGAAACCCAAAATTCTGGCGGCCCCCCTTGGTTTTCGACCCTCTATAGTGTACAATAGAACCGATTCGTGCCGGCGAGAAACCGGTGAGTTCCTTGACAAGTTGGTAGCAGAGGTGCGTAGGTGGCTGGGAGGCGGTGCGCGCGGGGGGAGCGACCTTGGGGATTTAAGATTTGAAATCTGAGATTCGAGACGATGTAGAGAACGGAGACTTACGTCGAGGCAATTTGACGTAAGTCGCGCAAGTAGAATCGGCTTTCGTCCCTGCCAGGAGCGTGAATCAAGAAAGCAGGTTTTGAATCGAGGAGTGAATCAGACGAATCCTTACAAAACCAATGTTTACAACGACTTGCGGTGATTCATAGCGTCTATATCACCGCGCGGCAGAGCACTCTGAATCTATGAATAACGCCGCCTCTTCCGGGGGGTGATTGCGATTCACCGGCGGCTCCTCCAAATACAGACTTACGTCGACGGCATTTGACGTAAGTGGCGGCCTGGGGAGCCTGATTCGGAGACTCAAGGAATGCGGCGTGGCCAGTCCCAAGCCATCAGCCAGCTTACGCTGGCCGCTCGCCATTGATCGCCCGGTTACTTGTCCTTCCGCCAGAGCCAGCGGAGGGAGTCGGGGAGGATGGTGCCGCCGTGGATGCCGTTGTGGCCCCCTTCGCCTCCGGCGAATTGGTAGTCGTACTTCTTGAACTTGAGGGAGGCCTCCATTTGCAGGTTGGCGAGCCACCAGTTGCCGTGCTCGTTGTCGAGGTCGTTTTTGCCGTCTTGCAGGAAGACGCGAATCGGCTTGTTGGGCGTTTTGCGGATCAGGGCCTCGCAGTTGTGGCCGCCGCGGATGTTCGTGAAGCTGCCGACGTGGCTGAGGACTTTGCGGAAGGAGTCGGGGCGTTCCCAGGCGACGGTCCAGGCACAGATGCCGCCGGAGGAGATGCCGCAAATGGCCCGCTGGTCGGGGTCGTCCGTCAGTTTGTACTCCTTGCTGACCTCGGGGAGGATTTCCTCAATGAGGAAGCGGGCGTATTGGTTGCTAAGGGTGTCGTACTCAAAACTCCGGTTGTCGGCCCGCCAGGGGCTTTCGGGGACGTTGTCCCCTTTGTGGCCGGGGTTGATGAGGATGGCAATCGTGACGGGCATCTCCTGCTTGTGGATGAGATTGTCGAAGACGACCGGGACACGGAAGTCTCCCTTCTCCCCGACGTAGGTGTGACCGTCCTGGAAGACCATCACCGCGGCGGGCGTTTTGCCGTCGTACTGGGCGGGGACGTAGAGATAGTAATCGCGAGTGGTCCCTTCGAAGATTTTGCTCTTCCAGGTGTGCTTCGTCACTTTGCCTTGGGGGACTCCGTCTTGCCGCTCGGAGTCGGGGCCGTGCTTGTAGGGCTCGGCAGCGAGAGATGCGGTGGCCATGGTGAGGAGGATCGCGAAGGAGAGGAGTTGGCGCATGAGAGGGGTGGTTAGGCGTGGGCGATGAGGCGGCCGGCTTCGAGAGAGGTGGGGGTGATGGTGGCGAGGTGGAAGGGTTTCAATACTGGGGCGATGTCGGTTGGTAGCGCGACGTTAGGGGGCCCTCCGTCTTTGGCGAATTGAGTTTGAGCGAGTGGTGAGTTGTTTGTCGCCAAAGACTCCCGACCCCGAATTTCTACGGGTGCGTAGCGGCAACTGGTGCCGGCGAAGGAGTTTTCCGGCAGTTCGGCTTCGATGAGGACGGAGAGTTCGCGGCCGATGAGGGAGCGGTAGTAGTCGTCACGAAGTTCGGCTTCGAGTTTGATGAGCCGCTCGATGCGCTCGGCTTTGACTTGAGGGGCGACCATGTCCGACATCTCGGCGGCGGGGGTTCCTTTGCGGGGACTGAAGGAGAAGTGGTGGATTTTGGAGAAGCCACAATCGCGGCTGACTTGAAGCGTGGCGGCGAAGTCTTCTTCGGTCTCGCCGGGAAAGCCGACGATGATGTCGGTGGTGATGGCGGGGTGGTCGAGCGTTTCCCGCACGAGACGGCAGCGGTCGATGAAGAGGCGGCTTCCCCAGCGGCGGCGCATGCGGCGAAGGACGGGGTCGCTGCCGCTTTGCAGACAGATGTGCAGATGCGGAGCGACGCGGCGAGGATGGGTGGCCATCACGGCGAGCAGTTCGCGAGTGACTTCGGTCGCTTCGATGCTGGAAAGGCGGATGCGGAAATCGCCGGGGAGCTCGCAGAGTTTTTCGACGAGGTGCGAGAGCCGCAGCCAGTCCTCTTTGGGGCGGTCATGGTTTCCTTCCACTCCGTAGTGCCCCAGGTGAATGCCGGTGAGGACGATTTCGCGATAGCCGTTGCTGACGAGCCGGGCGACTTCTTCCACGATGTGTTGAGGTGGGCGGCTGGAGACGTGTGGGCGGATGTAGGGGATGATGCAGTAGCTGCAGCGGAGCAGGCAGCCGTCCTGGACTTTGACGAAGGCCCGGTGATGGTTGCTGAAGTGGGAGATGCCGGTGGGAATATCGACGACGCCGAAGCGGCCGAGCAGATCGGGGATTTCCCGCTTGTCGGTCACGACTTCCACGACATTCGGCAGCACCGCCAGTTCCTGCGGTGCACGAGTGGCATAGCAGCCCATCACCACAATCCGCGACTCCGGATTTTCCCTCGCCAGACGGCGAATTGCCTGGCGACTCTTGGCGTCCCCTTCGTGCGTGACCGTGCAGGTATTCACGACGCACAGATCAGCCGTCTCGTCGCCTGCATCCTCATAGCCAATTCCGCGCAGCCCCTCGCGGACGAGTTCGGTCTCGTACTGATTGACCTTGCAGCCGAGGGTGATGGTTTTGAGGGAGAGGGGCATGGAGCGTTCGGCATTCTAAATCTGCGGTCATCCGCGAAATCTGCTGGTAAACTTTTTTCGGCGGCCTACCCCGGCTCGGGCTCAATCGTGGCGCTCATCGAGCCCTTGGACTTCACGCTCCGCTTGTCCGCACCGTAGGCGTGGATCTGATCCCGCTTCAACTCGGCCCGCTCGAGCGTGGTGGTGCAGCAGATGGCTTTCCCTTTGGTGTGGACTTCCTTGGCGATTCGCTTGCCGTCGATTTCCGGATGGGCGAACAGTTCGGCCATCATGTCGATGACGTATTCGAAGGTGTGGTCGTCGTCGTTCCAGAGGATGACATGGTAGCGGGGCTGGCGCTTTGGCGGTTTGCGGCGGGGTTTTTGCTTGGGGTCGTCGCGGACTTCGTGCTCGGCGACGGCAGCGGCGGATTGCTCCTGGGACATGGGTTCTCTCTCGCGGGAATAGGCGATGTTCCTGCCCGCCATTATATTGGAGCCGCATCCCTTGGCAAACGCACCGCACCCCTCGTTTCAGGCGATTATGCGAGACATCACCGATTATCTGGCCGCTCATCAGGCGGATTTTGAGAACTCCCTCTGCGAATTGCTCCGCATTCCCAGCGTGAGTGCCGATCCGGCGTTTCATCCGGAATGTGCGAAGGCGGCTGATTGGGTGGTCAAGGAATTCCGCGAAATGGGGCTGGAGACGGAACTAATTCCCACCTGCGGCCAGCCGCTGGTGTTCGCCGCGTCTGAAAAAATTGCCGGCGCGCCAACCGTCCTGGTCTACGGCCATTACGACGTCCAACCGCCAGACCCGCTTGACCAGTGGATCAGCCCGCCGTTTGAACCGACGAAGCGCAACGGAAATCTCTACGCCCGCGGAGCGACGGACGACAAAGGGCAGATGTTCACGCACGTCGCCAGTGCAAAGGCCTGGCTGAAGACACGCGGCAAGTTGCCGGTGAACCTGAAGTACATCATCGAAGGGGAAGAAGAATCGGGCTCCAGCGGCATCAATCAGTACATCGCTACGCCGGCAGCCAAGGAGAAGCTCGCCTGCGACATCATCGTCATCAGCGATACTTCTCAGTTCGGCCCCGGCCAGCCGGCGATTACTTATGGATTGCGCGGGGGCGTTTGGTTTGAGCTACGAGTTACTGGACCCAAACAGGATTTGCACTCCGGCACGTTCGGTGGCGGCGTGACGAATCCGCTGATTGCTCTCAGCAAGATGCTGGCGGCTCTCATTGATGACAAGGGGCGCATTCAGCTTCCCGGATTTTATGACGACGTCGTGCCGCTTTCTGATAGGGAGAGAAAACAGTTCGCCGCACTGGGATTTGATGAGGCTGCATTCATGCAGCAGCTTGGCGTGAGCGGACTGACGGGCGAAGAGGGATATACGACGCTTGAACGACGCTGGGCTCGGCCGACTTTCGATATCCACGGCCTGGGCGGCGGCTATCAGGGACCAGGTCCGAAAAGCATCGTCCCCGCGGCCGGCTTTGCCAAAATCAGCTTCCGCCTTGTCCCCAAGCAACAGCCGGAGAAGATTGCCGCCGCACTCGAATCCTTTCTACGGTCGCTCTGTCCGCCGGGAGTGACGCTGGAGATCATCGGCAATCACGGCGCACCGGGTGTCCTCGTGCCGCTGGAGAGTCCCTATGTTTCCGCTGCCGAGCGGGCCATCGAGCAAGGCTTCGGCAAGAAGCCGGTCTTCATTCGCGAAGGAGGCTCCATCCCCATTGTCTCCACCTTCGCCCAGCGTCTGGGCGCCGACACGCTACTGCTCGGCTGGGGGCTGGATGACGACAACACCCACAGCCCCAATGAGAAATTCTGCCTGGCAGATTTTCACCGAGGCATTCAGGCAAGTGCGTTTTTGTGGGAAGAACTGGGTCGCCTGCACAAGTAGTGGGAATCTCCTACCGCCAGATCATGTTACCGCGTCCAGGCTACGCCCAGCACCGGTCCGTGGTAAATGGCTTCCGTGGAATGATCGAGTTGACCAGGACCAGTTCTCAGCAGTGAATTGTTGGTTTGGAAGTTTTGCGGACCACTGGCGAGCCCCGTGACGAAAATCGCCTGATAGCCGGCTCGCAAATTCCAATTGGGGGCCAATTGCCAATTGCCGGTAATGCAGATATCGCCAAAGAACGCGGTGCTGTGCTTGTTCCTGCCAGTGTCAAAGACACTGACTGTGCCCGCACTGTCAATATTGGTGTAGGAAGTATTCTGCGAAGCAAAGTTTTCCAGGATGCCTCCTTTGAGTTCGAAGTCAAAGTACATCCGGGAATAGACCATATAATCAAAGTCAATGCCCACCTGCACTCCATACATGTCATTACCGGTTTGCACCGTGGCAAAATTTTGCGAGCCATTCGGAAGTGGCCGGTCTGAGATTGCGCTGTAACTGTAAGTTTCCCCAGCCTTGAGATATCGAGCACCGATGAGGAATTGCACATCGAAGGGACCGGGGGGCATGTTCACCCAGGTACGGAAATTGACCTCCGCGGAGGTGAAGGAGTTGTGATCGCTAACGTTGATGCGATTGTTGAGGTCGAGCCCCGCGGTGGCGGGATTGCTGAAATTCGAGAACGCAGAGGAGAGATTTCCCACGCCCCCCAGCGAGTTGGCCGAGCTATCGGCAACCGTCACATTGTCTTGCCAGGAATAAACTCCTAGATAGCCAGCCTCTAACTGATAGCAGCCGCCGCCGAAGGTGCGGCCAATGGTGATCCGCGTACCGGCATTGAATTCGGGCTTGAGGTCGTTCGTGGTGAGTACCGTGGCACCTGTTGCGCCGACGCGGGCTAATGGCAAGCCGACATTGGCGTCGTACAGGAGGGGGGCAAAGTCGGCGTTGACGTACCAACTGGCGGGGCGATGGACAATGATGCCACCACGGCAGTCGTCTTCACAGCCATCGACCTGCAGGTAAGGATCAAAGCCCCACATATAGGGGCCAGGGCGGCAATTCATGAAGCGGGCGGAGTTGTCGAAATCAAAGAACGGTTGGGAAACGGGGCGGCCGTAGGACTGGGCGGAAGCCGAGGCGGCTGCTAGCAACAAGCCTCCGGCCGTAGCGGCGAAAATCGCGAGGAACCGGCATAGGATTCGGAAGTTCAAGCGACTTGTTGCCAGTTTCATAGCTTGCAGTCCCTATAAATCTTGCGCGGCCGACATAAGCGTTACGCCGCTTTCAGATAGATTCGACTGCTCTAGCCGGAATCCTCACTACGGCTGGCACGGCGGGCATGGTTGACGCAAGCAGCAAGGCCGATGCAGCTTGGGCATATTGCCCCGTCGTCATGCTACCCACTGGCAAACGAACCTTTGCGCAACTCCCGTATCCATCTACACTAAGGGATTCATTGCCGGCCAATTTTGGAACTTTTGCCGCGGAAATGCCGCTGCTTGCACCCTTTGGAGACGTTCCCTTGCTTCGTACTCACACCTGCGGCCAGATTCGGGCCGAACACATTGGACAGGAAGTCACCCTTTGCGGCTGGGTGGATACAAACCGCGACCAGGGGGGAATTATCTTCGTCGACCTCCGCGACCGGTATGGGAAAACGCAGGTGGTCTTTGACCCCGAAGGCGGAGCCGACAACCTAACAGCAGCCAGCAAGCTTCGGGGCGAAGACGTCATTCTGGTGACCGGTAAAGTCGCCCCGCGGCCGGAAGGTACGAGGAATAAAGAACTGGCAACTGGCGAAATTGAGCTTCGGGTGAAGAAGCTGGAACTGCTCAATAAGTGCAACAATGCACCCTTCACTCCCGGTCAACGCGACCTGCCAGGGGAGGACCTGCGCCTCAAGTACCGCTATCTCGACCTCCGCCGCACGGGGATGCAGCAAACGCTCATTCTCCGCAGCAACATCATCATGGAGATGCGGAACTACTTCGCCGAGAACGGTTTCATCGACGTAGAAACCCCCATCCTTGGCCGCAGTACGCCGGAGGGGGCCCGCGACTACCTCGTCCCTAGCCGCGTTCATAACGGACAGTTCTACGCTCTGCCGCAATCGCCGCAGCTTTACAAGCAGATCCTGATGGTGGCCGGCTACGACCGCTATGTGCAGGTCGCCCGCTGCTTTCGCGATGAAGACCTGCGAGCGGACCGGCAACCGGAGTTCACTCAGCTCGACCTGGAAATGTCGTTCGTGACGCACGAGGACGTCATTGCGATGATCGACGGCCTGATGCTGCGGCTGGCCAAGAAGTTCCTGAATCTCGATTTGAAGCTCCCATTGCCGCGGATGACTTGGGACGAAGCGATGGAGCGGTTCGGCCACGACGCGCCGGACCTCCGCTACGGCTGCGAACTCGTTGACTGCACTGATCTGGCCGCGGCTTGCGAATTCCGTGTCTTCAAGGAGACCGCCGCAGCCGGGAAAAAACTTCGCGGCATTTGCGCTCCGGGGGGAGCCACGTTTTACAGTCGCAAGCTCATCGACGAACTGACGGAATTCGTGAAGCAGTTTGAGGCCAAGGGCCTCGCCTGGTTCCGCGTAGAGCCGGACGGCAAGCTCTTTTCGCCCATTGCCAAAAACTTCAAGGAAGAGGAACTGGCTCAATTCAAAGAGCGGATGAACGCCAAGCCGGGGGACATCATGTTCTTTGTCGCCGATTCCTGGGCTATCAGTTGCAAGGCGCTGCACAACCTCCGCAAGAAAATCGGCGTGGATTTGAAGCTCTACGACCCCAAAGCGATGAACTTCTCCTGGATCGTTGAATTCCCCATGTTCGAATTCGACAAAGAAGAGCAGCGGTGGGCCTCCATGCACCATCCCTTCACCGCTCCGCGCCCGCAGGACTATCCATTGCTCGACACCAATCCCGAACAGGCCCGAGCCGTCGCCTATGACCTCGTCATCAACGGCTCTGAAGCAGGGGGAGGGACGATTCGAATCCACGATTCCGGCGTGCAATCCAAGGTTTTTTCACTGCTGGGCATCGACGTGGAAACGGCCAAGAACCGCTTCGGCTTCCTGCTGGAAGCGCTGCAAATGGGTGCGCCACCCCACGGCGGCATTGCACTCGGCATTGATCGCATTGTCATGCTGTTCGGTGTGCTGGACAGCATTCGCGAAGTCATTGCCTTTCCGAAGACGCAGAAGGCGACGGACTTGATGACGGAAGCACCAGGGCAGGTGGATACGAAGCAACTACGAGAGTTGGGAATTCGGATTGCCTCCGCCGCCGAGGGAAAATAGTGGTCAATCCCTACGCCTCGCCCAATCCCCTTTCGTCTCGACGCGCCAAGACATCGCGTGAATCCGCGCGGCGGTTGTTACAGGTCCCAGCAATCGGACTGATTGCGGTGTCTTCGATAAGTTTGTTCATGGCCCTATTAACCCTTGTCTGGGACATGGCACTTTTCGCGAGCGATCCGACCAGTTTTGACGACTTGCCGTTGGGTCAAACCGGGTTGGTGGTAAAGACCGTTTGGGGACTCATTATTGCGGCAAGCAACGGAGCTTCTATTTGGGGCGGCATTCAGATGCTGCGTTTGCGGCAACATCAACTCTGCTGGCTGGCGAGCCTGCTGGCATGTATTCCGGTGATCGGACCCTGCTTTTGCCTGGGTATCCCGTTCGGAGCATGGGCTATTATCGTGCTTAATAAGAGCGACGTCGCAGATGCGTTCAACTGAGGAATGCACAAGGTTGCTATTCCTTTTCTGCCAGCAATTCCTTGACCTTCGCATCCAAGTCTTCCGCCTTTCCATCCCATTTGTGCCGCATCTTCCCTTGGCGGTCATAGAGGCGGAGGTGGGGAAGTGGGCCGATGCCGAAGGCATCGTTGGCGTCGGAGCCGCCGCCGTCGTATTTGCTGATGAGGTTGTCGAAAGTCGCCCCCTGCTCTTTCAGAAAGGCCAGAGCCTTGTCCTGTTCTTCGAGCAGATCGAAATCGATGGAAATCACCACCAACCCCTCCGTTTGATGTTTCTTATGCAGTTCCACCGTGTGCGGAAATGCCTTCTTGCACGGTCCACAAAACATCGCCCAGTAGTCGACGAAGATGACTTTTCCCTTGTTCTTGGCAATCAATGCATCTAGATCCTTTTCGTCGGCCGGAACAAGCGTGATTTCAGTTTCACCAACGGCCGTCTCGACCGGAGAAGTTGCCGCAGTCGAGACAGCGGACTTTGGGGCTGGCGAGAGACTCGGTGATTTAGGGACTGAGGAACTTTTCTCCTCAAGGCAACCACTGAAGAGAGCCGTCAAAAGAGCCAATGAGAGGAAAGCTGTTTGAATCTTGGACATGAAGTATTCCCGCAAGCAAGGTGCTCAGTACCCAGTACTACGTACTCAATGAACGCAATCACGAACGAAACCGACTGATGTCTCCAAGACGACTAGAAATCATCCGGCTTGTTGCGAATCCCGCAGCCGAAGGTCTTGGTTTTGGCGAGTGCCGGGGTCTTGCCGGCGAGAAGGGCATCCACGGCATCCACCAAATAATGCTTCGTGACTTTTTCCAACTTTTGCTTGTCGTCGAACGCGCCGGAGTACTGCAACTTTCGCTGCGAGTCGAACACGAAGAGGTGCGGAGTCGCTTTGGCGGTGTAATCGTCCGCCAGTTTGCCCGTGGGGTCGATGACGTAAGGAAAGTTGTATTTCTTTTCTTCCGCGCGAGCCTTCATCGTCTTTAGGTTTTCGTCTTCGGCGTTGACGATGTCGCAATTGATGGCAACAAAGGCGACTCCCTTGTCCTTATATTTTCCCACGAACTCGATGTAACGATCCTGGTAGTCAGTCGCCACAGGGCATTCATTGCAGTGAAAACAAACAATTAATACTTTGGCATCTTTGAAGTCGTCCAGGCTGATCTTCTGGCCGTCCACCCCTTCGAGCCCTTTGAATTCCGGAGCTTTGGTTCCTACCGCCAGTTCTGCGGCAGCGGCGGGAAGCGTGAGCAAGGCCAAAGCAAAGGTGAGCGAGGAGAAAAGTCGCAAATTCATCACATCAAGCTCCTTAATTTGCACGTAGCCACCGGCGGATCGCCTGTGAGCTGTTTACGGAAAGATGCTGCCCGTTCTTCTTAAAAGGAGCAGCACCCTCACAAGAGCCGGCAGGCGGGCCGCCCGCGGCTACACGGATTTATTATACCCGAGAGCGGGCGAAAGAAGAGGTCAGGCCGCCCGCTGGCGCGCGGAACGGGACGCGGCAGGCTGGATGCGCTCGTCGCGAATGGTTGGCAGTGCAAGTGAATCGCTGCGGGTTTCCAGATCTCCCAGCAATTCCGCAGCGGCGGTAAGTTGCTGTTCATAACCTTGCTGAGCGCGGATACTCGACAGGCCGAGTATTCGACCGAGTAGCTTTAGGCTTCCCGCCGGGAGTCCCTCGTGCCGCGCGGCATCGACCAAGGTTGTTAGTGGATGGGCGAGCAGTGAAGCGACCCGTCCTTCTTGAACCCAGTGTCGCCAGAAGAGTGCCTCGGCACTCCAGCCTCGGGAAACAGCACCGATCAAGGATCGATTTTTACCCTGAGGGACGCACGAAACCTGGCTCTTTGGCTCCAGCACGAAACGGCACCCCAGATCGCGAAGTGCCAGTGCGAAATCGACATCTGCCAGTTCATCCCCCACTTCGCGACAAAAGCCGCCGAGGGCGAGGATTGCATCTCGACTGAAGAATCCGGCCAGCAGCGATGGGCCCAGGACTTCGTCTTGCAAAGCGTGGTGATCGGGAATCGGCAAATCATGGCCGACGGAGACTCGTTGTCCGCCACGACGGTAGCTGACCCCCATGGTTTCAATGCGGCCCGGCGAAGCAAGATTGAGCACGAGCGGAGCGACGGCGGCGATGCGGGGATCGGCAAAATGCCGCAGCGCAAAGTGCGTCCAGCCATCCTGGACTTCTGTTCCGGCAGCGAGCAGGTGCACGACATCACCGCGGGCATCCTGCACCGCATCGTTGATGAGGTCCACGAGCGAATTCGCCGCAACGTGCGAAAACGTGACTTCTCCCGCCAGGTGATACGGGTCCGAATAGGGCCGGCGGTGAACGACGATGATCTCGCTGCGATCCGGCCGGTGCTGCAAGACAGACGCAAGCGTCTCTTCAAACTGCTCGCAGGGGCCGAGGCAGGGAATCACGATGGAGAGGCGAGTCACGAGAGTCCTTCCATGACGAGTCTCGGCGGGAGCGAAGCCCGCGGAGGATATGAATAGTTTCGGCAGCCGTGAATTGGCTTAATGATGCAATCTGGCCAAGGTGCGACAAGCCCTATGTGGCAAATCCTGCGGGCAGGGCAATCTATGCCGGGCTAAAGCATGGCGAGCGGATTCCGCCGCTCTTCCAGGGTGCCGCGAGTGACACCGACACGATTGGATGCTTGTAAGCGAGTCCAAACTTCTTTCCCCTTCACAGTTCCTGCTAGCAGCTGTTGATAGAGTTCGAGAATCTGCCGTAACTCGCCTCCTCTTTCGTCGAGCAGTTCCAGCCGAAAATGCTTCACACCGTGGGAGAGGAGGCTGGGAACAAGTTCCGCCCCACTCTGCGGCACGGCATTGAACAGTGTATTCCGACAACCGACGTCCGCCTTGAGGGGATGCTCAATTTGCAGACGGTCGCGGAGTTTGACGTCGTGGGTGTCGCAGGGACGGCCGCAGTTCGTCTTGTTGGTACCGGGAGACAGGACCGAGCAGAAAACGCAGTGCTCCATGTGAAACATGGGCATGTGCTGGTGGATGACGACTTCAAGTGAAGTTAAATCCAGGCCCGATGTCGCGACACCGCCGACGAGTTCCAGCAATTGCTCTCGATTCAAGTCGTAAGACGGGGTGATGCGGGCGGCTCCTTGTTCGCAGAGAAAGCGAGCGGTCAGTTCGCTGGTGCAGTTGAGCGAGAAATCGGCAACGACGGGAACCTGCCTCTCCGTGTAGAACGCCAGTCCCGCCAGATTGCGAACCAGGATTCCGCTCGCGTTATGCTTCAGAAGCGCGAGGAAAATCCCGACTTCGTCCGGCTTCTGGATTCTCGGCGTGGCGAGGAACAGACTCGCGCCGCGTTCCTTGGCGAGCGCCGCGGCGGGGCGGTATTCTCGAATGTCTTGAAAGTCGGCATAGAGACTGCGAATGCCGAGATCGAGCACTTCCTTCAATTGCGGCAGCGAGCGGCACAGGACGTGGACTTGCGGCGTGGAGGATGCATTCGTGGCTGTGGAAGTCTCAGCGCCACCGGCTCGTAATCGCGGCAGGACACTTTCGGCGGCAATCTGCCGTGCGGCTGGAGTTGCCAGTGCCATGTCCAGTTTCTCCACCATCTGATGCCGCAGCTTGCCGAGCACGCTGAAGGGAACCATGGGTTCGCCGCTGATGCTTGCCGTTAGCTTGCGTAGCTCATAGGGGCTTCCTCCCAGCCGCCCAAGTTGTTCCTGGAGGACTTCGACCGTCAGCGAATGTTGGCGGGCTTTGGCAAGTGGCTCGGGGGTAGAAAGCGATATCCGAAATCCGTTATCGACGACGATGACTTCCAAAGCCAGCGGCTCACCAGCAGCAGCGGTGGCGATGATTTCGAGGCTCAACTTTCGCAGCGGCTCGTGATTAGTGAAAGTTTTCCGCAGTCGCGTCGTCAATTCCGGATCGTCGGTCTTCCAGACCTGCTGGCCAGGCCATATTTCGTCGAAGTTCAGACCGCCGTGAGCGAACGCGAGTTCGACGGCTCCTTTGCTGACAGGCTCCGTCAAGTCCCGTCCATTCTGATACACCTGATAGACGCGTCCTCCTTGCAAATCGTCCTCCGGACGCTCGCAGTCGAAAGAAACGCCGTCACCCCGTTTCACACTGCCGGCCAATTCGACGGCCACTCGCGCCCCGCGAACTTCCTTCACAGTACCTAGCAGTACCCCACGTTTCGATGAGCTAACGGCAGGAACGAGCATTTTGTGATCGTTCCCTTGCAGCCAGCCCGGCGAGAAACCGCGAGAGAAGGACAACTCCATCTCTTCCACTTGCCGCGGCGTGAATTGCACCGGCTTGCCGGCAAGTGCCGAGTCGATGGCCTGCCGATAATGCCGCGTGATATTGGCGACGTACTCCGGCGTCTTCAGTCGTCCTTCAATTTTGAAAGAACAAACGCCGGCCTCGATGAGTTCGGGAATGAGAGCATAAGCCGCCAGATCCTGCGGACTGAGCAGATACTTCTGGTCGCCAAGATCCACATCCTTGCCATCGCACACAAGGTCATAGGGAAGCCGGCAGGCTTGGGCGCACTGGCCCCGGTTCGCGCTCCGTCCGCCGAGTGATTCACTGGTCAAGCACTGCCCAGAATAGGCCACGCAGAGGGCTCCGTGTACGAAGACCTCCAGTGGCATCGTGGTCTTCGTGCGGATCTTGCGAATTTCGCGGATGGAGAGTTCGCGGGCCAAGACGACGCGCTCCACGCCGAGCGCTTCGGTCACGGCAATGCATTCCGCACTCGTCAGCGTCATTTGCGTCGAAGCATGAATCGGCAAGTCCGGACAAAGTTCCCGAATCAGCCGCACGACCCCCAGATCCTGCACCAGCACGGCGTCCACTCCCGCCGCGGCAATTAGCCGAATGTGCTGCTCCAGGTTTTCGAGTTCACTGGAGAAGACGAGCGTGTTGACGGTGACGTACCCCTTCAACCCGCGTCGGTGGAGAAGGGCCATCACCTCGGGCAATTCTTCGGGCGAGAAATTTTTGGCCCGCGCGCGGGCGTTAAATCCAGTATCCAGCCCGAAGTAGACCGCATCGGCCCCGTTCTCAATGGCAGCACGAATGCAGTCGATGTCACCCGCGGGCGCAAGCAGTTCAGGTCGAGCAAGCTGCGATAAATCGAGCCTTGGTAGTGCGGTCTGTGGTGTCACGAATTACTTCTTGGCCTCAAAGCAGTACAGGTTCTTATGGGTTCGCAAGAAGACCTGCCCATTGGAGAACGCCAAGGAGCCATTGGTCTTTTCGCCGATTTTGTTCTCAGCCAGAATCTTGCATTCCGTTGGATCGGCTTCCAGAACGTGCGTGTTACCGTCGAAGTTGGTGATGTAAAGCCTGTCATCGGCCAGACACATGGAACTCCAGGAGCCCGCCCCTAGACGCTTCTCCCATTTCTTCGCACCGGTTTTAGGGTCCAGACACCAGGCAACGCCCGTTTCATTCAGGATGTAAAGAGAGTCGCCGACGATAATTCCCGAGCCGATGCGCTGCGGGTTGGGTTTATCCGTAAGCCAGAGTCGGTGAGTTTCCGTCACATCACCTTTGCCGCCACGCTTCACACCCATCGCCGGGCCGGTATAGCCGCACATGGCGACAACTTCATCCTTGCCCACAAGCGGCGAGGTATAGACCAACTTGCTGAGGCCGCCGCAGGACCAGACTTCTTCGCCCGTCTTTGGGTTCACGGCATACAATTTTTCCGGCAAACTGAGCAGCATCAGCGTCTGGTCCCCATCCTTGAACATCACCGGAGTACTCCAGGAGCCGCGATAGTCGTCCGCCTTCGGCGACTTCATGGCGCCGTATTCTTTCCGCCAGACTTCCTTGCCTTCGGAAGCGTTCACCGCAATCACCGCGGCATTCAGGCCAGGGCCGGCGTTGGTGATGACGAGTCCCTCGTGAATGACAGGGCTGGAGCCAAAGCCCCAGATGTGCTCGACCTTGCCCAGATCGGCTTTCCAAAGTTCCTTTCCGTCCATGTCGTAAGCGTACAATCCGGGCGAGCCATGATAGACGACGACCATTTTTCCATCGCTGGCAGGAGACGAGGAACAATAGGGATTAGTTCCATGGGTTGCCTCCGCATCGCCGTATTCAACCTCACGCTTCCAAAGCAGCGAACCGCTGTCGCGGTTGTAGCATTGCAGCGTACGGAGCTTGCTCTTGGCCGGAGCGTGGGCAATGAATACTCTTTCCCCGACGACGATCGGCGTGCTGTTGCCGGGGCCGTCGAGCGGAACTTTCCATTTGACGTTTTCGGTGGCGGACCAGGTGAGTGGCACTCCCTTTTCGTCCGACGTACCGTCCCCATGGGGTCCTCGCCAGCCGTTCCAATCGCCGGCGAGCGAAATAGTGCCGAAGAATACCAAAACGGTCAAAGCGATAAGTGTTCGGTGCATAGTATGGGTTCCTTGTCTGGTACAGCCAGAAATTGCCGTTCCCTTAACATAACGGATGGATTACCAATTGGGCTCGTCTGACCAAAGGTCCGAATTCCATGGAACAACCCCGCCTTGACCTGACCAGCGACCCGGTGCCGCCACCTTCGCCCTCCGACGCTAGCAGTCGCAGCTTTTTGGGGGTAAATTTCGCGTGTTGCGGGGTTTATGCCCGGATTTACGTCAATCCGGAGCGGAGTGCTTACCTGGGACATTGTCCCCGCTGCGGCAGACCGCTGCAAATCAAAATCGGTCCCGGGGGCTCCGACCAGCGATTCTTCACTGCCTATTGAGCGTTTTGCCTGGTTTTCGTATTATTCGCCTCCCCACTTACCCGATTCGCCAGCGAGGGAGTTCGCTTCTGACCCTCGCTGGCGCATCGGGCTAGTGTCCGTGCTCATGGTCATCAACTGCTAAATCTCCCATGGTCGAATACGACATCCAGCGCTGCACACGCCGTTGTCAGGCAACAGGGCGGGAACTTGCGCCGGGGGAAGTGATTTATTCGGTGCTCGTCGATGTCGGCGGCAACACCACGCGGCAGGATTTTGCGGCGGATGCCTGGCAAGGGCCGCCGGAAGATTCGCTGGGATGGTGGAAGGGAGTTGTCGCGGATGCGGGGGGCAAGCGAGTTCATTGGGCTCCTAATGACGTCATGCTGCACTATTTCGAGCAGCTCGACGGCAATCCGGCCAAGGATGATGTGCGCTATGTCCTGGTACTGCTTCTCGTCCGGCGGCGAATTGTGCGAGTCGAATCGACGGAGAAAGATGCCGCTGGCAATGAGACGCTGGTCGTCTACTCGCCCCGAAATGAAGTGGAATACCGCGTGAAAGTCGCCATGCCCGCGGTCGAGCGGGAAGCCGCCATTCAGGCGGAGTTGTCGGAACTGTTGCAAGGAGGCGAACGGGGGGCGTGAGCCCCCTGATTCTAATGAGGCACCACCACTCACTGTGCAGCGAAAGTCGACGCGGAAGTTTGCGGAATCGCGTTTCCAAGAATCGCGTTTCCAAGAA
>CAYUJE010000114.1:0-2491 GCA_964444865.1 uncultured Pirellulaceae bacterium | reverse complement strand
GAATCGCGTTTCCAAGAATCGCGTTTCCAAGAAGAGCGTAAGAACGAGTTGGCTCCTTCTCGCCGCCATCGGTCTCGCCCTCTCCGGCTGCAACTGGAATCGCTTCTTTCGTCAGCCGGACCGATATGCTCAGCCGCCGCAAGCGTTTCAGGCCGCACCCACTCGCGAAGAACTGATCGCCAAAATCAACGACAACACCGGCCGTGTACAAACCCTGCAAGCCAGCGGCAGCCTGTCCATTCCCAATCTGCCGTCGCTCTCCACGGAGATCGCCTTCGAGCGGCCGCAGAATCTCCGCTTTCGCGCCGGTACCCGGCTCCTCGGTCCCGAACTTGATATCGGCAGCAACAACGATCTGTTCTGGTTCTGGGCCAACCAAGACCCCAATAAGGCTCTCTACTATGCTCGCCATGAGCAATTCGCCCAGAGTCGTACCCGCCAGGCCATTCCGGTGGAACCCTCGTGGCTCAAGGAAGCCATCGGCTTGATCGAGCTAAATCCCGGCAGTCCGATCGAAGGCCCAATCCCCGCCGGCGACAAAGTGCAGCTGCGAGTTCGCCAGCAGACGGGTGCCGGAGAGGTGCTGAAAATCCTGGTGCTCGATCCGAAGAAGGGAATTGTGGTGGAGCAACAACTCTACGACCCCAAAGGGCAATTGCTGGGGGTGGCAAAAGCATCGGAGCATGAATTCCATCAACTCGATAGCGTGACGCTGCCGCACAAGATCGACATCGAAATCCCCCAGGCGAAGCTTCAATTCCAGATTGTGATGGATGAGCAGGTAATCAATCGACCAATCGCCGGCAGCAACACGTTCGATCTCCCCACGGCTCAACTGGCGGGGGCCCGGCCCATCGACATTGCCGATCCCAACTTCATCCCTGCGAACACCCAGCCGGCAGTTTCCGCTGCTGCACCTCCGCGCACTTCCGCCCTCCCGGCGTCATCGACGGGGAACATCCGCGGCTTCAATCCGTGGAAGTGATGTAGGGGGCGGGAAGGGTTTTCGCGGCTGAATGTCTGGCGAACCAGCGGACGATGGCCACGAAAACCCTTCCCGACCCCGTCTGTGTTCAGCGCTTCTTGATCGCGCGATACTGCCTTAACTCCTCCATCACGCCCGCCATATCCGCGGGCAACGGGGCAATGAACTCAATCGGCTGCTGAGTCTCGGGGTGCCGCAGCTTGATGCGATAGGCATGGAGAGCCTGCCGATTGAGCAGAACCGTGGTGTCCTTCGGATCGCGGCGGATGTCTCCTCGCGTGATTTCCGCTCGGCCACCGTAAAGCTTGTCGCAAAGGACTGAGCAGCCAATGTGAGCCAGGTGAACCCGAATCTGATGCGTCCGCCCTGTCTTGGGCAGCACTTTCACCGCCGCAAAGCCGTCAAACCGCTCGACCACCTCATAGAACGTCATCGCGTCGCGGCTGGTGGAATGATCGGCCCGGATCGCCATCCGAACGCGGTGCGTGGGATGCATGCCGATGGGCTGCTCGATTCGATCTTGGTCCCGGTCCGGAGCACCGACAGTGAGTGCGAAATATTCCTTCTCGGTCGTCCGGTCGGCGAACTGCTCCGCCAGCCGATAATGGCAATGGTCCGTCTTGGCCACCACCATCACGCCGCTAGTGTCCCGGTCGAGCCGATGCACCACGCCGGGCCGATGCGCCCCACCCACCGTGCTGAGCTGTTGAAAATGAAAGGCCAGTGCACTCGTCAGCGTCCCCGACCAATGCCCCCGTGCCGGATGCACCACCATCCCCGGCGGCTTGTTGACTGCGATGATGTGGTCATCCTCATACAGAATATCGAGGGGGATATTCTCCGGATTCGGCCCCGCCGCCGGCATCGGCGGCACCACAATGCTCACCTTTTGCCCCATCTTCAACCGATATGCCACCTTGCATCCCTCGCCATCTACCTGCACAGCCCCTAATCCAATCACCTTCCGCAGTTGCACACGGCTGTAGCGGGGAATCTCGCGGGCGAGGAAGGCGTCCAGGCGAGAGCCTTCGTCCTTCTCGGTTACTAAAATCTCAACAGGCTCATCCGTTGGATCGGGCAAATCGTCGATAGGCTCGGTGGCAGGCTCCATAACTTGGGTGCTTACAAATAACTACTGCTAGAACCCTCGCGCCACGCGCACGTCCTCAAAATCCCGCAGGTGATAACCGATGCCGATGTAGTCGAGGACTTTGCAGAGACCGCGGAGAGCTACGCCGAGGCCGTCGGGGCCGCTGAAGCCGCCGAACTGGCCGCCACCTTTGACGTGGGGTTCCAAATCTAGAAACACGCCGGGGATGCCCCGCTTTTTGAGTTTCTTTTCCATGGCGGGGATCAGTTCGCGGAAGTCCCGGAGGATCATTTCGTGGCCGCTGTCGCCACGGTCGGCGGGGACGAAGTGCTTGAGGGCCTCTTCATCGACGTGGGTGGTCCGCTTCATCCGCTCGGGGTGGCGATAGTCCTTGATGTGCATCCAGCCCATCCCCT
>CAYUJE010000113.1:16833-18715 GCA_964444865.1 uncultured Pirellulaceae bacterium | reverse complement strand
CGTAGATGTGTAAGCTGGCGGAGACCACGATTTGGTCGAGCCAGGGCTTGAGGGGCTCGGTGACGCAGGCTTGTAGCGGCTGGATGACGAGCGGCGTGCGGAGGCCGACCATCTTCGTGATGCGGGGGGTGTAGCCGGCGACCGCGCAGAGGACTCTTTTCGTTTTGATGAAGCCTTTGTCCGTCTGCACACCGACCACCCGCTGGTCTTTGACTTCGATGCCGGTGACGGTCGTCTTTTGATGAATCTCCACGCCCCGTTTATCCGCCTGTTTGGCGTAGCCCCAAGCGACGGCATCATGCCGGACCACGGAGCCGGGAGGATGATACAGTGCCCCCACAATGGGCGCGTGACCGCCGCAATTCAAGTCGATATGCGGACAAAGCTTGTGAATCTCTTCCGGCGTGATGACGTAGCTTTTCACGCCGAGATGCTTGTTGACTTCGGCCCGCCACCGCATCGTGCGCAGCGCGCTATCGGCGTGGGCGAGCGTGAAATGTCCCCGCTGCGAATAGAAGAGGTTTAAATCCAAATCCTGCGACAGACCTTCAAACAGCCGCACGCTTTCGTCGTAGAATTTGACCCCTTCGACGGTCAGATAATTCGAGCGAACAATGGCCGTGTTCCGACCCGTGTTGCCGCCGCCGATATAGCCCTTCTCGATCACGGCGACATCCGTGAACCCGTAATCGCGCGCCAGATAATAGGCGGCTCCGAGCCCGTGGCCGCCTCCGCCGATTATCACCACCTCATACGAATCCTTCAGCCGCCCGGGCTCGCGAAACATTCGCGGCTCGGGGTGGTTTTTGCTGAAAGCGAAACGTAGCAGGCGGTAGGGCATTCGCGGATTCGGCGGGACGCGATGGTGGGCTGCTGGTGGTGGGAAACCTCGGCAAGTAACCGAGGATAACCTGCTCTACTCGTCTCCGCCACGGCCAAAGCTGGGGGACCGAACCCACTTCACGCTGAAGTGCTTTTCCAGATCATCAAACAGGGTCTGGATATCAGCCCGTTTTTCGATGCTGGCAAAGCCCATCAAATCCGAAAATTGCCCCCGCTGCAGGGCGTTCAGGAACATTTCCCGGCGAATTTCCAGCGAGGGTTCGTCAGCCAGAACGTGTACCGCATAGACAACATTATGCGGCTGGTCCACGGCTACCCCCGCTTCGCCAGGCTTCAAGCTGAAGACGGATTCCATAAATTCCTTGCCGGCCATGGGGATGCCGCTGGGCTGGCTGAACTCGGGCTGGCCGCCAAAGACGAGGGGCACGCCGTTGCTGGTATACATCGAGAATGGAATCGGTTGGACGATTTTTCCGACTTCCGTCTTGCCGACCAAGTCTTGAAAGGAGTTTCCTTTGACTTTGTCCGCCATTTCCTGCGCCTGTTTTTTGGCGGCTTCAAACGCTTTTTCTTTGAGCCAAGCCTGTTCCACTTGAGCCTTGACTGCCGGAGGGAGACTGCCGTCTTTTTCCAATTCCACTTCCTGTTCCGGCTGATTGTCGATTCTCCAATAGAGATACTTTGTTTCTCCGAAGGAGGAAGCCTCTTGTGGGTCGAAAAGGTTGGCATTTAGGAAGAAGGCGAATTGCGAAAAGGGAATCGAGCCCTGCTGTCCCTGCAGCACGGCGTTCTTGCCCAGTTCCGTATTCGCCGCCTCAAAGCGATCGACCAACTTGGTTTTGTCGTAGGAAAAATGGTATTTTTTGGAGAATGCCAGTGGGTGAAATTCGCCGGGATTCTCCACGTTGGACTCGCTTTTCTCCTTGATACTCTCCGCATAACGCTTGAGATTGGTGGCGTAAACCCGCAATTCGTCCGTGGCGTTCTGCACGGCCTCATCCCGCAACTGCTTGGCTTCCGGCTGGGCCAGTTCCGTCAG
>CAYUJE010000113.1:12185-16733 GCA_964444865.1 uncultured Pirellulaceae bacterium | reverse complement strand
GGAGTTTTGGCTGGTTCGGTCTTTTCTGGTTCCGTTTTGGCTGGCTCCGCCTTTTCCGGTTCGGTCTTCGCGGGCTCTGGTTTGGTTTCCTCTTTGGGAGGAGCCTTTTCCTCTTCCGGCTTCGCGTCCTTGGTTGGCTCGTCTTCGCATTTGACTGGCTCGCTGGCAGCCTTTTCCGGCGCTGGGTCGACGTCCTTGCCAGCAGGTTTTTCGGCTGGTTTTTCGGCTGACGGCTTTTCTTCGGTGGACTTAGGCGAGTCGGGCTTGGGTTCTTCTTTCTTTTCCGGCTCGCTTGGCTTTTTCTCTTCGGCTGCCGGCTTTTCTTCGCCGGGCTTGGTTTCATCCGGTTTGGTTTCAGGAACGGTTTCCTTTGGCTTTTCCACCGGCGGAAGCTTGGGCTTGACGGGCTTGCGGAATTCACCCTGGGCGATCCCCTTTTTATACCGCTCTACCGCCGCGGCTTCCGGTACGTTTTTCTTGGCAATCGCCAAAAAGACTTCAAAGTCGACGGTGCAATAGCCAAAGGCAATGCGGTGCGGAATTTTGAAGCCGGGCTCGGGAAAATCCGGGTTAGGAACCCGGTCCTTCCCCTTGGTGAACAAGGCCATCAATTCTTCGGGTTTGGCGTCGGCGGCTTTGAAGTCGGACTTCAGCTTCACGACGTCAATCGGAAATGCCTCAATCTTGTAGCGCAGGTTCAACTGTTTGTGATAATCCCACAGCTCGCCCATCGAGACGTTGGAGACGCTGGCCGCAAACATGTACTGCGCTTCCTGGGCAGCAAGCTCCCGCCGCAGCGCGGCAAACAGGCTGTCGACGCTGATTACTCCGCCCCCTTTGACCCTTTCTTCCACGGTCTCTTTGGCGAGAGCCAGAAAGTCTCCTTCCTCCATGCCGTGGCCGCTTAGGTTTTTCAGATACGCGACCATCGCCTCCTTGTCGACGCGCACTCCCAACTCTCGTCCGCGCTCCGCGAACAGAAGAATGTTAAAGACGGTCGCCTCGCTGGTATCCATCGGCAAGCCAAGGGAAATGCTTCCCGTGCGAGGATTCGGAGTGACATTCAATCCTGGGGCTTGCGGTGTGAAGCCCTTGTCCAAAGCCTTCTGCACCACGCGATTGACGAAATCGAGCACCGCCATGTGCTCTTGTCGCAAATGGACCAGATCCCCTTCATTCAACTGCTGTTGCGTGTTCCCTTTCTTCCACTGCACAACGACTTCCGGCGGCGGCTGGCCGCCGCGCGAGCCGCCGGAGAAATAATCCAAAGCGACCGGGCCGATTACCCAGGTAATAATGAGAACGACACCCATCACCGCCAGAACATATCCTTGGTTGCGGCGGAGGATGCTGATAATAGGAGTTGCCATCGTGGACTTGCTGCCTTGAAGTGGGCCGCGTGGTTAAATCGTCTGGTTCGCGCGGCAGGATTCTGTGGATTTTGCGGGCCGCCATGACTCTGCCGCCCCTAGACTGTCAAATTGTAGGGAGAATCGACGTAAATTCAATGCCAATCAGCAACTTACAGTGACAATCACTCCTGCTGGTTTCCATCCTTCATCAGCGACTTTGCCTCCCCAGCAGCGCAGAGATTCCTAATCAGACCGCTTGACACCCTGACGGGGCAGGCCTTAGGAATCGCGAGTAACGGCAGCATTGCCTTTAGCGATTGGGCTAGCCGGTAAGGTCCAGTTTCAGGTTTGCCCCAGCCGTCGCCTGATAAAGCAGAGACACCGGAAAGCGAGCCGCTTTTCTGGTCTCTCCCTTTCAGGTTCCGAGATCCAGGCAGCGTTTTTGAAAGCACAGGTTCCCGCGGATGGCGAAGAAAGCAAAGAGCAGCGGCAATTCCCTGGTTATTGTGGAATCTCCGGCGAAAGCCCGGACGATTTCCAAATTCCTGGGCCACGGCTATACCGTGGAAGCCAGCATCGGCCATATTCGCGATCTACCACAGGGCTCCAAGGAACTGCCCGCGGAGTTCAAGAAGGAGAAATGGGCCTATCTCGGCGTCAACGTGGATGACGACTTCACGCCGGTCTACATCATTCCGCCCGGCAAAAAGCAGCAGGTCGCCAAGCTCAAAGCGCTGCTGAAGGATGCCGATCAGGTCTATCTGGCGACCGACGAAGACCGCGAAGGGGAAGCGATTAGCTGGCATTTAGTCGAAGTGCTGCGTCCCAAGGTTCCGATCCATCGGCTGGTGTTCCACGAAATCACGGACGAAGCGATTCACGAGGCCCTGGCGAATCCCCGCGCAATTGACGAAGACCTGGTCCGGGCCCAGGAAACTCGCCGAATTCTCGACCGCTTGTTCGGCTACGAAGTTTCCCAGCTTTTGTGGCGGAAGGTGGGGCCGAAGCTTTCCGCTGGGCGTGTGCAGAGCGTGGCCGTCCGCCTGATTGTGGAACGGGAACGGCAGCGGATGGCGTTTGTGGCGGCCAGTTGGTGGGATTTGCTCGCCAAGTTCGCCACCAGCGAGGCCAAGGAGTTCGAAGCGGAACTCGTTTCCGTCGATGGGCGCAAGATTCCCTCCGGCAAAGATTTTGATTCCACAACCGGAGCGATTAAAGACCAACAGCTCCTGCTACTGAACGAAGGCGGGGCAAAAGATTTGCTGGACCGCCTGCGGGCAGCCCAATTCAAAGTCAGCAGTCTGGAAGAACGCCCCTACACCAGCAAGCCGGCCGAGCCGTTCACCACCAGCACCTTGCAGCAGGAGGCCAACCGCAAGCTCGGCTTCACCGCCCGCCGCACAATGGACGTGGCTCAAAGCCTGTACGAAAACGGCTACATCACTTATATGCGTACGGACTCGACGAACCTAGCACAGGTCGCCATCGATGCCGCGCGGGAGTTGGTGAGAACGGAGTACGGCGATCAGTACCTGCCGGACTCGCCCCGTGTCTATCGCAGCAAAGTCAAAAACGCCCAGGAAGCCCACGAAGCGATCCGCCCCGCCGGTCACCCGTTCAAAGTTCCGGAAACGCTCCGCAACGAGCTGAACTACGACCAGTTTCGGCTGTTCGATTTGATTTGGAAACGGACGATCGCCAGCCAGATGGTGGATGCCCGCGGCCATACGATTACTCTGCAAGTCGAGGGTGGCGGCGCGAAGTTTCAGGTAACGGGCAAAACGATTGAGTTCCCGGGCTATTTGCGGGCCTATGTGGAAGGCTCCGACGATCCCGACGCGGAGCTCGGCAATCAGGAGCGAATTCTGCCGGCGGTAAAAGTTGGCGACCCCATTTCGGTTCGGGATCTGCTCCCCAAGGGGCACACCACCCAGCCCCCGGCCCGCTTCAGCGAAGCGGCTTTGACGAAGGAATTGGAAGGGAAGGGGATCGGGCGGCCGAGCACGTACGCCTCGATTATCGACACGATTTTGGCGCGGCAGTATGTCTTCAAAAAGGGGACCGCTCTTGTTCCCACTTGGACGGCGTTCTCCGTCATCCGTCTGCTGGAGACGCATCTGACAAAACTGGTGGATTACCAATTCACGGCTCAGATGGAAGACTTGCTCGACGCCATCAGCCGCAATGAGCAGGGATACCTAGAGTACCTGAGTGATTTCTACTTCGGCAACGACAAGATTCCTGGAGCAGAGGGGCTGAAGCCGCAGCTGGATGCCAAGATTGTGGAGATTGATCCGCGGGAGATGGGGCGGTTTTCACTCGGCAAGCCGAAGGAAGGGCACCATCGCGAGGAGGTCTTTGTCCGCGTCGGCAAGTTCGGCCCGTTCATCGAACAGGGGGACCGCAAGGCGAGCATCATGCAGGACATGCCGCCCGATGAATTGACGATGGCGAAGGCCCTCGAAATGCTGACCGCCTCCAGCAAAGCCGCCGAGCCGCTCGGCATCGACCCCGATACGCACAAGCCGGTCTTCCTCAAGCAGGGAAGGTTTGGTCCGTATGTCATGCGCGGGACCCCCGAGGATGAAGAGAAACCGAAAAACGCTTCGCTGCTGCCGAACATGAAACCGGCGGATGTGACTTTTGAAGTTGCCTTGCAGTTGCTTTCTTTGCCGCGCACTTTGGGAGAACATCCGACCGACCAGCAGCCGGTACTGGCGGCGAATGGACGGTATGGACCGTATATCCGTTGGGGGAACGACTTCCGCTCGCTTCCCAAGGAGATTTCGCCCGTCGATGTCACGCTGCAACAGGCTCTCGACCTTCTGGCCCAGCCCAAGCAAAAAGGTCGCGGCCGGGCCGCGCCGAAGGAGCCCCTCAAGACATTTGAGCCTCTTTCCCCCGTCACCAAGCAACCCGTGAAAATGCTGGAAGGGAAATACGGCAACTACGTGACCGACGGCGAAACGAACGCCACAGTCCCCAAGGATGTCACCGTCGAAGGGCTCACCTTCGACCAGGCCCTCAACCTCCTCGCCGAGCGAGCCGCCCGCGGCCCCAGCAAAAAGAGCCGCCGCAAACCAGCCCGAGCCGCCGCCGCCGCCCCCAAGAAAGCGGCCCGCACCAAGAAGGCCGCAAAGGCCCCCGCCGCGGAAAACGGCGAGACGACCGTCGCCACCAAGAAAAAAGCCGCCAA
>CAYUJE010000113.1:0-12085 GCA_964444865.1 uncultured Pirellulaceae bacterium | reverse complement strand
AAAGCCGCCAAGAAGAAGAGCGCCAGCAGCAAAGTTGCGGACGAGGCCCCCATCGACGACTCGGACGTGGACGCGCCGTTTTGACGCCAGCAGGCCATTTTTGATCAGGCCGCCCAGCACCGGCCGGGGGTGGGGGAGAAAAAACGACGAGCGCAAGGCCAGCGGTGACAGAAAAACTTAGTCAATCGTCAGAGAGTCCCACTTGAAGCCAACCAAAGCTCGGAACAGAATTCCCAAATAGGATGATTGTGAGCCTGAATCGGTTCCTGGCTCAACACAAATGGGAAATGTCGGTTCACTGCGTTGCCCATGGCCATCGTAATCGAATGCCGTTGTCGTCATCGCTTTAGCGCGGCGGACCAGCTGCTGGGGACCTTCATCCCCTGCCCGGTTTGCGGCGCGCCGATTTTGGTCGCAGCGCCGCCGGCGAGCGTGCCCTTTGCCGCAGGGCCCTTCGCCGCCGGAACTCAGCCTAATACGCCCGGCACGGCCTGGCAGCAATTCACGCGCAACCCCTTCTGGTATTTTCTGCACGGCGTCGATTTGGCTGAGTATCAGCCGGCACAGACGCCGCCGGCCACGCGCAAGGCCCAGAAGCTGTTCCTCGCGGGCCTCGCACTCGTTGTGTTGGGACTGGCCCTTTTAACCTTCCTCATCGCCACGGTCCGTTTCGGCGTTTGGCTCGGGCTCCTTATGACACTCATGTGCCTCGGAGTCGCCTTCGTGCCGCTCCTGTTCGGCTTCTATTTCGTCACTGCCGGATTGTTGGAGTGGGATCTCCTGATGCTGTCGCGAAAGGGCCGCGGCGTCCGTTATCTCTTCGGTGATCAGGGTGCTCGTTGGTTCTTCATCATCAGCGGCTGCCCCGCACTGTTGATCGGCCTGTTGATACAGCTCGGCTTCGTTGCGGGCGCGGCGATCGGCGACGATCCGAAGCGCGGCGCCCGTAAGGCTCCGGCACAGGTGACCGATGATACACGGCATCACTTCGAGCGCCCCGCCCTGAAAGGTGCCGAGGCCGACCGCATCCTCGAGCAACGGATCGAAGAGCATCGCCGCGAGTTCGCCGACATCCTCAAAGATCCTGAAGTGGCTGCCGAATTTGAAAAGTCGCTCCGCGAGCGGTTTCCCAATCGCAAAGTGCCGCCACCCTGATTTTGGAGTGCATCGACTCGTCGCACACCGGGAAGTGAACGAGGGATTCAACCCCACGGATGTGGCGAGGGCTGACCGGGCCGCTGTAAGTGGCGGGGCTATCCTATTGTCGTTCCTTCTGGCCCGCACCTTATTACGTGTTATAGCGCATCATCAAACGCGCGAACCAGGCAACTCCGCGCGGCGTCGGTAAGATCGCCGCGTTTTCATTGCCCTATCGAATACCTTCGCTTGCGCGTTTTGATGTTGCGCCATGTTGTTAAGATCCAAGATGCCCCCCGGCTTGTCCGGATTGTCCAAGGGGAGTTTCACCATCAAAGAAAATCAAAATCAAGAATCGTAAGATGCCGCCGATAGGGTGGCACTCTACGCCGTTAACCCTTTTCATAACCGTAATTCCCGCAGGAATTTGCATCGCGTGGGAATTTGCGTAATTTCGGATGCTCCGAAAACTCGGAAATCTGGGTAAGCAAGCACCGAAAAGGGTTAACGGCGTAGGGTGGCACTGGCAGTCAAACGGCGCGAAAGACTTGGATTCGTCACCGCCGTCGTTCCCCCTTTGGCAGCCAGTGCTGATCGGCGAGAAAACGCTTCACGGTCACGAACCTCGGGCGCTGGCACTGGCGGCGACAAGAAAAGTAGGCCGCGAGTCCCTTCGCGAGCCAGCAGGGTTCGGCTGGCAGTGGCGAGAATCATTCCAGGCGCAAAGAGGTCGCACAAAAGGGCCTTCGAAACCTGCACTCGCCGCTCAACCCTGTTCGGCGAGGGTCTCCCGAACCCGCCGAAACGGCTGACCGAAGGTCTCCTCTAGGAGCGGTCCCAGACGCGCCGGGAGACCTTCGGCCCTCGCGGTGGCCTGGTCAGGAGACCATGCCACAACCGCGTGCTTCTAACGCCCCTGCCGGGGCTGTTGCTCGCTACGCCCCTTAACCCACGTTTGCGCCGTGGGCTGGAATCCGGTCGCCGCTTCCGCGGCTACATTGCGTCCGCCCTGCGGGGCTAAAAATGGCCTCCCAATATATTTTGGACTTTTTTGCTATTGGGACTTGTTTGTGGCACTATGTACATGAAACAATTGGATAGTATGCAGGTAAGGCCGCGACTGCTCCCGCTAACCCGAATGGGCCAGCGAGGGGGATCGGGAAAAGTCCCTCGCTGGCGCGTTCGGGTTAGTGTCGGAATGGGCACCGGTTGAAGCCGGGAATCCAACGGGAAACGGCGTGAATCAGGAATCAGACCATGAATCAGATTTGCGGCGACGCGATTATTGGAACATATGTATACATAACGACTTGCGGCGAGACGAATCGTCGTGCGTGACGGAAAATACGTGGTGTGAATCATGAATCCAATAACACTATCGGGGGGGATGCGATGACTGCCAGTCCTGCCCGCTGGGCGAAGGTCTCCTGACCTCGCCCAAACGACCGACCGTAGGTCTCCCCTGCCGAACAGGGGCTGGATCGGGAGACCCCTGCCCAACGGTGCTCCAATTCCCTCGCTGGGGCGCTGGGCGGGTATCGCATTCGTCCCAATTGTCCATTTTCCCCTTAGTCGGTAGACTGGGGTGGAAATCCACCGCTTTGCCCCATTTTTCAAGGTCCGCCATGAAGACCCGCCCCCGTACCAAGTTCACCCGCCAGGTCAATTCCCGTCGCTGCCCCAAGTGCGGCGGAAAAATCAACAACCAGCGGGTCCGCTGCAAGCGTTGCAGCCAAGCGCTGACTCGCCCCAAAAAGTAGTTCCAGGAGCCATTGATGCGCTACGTGCTCAAGCAAGACCTGTTCGCCTGGGGAGATGATTTCAACATCTTTGATGATCAAGGCAAGGAAGTTTACTTTGTAGATGGAGCCGGGATAGCCCTTCGCAACCAGCTTTCCTTTCAGGAGATGGAGAAGCACGAACTGGCCTACATCGCTCAAACCATGTTTTCGTGGGGAACTGAATACACCATCAGCCAAGGAGGCAAAGTGGTGGCCAAGATTTCCCAGCAGACGCTGACCGGGAATCATTGCGACTTCTTTATCGACGTTCCCGGCCCCGACGACTTATGTGCCGAGGGTGACTTTTACAACCACAACTACGTTTTCAAACGAGGAGAAAACGTTGTCGCCCGCTCCTCCAAAGAGCCCAGCAGCCAAGGATTTGGGGTGGATATTCCTCCCTCGGAAGACCCTGTCCTTATCCTCTCCAGTAGCATTGTGATCGATCTCGTCACCCGCGACAGCGGCAGCCGCGGATCGTTATTTAAATAGCGTTAGATAATTTGTTTTCGATAAGTAATGGCCAAAGTCCAAAGAATGAAGTTTTGCTGTTGGAGATTGGGATTCGGTCATTGGTCATTTCCGCTCCGGGCGATTAGCTCAGTTGGTTAGAGCATCTCGTTTACACCGAGAGGGTCGGGGGTTCGAGTCCCTCATCGCCCACTAAATACCGAACCCTTCGTCGAGGCGTCAGCATCGCGGGGCGGAGGCTCACGAGGAAGGCAATCGAGTGATGGAGCCATCGTGAGAGCATTTCTTACTTTGCGTCTTTCTCCACGAGCTTTAGCAGCTCAACCAGCCGTCTTTTTCCATCTGCGACGGCCTCTTTGTCTTGACCGTCGTCAATGACCAAATTCCATAGCTTGATCGCTCCTTCGGCCATTCCGGCACGCTGGTTGGCGTATTGCTTGGGCAATGGTCCGGTCGCGTAATCGGAAAGTCCTCGCGCACGGGCAACCAGGAACTTTCGCTGGTGGGCAACGTCTTGTTGCTCCCAGTCGCGGTCTGCACTCTGTTCATTTTTTTCTAAAATCGCTTTGGCCTCTCGCGCAGCTGACAAGTCTGGCCAGCGATCCAGCACCCCTTTGATTAGCATTAGTCCTGAATAGTTCTGATCCTTGTTCGCCAGTCGTGATTTGCCTTCGGCCAAGAGCTGCCCGGCCCATTCATCGCGAGTCGGCGAATCGGTCAGTGAAACTCTACTGGCGGGCAAGGCTTTGGCGAGCCTTCTTCGGGCCGGAAGCCCTTCTTCCAGCCAGGCGACTGCTTCGGCAAAGTGAGGCACAGCAGGAATCGCATGGCCGCTCTTGGGAGCAACCCAGACTTTGCTGCGGACACCGACGGCTGCCAGCATGGGCCCTCGGAATCGCTCCACCTCACCCCGGTTGAAATCGTTCTCACCCGTCAAATGGGCAACACTCAGTCGGTCAATCACCCGCTGTTGCAACCAGGTCTCGTCGCGCAAATCGCCGGCGGCACAGACCGGGATGACACCGCCAAAATATTCGGGAAGCGAGAAGCCGATGGCGCAGGCAATTCGACCGCCACCAGAAAATCCACCAATATAGGTGCGGTCGGGATCAATTCGAAATTCCCTACGAAGATCGTCCAGAACATCGAGCACGATGCGGACCCGCTTACGCGAATCGGTATTGTTCCCCGCACCTTGAGGAGAAGCGAAGAGCAGCTTCCGCTCCTCGCACTCTTTGCGGAGGGAATCGAATCCAGCGGACTTGTCACCAGGCGAAATGAACAGGATCAAGCCCGGTGAATCTCCCTTTTTAAGGCCCTTGGGGACATACAACTCATAGGTTTGAGCGGTCGAATCGTAGCCCGGCAACCAGTCGGCGGGGGGCTCAGCCGGGCTTTGGTTAGAGAGTGCAAATACCCAGTCGATTCGCGTAGCGGCTGAGACCTTAACCTCTAGCTGATGACCGTCACGGTCAGCAGCGGGCACCTTCGCTCCCAAACTGAGGGCAAAAATGCAGGCAATGATCGATGCCGAGCCTAAAATGCGAATCGCCATGATTTCGTCCGAGGGGTCTTGGTGACGGGAGTTACATTATCCGCAAGGCGGCGCTTCAGTCCAAGTTGGGCGGCAAGTATTTCGACAGAGTGGCCAAAATCCCAGGCCTCCCTCAGCTTGCGTTCGAACCTTGCAGACGACAATATCATAGGCTATCCGCAGTTGAGCGGAATTCATTCATTCGATGCCCGGGACAAGCCAGCAGCTTTTCCCTTGGGCGGAACTAAAGAGAGAATTTGTGCCCACAGTCCTGATTACCCCGGAAAGCATGCTGCGAGTTCAAGCCCCCTATGTGACCATTTTGCGGGAAGGAGGGTTTGACATTCATTATCCCAAGAATCCGCAACTCGCCCGCGGCTTGGTGACCGATGCGGAGACGATTGACGAACTTCGCGGTATGGACTCGGTGATAGCCGGCGGCGAAAACTTCAATCCCGCGGTGATTGCGGCGCTCCCCGGTTTGCGAGTGATCGCCCGCGCTGGTGTGGGCTATGACCGTGTGAATGTGCCGGCAGCCACCCAGCACAAAGTGGCGCTCACGATAACGCCGACAGCGAATCACGAAGCAGTTGCGGAGCATGTTTTCGCCATAATGCTGGCCTCCGCCAAACATGTGGTTCGCGATGACAAGCGGCTTCGCGCCGGACAGTGGTCACGTCAACTTACTCAGCCGATACGCGGCAGAACCTTCGGCCTGCTTGGCCTGGGCCGAATTGGACGTAGCACCGCACTGCGGGGGGTGGCGATGGGAATGAAAGTCATCGCCTGCGAAACGAATCCAAATCAGGAGTTCGTCCGTGCCAACGGGATTGAATTGGTGGACCTTGAAACGCTGCTGGCCCGCAGCGACTACTTGAGCCTGCATTGTCCTCTTAACGACCAGACCCGCGGCCTGGTGAATGCCACCTTTCTGGCAAAAATGAAGCCCGGCAGCACTCTGGTGAATTCCGCTCGTGGCGGTTTGGTCGTGGAGAAGGACCTGGTAGCCGCCCTTACGTCGGGGCATCTTCGCGGCGCGGCTCTCGATGTATTTGAGGAAGAGCCGCCCCGAGCGGACAATCCCCTGTTTGCCCTCGATAACGTCGTGGTGACGCCGCACCTGGCAGGTACCGACGAGCGTTCGCTCGAGAACATGGGGATCGAATGCGCTGAGAATATCGTTGCCCTTTACAAAGGCCGCTGGCCCGAAGGGTCGGTCGTGAATAACGAACTGCGCGAGGGTTGGAAGTGGTAAGCCGACTTGCTATTGCCGCGACGCTCGTTTTCGGGCTGGCTTTGAGTCTGGTGCATCCCGCTCGCGGGGACGAGTTTGCCTATGACCTGCTAATTCGCGGCGGCAGAGTTGTGGATGGAAGCGGAAATCCCTGGTTCCATGCCGATGTGGCGGTAAAGGGGGATCGCATCGTCAAGATTGCGAAAGGGCTGTCCCAGAAGGCTCAACGTGAAATTGACGCGAGCGGACTGATCGTCGCCCCCGGCTTCATCGACATGCATTCACATTCCGATTTCCTCCTGCTGGAAGACGGCGATGCGCAGAGCAAAATCCGCCAAGGGGTCACCACGGAGGCTCTTGGCGAAGGAGGCTCGGCAGGACCGTATCAAGGGAAGCTCTCGCCTCGATCGGCTGTGATTCGTGGTGTAGAAGAAAAATGGACCACGCTGGGCGGCTATTTCGATGTCGTCGAGAAGGCCGGCATCTCTACGAACATCGCTTCTTATGTTGGCCTCGACAACGTCTGGCAGTGCGTCATGGGAACCTCGCATGAGCGGCCCACAGCGGAGCAGTTGGGTTCGATGAAAGTGCTGGTCGACGGGGCGATGCAGGACGGTGCATTCGGCCTCTCCAGTCAGGTGATGATGCCCCCAGGTTCGCTCGCGACGACAGACGACCTGGTGGAACTCGCCTCGGCTGCGGCGAAGCACGGCGGCATCTATTCCACGCATATTCGGAACGAAGGGCTAGGAGTGTTCGTCAGCGTCAAGGAAGCCATCGCCGTCGGCGAGCGGGCCAGGTTGCCTGTGGATGTCATCCACCTCAAAATTGCCGACCAGAAAAATTGGGGGCGAATGAAGGAGGTCTGCGGACTGATCCAGGCCGCGCGGGACCGCGGTGTCAATGTGCAAGCCAACGTTTATCCCTATACCCGCGGCAACAATGATCTTGTGAGCATTATCCCTCCTTGGGCTCACGAAGGGGGCAAGGCCAAACTGCTGGAACGGATCAAGAATCCCAAGGACCGCGAGCAGATCAAAAGGGAAATCGTTGAGGGACTTCCCGGTTGGTACAACCATTACACGGCTGTCGGCGGCGATTGGAGCAGGATGCTGGTGAGTGGGAATAATTCGCTCGCCGGCCTGACGATGGATCGAGTCATGAATCTGCGCACGCAAGGGAAGAAGGACGCCGACCTGCTGGATGAGTTACTAGATGTGCTCATTGACCAGGACGGCTCCGTGCCCACGGTCTTCGCCCATCATACGGAAGAGGACATGCAATTCGCCCTCCGCCAGCCGTGGTGTTCCGTCGGCTCCGATGGCTCCGCCTACGCGACGAGCGGCCCCTTGAAGCGAGGGAACCCGCATCCGCGTAACTTCGGCACCTTTCCCCGCATACTCGGCGTGTATGTCCGCGAGCAGAAACTGCTTGCGCTGGAAGATGCCATCCGCAAAATGACCTCGCTCAATGCCGCCAAGATCGGTCTGCAGGATCGGGGCACGCTGCGGGTCGGCTCCTTTGCCGACATCACTCTCTTCGACGAGGCCCGCGTCATCGACCGCTCGACCTACACCGAGCCGTTTCAATATCCGGCCGGCATTGAATACGTGCTGGTCAACGGTCAGGTGGTGCTGGACCGCGGGACTCATACCGGTGCCCGACCCGGCAAGGCCCTGCGGCACGTTTCGCACGAACCAAATCCCCCCAGAAGCGGGCCATGATTCATTGGATTCACACCACTTTTTGCCAAACACTTACGACGACGTGAATCACCGTAAGTGCCTTTGCTGGAATATGTTCCGTTGATACACGTCGCCGTAAGTCCCTGAATCTAATCGCGAAAAACTGGTTTTGCGATTCATCGGCAACAGCTAAGTGATTGCCAACAAAAGACTTCCGTCATTCTGATACAGGTTTTTTACTTCGCCCCATCTGTGCATCAAGTCACTTAACTCATGGCCCCCAAACAAGTTCCGATGATTCATGGCCCGCAAGCCGGCTGAAAGGTGATAAGCGCCCTACCGACTCCCTCCAAAACTGAAAACTGAACACTAAAAAACTCCCTCGCTCCGCGCGCACCCCATCCCCTTCTCCCCATAACTTCTTTTTCACTTGTCAAAGAACCTACCGGTTTCTCGCCGGTCCGAGTAGTACCAATTGTACACATATCCCAAGTGTCCGTCAAGCCCCCAAGCGGGGGGACGCAGCCTCGCGCGGCCCGCGTGTAGGCTTCTTCCCTTTCGCCGCCGCCACACCCGGAAGCCAACACGCGGGCCGCGTGCGGCTACGAATCGACCAAGGGGACAGGTCCATGTTTTTCATTTGGCGAAGTCGTTCATCGTAGTCATGGCGCTCGCCGTGCCGAACGTGGCCCCGTCACGCCGGTCATCGTCACCGAAAAAGTCTCCGCCGGTTCCACAACATTGTCCGTCAGCGTGTTGGCTCCGTATTTCCTGCGTGGACCTGACCCTGTTCCGCTTCACCCTCCTCCGCCTTTGGAATCCAACTGCCGGTTGCCAAGATGCGATTCAGCAGTTCGCTATTGTTAGGAATGTCGACAACAAATTCTTCGTCGACATTCTGGAGTTCTTCAGGAGTAATCGGCACGTGTTCCAGTTTCTTGTCCTTTGACCAGACAAAGAGTTTTCGGGCGCTTCCGAGTGGCACTTCCGATCCGTTCCAATGTAGCCCGCGGGGTGATATATCGACGCCAATGGGTGAAGGCTGTACTCTAGGATCGGCCGTAGTCCCAAGCTGATAGATGCTACCTTTCGGAAATACCACAACAAACATCACCTTTCGCCGCGAACCCTTCATTTCCAGCATGGCGACCCACTTCAAATCGGACTGGGAAGTCACAACGGCATATCTCTCGCGAAACCAAATGTGCTTGACCGTCAACCCAATCGCAGGGCCGGCAATGGTACCTACGAGCAGGAAGACACCGAGAGAGTATCTTCCGCGAAAAAGTTGCTGTGACACCATTATTCCTTACTTGGGAACCACAAAGAGCCCTCCCGGCAGGATTGTTTCCACGATTGAGGCCCACTAACCGTCTATTATCGGCCTTGCTCTCATTTTTTTCGCCTGAATTCAAACTCGACCCCCTTGTCCCACTTCGTCGTCAGGACCATAGACTGCCGAGTCATCTTCTTGATCGTCAAGGGTTCTTTCTTCTCTACCTCGTCCCCGTTCTGTAACGTGAACTGGATTTTGTTCCCCTCCACTTTGTAGACTGCGCTCGCGCGCTCTTCCTTCCCCATCGACGTCCCGGCAATCGTCAACTTGCCGTCCTCCTGGAACTCCATCACGGACCCCACGTCGAGTTCTGGGTCTCCTTTCGTCACTTCCCATTTGCCGACGAGCAATCGAGCATAGTCAGACTCGGCTACCTCCTTCTGCGCGCAGCCCCCGAGTACAAGTGCAATTCCCATCATGCCGATCGCCAACAAACGCAACACGGTCATCCGGTTCCTCTTTTAAATGACACGCAATCTCCAGGAAGGCAGAACAGGGGCACGGTCAGCGAAGAAAATTAGAAATCCACGGTGTCGGTCTTCCTAGCGAATTCGAATGATATTCATATCGTGAATAGTTGGCCATTTTGAATTATCGGATCCAGTTGGTTGCTCGAGATAGACGGTCAGTCCGTAATTACCCGGGACTTGCGGCGAAGCAAGTTGGAAACGAAGGTCGGTCTCTCCGCCAGGCTGAATCTCCGCAAAGTCAACAGTCGCCTCCGAGTATTGCCTGGCACTCCTGCGATAGTCGTAGGGCCAAAAGGACGCCTTAAGCTCCACCCGTTTTTGAGTCGTACGAAAGACTTCCCCGGAACCATTTCTTAAGCGAATGGTGACAGCGATTTCCTTATCCGTGGATTTGACCACCTTGGGAACCATCACGATACCCATTAGAGGTCGCGATCCTTGAGGGCAGAGGAAGTCGAACGATATTCTTCCGGACTCCACAGCGACGCCTTGCCAGGCTGCCGCGGTTCCCCAAGGGGTTTCGCGGGGGACGCAGAACTCTCCCTCGGGCGCGGAAATCCAAATCAGCGTCCCCAGGCCATCCTGACCTGGCAGAACGTAGCCGCAAGGATGTCGGTCGACCAATTCGTCCCCCGTAAGCAAGGACATGTCCTTACAATCGGGCGCCAACTTCTTCAGGTCGCTTCGCGTCAGGCGCAGGGGGGCGGTCCCGGCCAGTTGGTCCGCAAAATGAACGCCCCAGCCTTCGGGTGCCTCAATTGTCAAGGCTGTCGGCTCCATGCGATACCAATACCCAAAAGCGGCGAATCCAATTCCCGCCAAGAAAATTCCAATCATGAGCGTTCGCAAGGACACTTGCAGCGCGTAGCGTCGCACCGCAACTTTACGATCCGCGGTTGTGGAAGAGGCGTCCAATGATCCCTCGTCAATCAATTGAGGGCAGAATAGGGACATTCTACTTTGAGAAAACCGGAACGTCCCCTGTCACCCTCGCAAGAAAACGCAATCCGTTCATCGATTTTTCCCATCAATAGGTCGAGATACTCCCTATCCGAGTTGTTCAGTCCTTTTTGAGCGGCGCAGAGTCCGCACCTTGAACAAGCACTCGGTTGGAAAGTGCCATCGTTTCTCGCGTCTCCGTGTCCGTCACATTACAGCTCATAAACCAATCAACATCCTGTTTCGGGCGAGTGACGCTCCCTTCGAAATGAATGGTGATTCGCCCAGACTCATCAACTGTCGCTTCGAAGGGAATTGGCTGCTTTCGATCTAGTCCGCGTCCGGAAAAGAACACCTCGGCTTGAAGACGACGAACGGCAGCAGGAGTATTCTTCGTGGAGGGAGGAATAACTCCATCCAGTCGAAAATGCACCCGTTTGTTGTCAGCCGGATTTCCTTTCAGAACTTCCTTGAGTTCGAGGACGGGCTTTCTGTGTTCGGCGCTCGGCCCAGTCACATTGCAATCGACGACAATTTTATTCTTGCGCCAGCCGAACCAACCGGCTTCGTAGACAAACAGGGTACGAAACTTGCCATAGGGCGTGTCAATGCGAAAATAATTGTCGTTTCCAGGGACTTGAAAAAACACTACCCAATTCGTTCGTGACGGATTGCGAGAGTAGATTTCAAGCCCCCCATTGCCGGAATGTATGACGTCATCATATCCGGCGCTCGGAAACACGGCCGTCTCCCCGATTAGCGATTTTACCCTGCTTTCGGTCAACACGACCGGGACCGGTCCCAAATCCGTTTCGCGGACAAAAACGTGAGTTCCAGGAACATCCGCGTTAATCACGATCACCGGCTGCAATTCCTGTCGTAGGTAAAAACCAGCGGCACACATCGCACTAAGACATGCGACGAAGACGAACATGCTTCGCAGCGACAGTTGGCACTTCGATCTCTGGAACGTCCTGTCTGAATTCACGTTAATCGCAACATTCTTATGGGTTAGGCGGATTAGGAATCCATTTCAAGATGTACGGTAGCACCGCTGTGGCCACGATCCTTTCTTTGCCCCAAGAATCCGTGCTGACCTTTGACATTTGGACATAACTATCACCGGCTGCACCATCGATTTCATTCGCCGGCAAGTTCCATGGGCGGGTTTCTCCTTGCGCGGGAGCGGGTGCGGAGTTGATACGCTCCTCCAAACAGTAGACGTTCTCCTTCATTTGTCGCAATAAGTAGAATTGGTCTAGATCCAACTGATCAACGGAATCCGGGTTAATGGTGTGGGATGCCCCGCCGGTCGTGCCGCTCGTCACGGTGTAATTCCCTGACGCTTGGATTGGGGACCCTCCGAGGGATGGGCCCAAACTCCACGATCTCTGGTCGCTCACTTCGTAGTAAACGGTCGGAGGGGATACAATCGTGACATCATTGCTTGTTGCGGTATCGCTTTTGGCTCCCGGAACCTCCGTCAGTTCGTTCTGCA
>CAYUJE010000112.1:0-18715 GCA_964444865.1 uncultured Pirellulaceae bacterium | reverse complement strand
CTGAGGCGACTGGCACCGCCGACGCCGCGGCTTCGGAAAATGGGGAAGCGGCACCGTGATTTGGATAGGCGGCAGCGATTAGGGTGATGTCGGCAGACCCTTGCTGGAGTCGCCGACCTGTTTCTGAAGTTCAGACAGTTGCTGCTTGAGGTTCGCCAAGGTGTCTGCATAGGCGGGATCGGTGATCACGTTACTCATCTCTTGGGGATCGGTGCGAAGGTCGTAGAGTTCCCAGTAGGGTTCGGTGGGGGAATCGATTGCGCCCGCGGCATCGAGGGGCTGCCCATAGAAATGAATGAGCTTGAACTCCTTGGTCCGAATTCCCAAATGGGCCGGGTTGTCATGATGGGCCATGTGCATCCAATAACGGTAGTAGGTGGCCTGGGGCCAGTCCGCGGGTTCCGGTTTCCCCTCCAGCATGTTTTGAAAGCTCCGCCCCTGCATGAATTCCGGTTTGGCGACGCCGGCGAAGGCGAGCAAGGTCGGGGCAAAATCAACATTATTGATGATGGCATCCAGCTTCTTGCCTGCGGGAATCGTCTTTGGGTAGCGCACGAGGAAGGGCATCCGCAGCGACTCCTCGTACATCCACCGTTTGTCGATGTAGTCGTGCTCCCCCAGCATGAAGCCTTGGTCGGAAGTGTACACAATCAGGGTATTGTCCAGTTCGCCTGTTGCTTCCAAGTGCTCGATTAATCTGGCAATGTTATCGTCCACGCCGCGGACACAGCGCAGGTACTTTTTGAGATACCGCTGGTAGGCCTGGCGTTGATACTCATCATCGGCCAGCTTGGGGTTCACGAACATGTGTTGCCCCATGTTCCGCCGAGTGTTGCGCTTGCCGACCGAAGTGCCGAATCGTTCGCGCTGCAGCGGACCATGTTTGCCCCGGTTTCGCAGGCTTTCGGGTTCTGGAATCTCTACGTCCTCGTAGAGCCAGTCGTAGCGTTCGGCATTCTCAAAGTTGTCATGGGGAGCTTTGAAGTGGTGCATCAGGAAGAAGGGCTTGTCTTTTTGCCTGCGTTCCTTGAGCCATTTCAGCGAGATATCGGTGATGGCGTCGGAGGAGTGCGTACTGTCGTAGCCGGAGGCACGAAAAGTGTTCTGCGGCCAGGGCTTGGTGCCACGGACACAAAAGAGCGGATTGAAGTAAGAGCCTTGCCCCGGCAAAACCGTGTAGAAGTCGAAGGCGGCAGGCTCGGCTTCCAAATGCCATTTGCCGATCATCGCCGTTTCGTATCCGGCGCTTTTGATCAGCCGGGCCAGATGCTGCTGGGGTTCGGGAATGGAGCCATTCAGCGTCTTTACGCCGTTGACATGGGAATATTGGCCGGTCATGAGAGTTGCCCGGCTGGGGGTGCAAATCGAATTCGTGCAAAACACGTTCGTCAGCAGCACGCCTTCCCGCGCCAGTCGGTCGAGAGTCGGTGTCGGGTCGAGCTTTGCCAGCTGACCACCATAAGCTCCGATCGCGTGCGCGGCATGGTCGTCCGCCATGATGAACAGGATGTTGGGCTTTGACTCGGCTGAGAAGCCGACCTCCACTGCCGTGACCACAATTAGAAACAGTCCCCACACCAGGGGCAGGGTCATCCGAATTCTTCGCATAAAGTCTCCGCCAAGGCTGATTTCAAAGGGACGGCGCAATTGTGCCCGTATGAGAAGACGCTTTAATTTCGCACAGGGAACTCGGGCTTGTCGCCAATTCACGCAATTAACTCGCGAATCACCTTTCCACCAAACTGCGAAAGCTGTTTATAGCGTCCCGCGTGGAAGTAGGTGAGCTTGTTGTCGTCGAGGCCGAGCATGTGGAGTAGCGTCACGTGCAGGTCGCGAATGGGATGGGCCACTTCCACGGCTTTGGCACCGAGTTCGTCGGTGGCACCGACAACGCCTGGTTTCACCCCGCCGCCGGCCAGCAACATGGTCATGGCGTCGGCATTGTGACCGCGGCCGAGAGAATAGACCCCGCCCCGTTTATTGTTGTCAGGGGTTCGGCCAAACTCACCGGTCCAGATGACGAGCGTGTCGTCGAGCATGCCGCGCTGCTTAAGATCCTTGATCAGGGCGGCCATCGGTTTGTCGACGCTCTTGATTCGAGCAGTGTGGCCGCGCTCCAGATAGTCGTGAGAATCCCAGCCGCCGGAGAATATCTGCACGAACCGCACACCCTGCTCGACCAGTCGGCGGGCCAGCAGGCACTGCCGTCCGAACGGGGCGGTCTCTTTGTCATCCAGACCGTAGGCGGCCCTGGTTGCTTCGCTTTCACGCGTGAGGTCAATCAATTCCGGCACTTCCATTTGCATGCGATAGGCCAACTCGTAACTCTCCATCCGGGCGGCGAGGTCACGATGTTCCGGATGCTCGGCAGCATGCTGCTGGTTGAGGAATGCGAGTTCGTCTAGCGCCTGTCGCTGATGTCCCCGCGATTTGAAGGAAGGAGACTTGAGATCGAGAATCGGCGACCCTTCGGGCCGCAAGCGGGTTCCCTGGTACTGGGCGGGGAGGAAGCCGTTGGTCCAATTGCCGGGGCCACCCTGCGGGAGAGCCAGTTCCGTCATCACCACGTAGCCGGGGAGGTTTTGATTCTCCGAGCCGAGTCCATACGTCGCCCAAGCTCCCAGTCCCGGGTCGCCGCCGAGCCGACTGCCGGTGTTCATGTGGAACAAGGCTTCGGGATGATTCAGCGACTCCGCCTGGCAGCCGCGATAGTTACAAAGTTCATCCGCAACGACCGGATCGGCCAGATATTTCCACTGGTCGCACATCTCGATGCCCGCCTGCCCCACCTTTTGAAAACCAAACGGGCTGCCGACAAAGAATTTGAAGCCGGTTTCCTGGCCGCGCGTCAGCTTGGACTCGGTTTTGTGCAACTCCGTGAGCTTGGGCTTAGGGTCAAACGTATCCATGTGCCCGGGACCCCCTTCCATGAAGAGCATGATCACGGCCTTGGCCTTCGGCGCGAACATGGGAGGCTTCGGCGCGAGCGGCCCGACCTTTGGCTGGGACTCTGCTGCCAGCAGTTCGCTCAATGCGACCGATCCCAGCGAAGCGCCAAGACCGTAGAGGAAACTGCGTCGATTTAGGTTTTCGCGGGATATCATTTTGGCTGCCTTTTTTATTGAATGTCGAATATCGAACAAGGAATGTCGAAGGGCGAAGGGAAGAATCCAGTAGCGTCCGCTGCACTTCCTCCTTCGACATTCCTTGTTCGACATTCGAAATTCTCTTTTTAACGGTCCTTTCGGCTCTCTGCGGTCTGAATGCTTTTCACGAAAATCGAAATCAATTCATTACATTCTCGAATGATCTCTGCCATTCGCTCAGGTGGGCAGATTTGCTTTCGTTCGATGATCTTCAACCAGATCAAGGTTTCCCGAAGTTCCTTCAAGGCGATCTTCATCTTGTGGATGAAATCCCGGCGCGACTCCGCACTCTGCGCCTCGCCATAATTCGGTGCTGGCGATGTGCCGGAACGCACGAGTTGCCCCGCGATATGTTTGGCTGTTTTTGTCTCGGGCAGAGCTTCGACCACATGCGTGATTCGAACCGCAAAATCGATCAGACGATCTTCCAGATCGAATTGTCGTTCTTGTGCCATCGCACGCTTCCTCGAAACCCATTTCCACTGGCTTATTTTCTGAATTTCGAATATCGAACAAGGAATGTCGAAGGGCGAAGGGAAGAATCCAGTAGCGTCCGCTTTACTTCATCCTTCGAAATTCCTTGTTCGACATTCGATATTCGATATTCTCCTTTTTCCTTCTGTCCTTCTCAATACACAAACACAAACTCGTTGCTATTGAAAAGCAACAAACACAAATCGGCGAGTGCCCGCGTCTCCGGTCCGACATCAGCCGCCTTTTTGTCGGGAACGTAGTTCTCGAAGATGGGGAGAATCTCTTCGTATTCAAAGACATGGCCGGAAAACTCCTCGACCAGAGAACGGGTGATGCGCGCGGGATACTTCACCGATTCGGGCTTCGCATCTCGATGGTATTCAGTCATCTTGCGGACATACTCGGTCATCCGCTGTTGCTCGGCGGCGCTTGGCTCACGGCCGAGCGCGAGTGCAAAGGCGAGCGGCACCTGCTTTTCGACCGTGTCAGCTTCTTTCTCCAAGCGGAGCGCGAAGGCGATGGAGCGGTCGAGCATGACATCGCTGTTCATCAGCGTGAAAGCCTGGGGAGAGACCGAAGCGGAGTCCCGCAGATCGCACGACTCGTTAGGATTCGGGAGATTGAAGACTTCCAGGAACGGATCGGCCTGACCTCGCACCCGGTAGGCATAAATGCTGCGGCGGTTCCGCTGTTCCGGCGTACGCGAGGGCTGGTAGGCCGGGGCAATCGAGAACTGAATCATCCGCGGTTGCAGGGCCACTTCCATGTTCATTTCAGGCATGTTCGGCAATCCGCCCAGCGCTGGATTCAGTTCGCCGGTGATGCTCAGCATTCCGTCCCGAAGTTCCTCGGCTGTCAGTCTCCGCGTGGGAAAATAGGCCAGCAGGGCGTTATTGGGGTCGTCGTTGCGAAGCTGGTCCATCTGCGGATGACCGGTGGACTGCTGATAGGCCTGGGAAGTCATGATGAGCCTGTGCAGCCGCTTGAGCGTCCAGCCGTTCTCTGTGAAGTCGGCCGCCAACCAGTCAAGCAACTCGGGGTGCGTCGGCTTCGCTCCTTTCGCGCCAAAATTGTTGGGGTTACCGGCGAGCGGCTTGCCAAAGTGATATTCCCAAACGCGATTCACGAGGGACCGCGTCGTCAGTGGATTACGCGGGTCGGCAATCCACCGCGCGAGTGCCAGACGCCGCCCTTCCAATTCCTGCGGAATCGCCGAAGGGTCCTCCGCCGGCGCTCCGTCAACGGGCAAACCGAGCGAACTCAACACGCCTGGGGTCACTTTCTGTCCTGGAGCTTCCAACGAGCCGCCGGAGTAAATCCGGCTGTCGGGCCGCCAGCCTGGTTTTGAGTCGGGAGCAATGCGGAGTTTGCGGGCACCGTTCCAGGCGTATTGCACTTCAGCACCGTCATAGACGCTCTGGACCATGAGTTCGTAGCGCTCCAGTTGCCGAGCCCAAATCCATTCGTCTTGTTCCCGCACCTTGAGTTGCCCTTCGGCAACATGATCCAGCCCCACATTGCGCGGCGGCTTCTGCTCGTCAGGCAAATTCACGCGCTGTCCTTCGGGAATATAGGGGTGCTTTCGCTCGGCAAACCATGCTTTGGCGGCGGTTTCCTGCTGCTCTTTGAGCCGATTCTTCTCGGCAGTGGCAAAGGCGAGCATCCGCTGCGCGTGGGCTTTCCCCTCATCGAAGTGTTTGCGGTTCTCCCCCTTCATAAACGGCACCGGTCGTTCGGCCATCTGCGTGCCGGCAAACGCGGCGTAGACCCGGTAGTAATCGCGCGTCGGCAGCGGATCGAACTTGTGGTCGTGGCATTTGAAGCACCGCATGGTCGTCGACAAAAAAGTCTGTCCGACGGAGTTCACCAAGTCGTCCAAATAGATCTGCCGAGCTTCTTCCGATTTCACCATGGCGTTGTCCCACGGCCCCATTCGGAGAAAACCCGTGGCCACGATCCACTCGCTTTCCTGCTCGTTGTAGTCCCCCTTGAGCCGCGCCTGCCGCATCTTTTGCTCATTGCCATTTGCCCGCTTTCGCACGGAGGCATCGGCCAATTCGTCGCCGGCCAGTTGTTCGATGATGAACTGGTTATAGGGTTTGTCGTTGTTAAAGGCCCGAATCACATAATCGCGATAGCGCCACATGTTGGAACGCTCGTAATCGTTCGAGTAGCCTCCCGTATCGGCATAACGGGCCACATCCAGCCAATGCTGTGCCCAACGTTCGCCATAGTGGGGGCTCGCCAGTAAGCGGTCGATGAGCGCGAGCCAGGCCTGCTCGGAATTCTGTTTCCAGGCGGCGACGAATGAGTCGATCTCTGCCGGCGTTGGCGGCAAGCCGATTAGGTCGAGAGTCGCACGGCGGATCAGCGTTCGCGGATCGGCTTGCGGCGAGGAATCTACCTTGGCGGCGGCGAGCCTTTCGCCATGAAACTGATCAATGGGGTTACTGGCTTTGCCCGGCGGCGCGACTTTCTTGAGCGGCTGAAACGCCCAGACGTCGGCTGGCTTGTAGCGGCGATAGGTCCAGTCGTCGGAGAGCCCGCCGCTGGTTTTGACGAGCACGCCGTCCGCCGTGCTGGGAGTGGACCATTCCAGTTCGCGATACCGCTTTTGAGCGGTCGCATCCGGCCAAGGAGCACCAGCCGCAATCCAGCGACGAATCCACTCGATTTGCTCGGCCGTTAAGCGGTCGTTCTCCTTGGGGGGCATTTCCAGGCCGACCCATTTGATGGCCAAAAACATTGGGCTCTTATCCGGCTGACCGGGGACCAGCGACGGCTCTTCCGATTCGCCCCCCTTGAGCAGCGATTCGCGCGAACGCATGTCCAACGCCCCCTTCACGTCTTCTGCCTTTTCGCCATGACAGGCAAAACACTTGGCCTTGAGCAACGGCAGCACCTTGAGCGTGAAAAGTTGCTCGGCAGCGGCGATTTCTTCCGCGCGTGCGCTGGGCGCAAGAACGCTCACGACGGCGGCTGCGATGACAAACGCAAACGCCCGCTTCCGCATCAGCAATTTGGAGGATGAGTTCATCGCAGGTTCTCCTTGAGCGCCGCCAGCACGCCGCGCAGATTCGAGGCCCGAAATTCGTCCAGGATGGCCACGTGTTCCTGATGGATCAGCAGCAGGTTTTTGACGCGCGAATATGCCAGCAGCATTTGCGTGCAGAGCAATTTCCAAATCGGCAGAAAGTCCTCGCCCCCCGCGGCCGTAAGGATGGCCTGATGAAATTCCATATCGCAGCGGGCGAGCGCCGCCACATCCTTCCGGCGGCAGGCCTCTCGCATGCGATCCAGGATCTCGCTCCAGGCCTGATGGTCGTTCGTGGTAATGCGGCCGAATCCCTGACGGATCACAAACTCTTCCACCTGTCGGCGAAGAGACATCATGAATTCTCGATGCTCCGCATTCGGCAGCTCCCGCACCGTGACGCCGCGATTCGCTTGATACGCCAGAAATCCTTCATTCGTGAGCTGCAAAAATGCATCCCGCACCGGTCCGCGGCTGACCCCAAAGCGCTCGGCCAACTCCGTCTCCCGAATCGGCTGCCCCGCCGGCAGCCGGCCCGAAATCAGTTCATTGCGAATCTGCTCAGTGACTTGTTCGCGAATCGTACGAGAGATGAGGGACATGGAGGGTAATCCTGGATGATTCGAAGCCGGCCGCTCGCGGACCAGATTGTTAACAATCTACAATGAAGACCCTCGGAGTACAAGAGGGTGCTCCGGTCCGGCGGCCTTGCCTCCCCAGTCGCCAGCATGGTGAAGTCAGTTCCGAAGGCTGTTACGGATGCAAGCAACGCCAAGAGTGGCTGGTAGATTTGGGAAGCGGGAAACGTCGCCTATCGCCAGAACGGCGAGGCCATTTTCTCCATCAATCCCGTGTACGCCCCGAAGATTTCCGCAACCACGATGCCCGTAGCGATGATCGTGAACATCAAGAGCAACAGCCCGATGACTTTCAGGTAATTGTAGGATCGCGCTCCTGGCGAAACGGAATTGCTGTTTTCCTCAAGACGCAACAGCCGTTCCCGGGGGGATTCATGCAGGACATGCGTGGGTCTCATTTTGTCATCCTCCGCTTTCATAGGGCATTAAGTTTGCAACTTCCATGCCTGCCTTCAGATTTGTAACTCCGAACTTAGGGCAACACTTTTGCCCAGCCCAGTTCGACACGGGGGGTGACGCTAGAGGAACTGTGCGAGAGTGCGCACCTGCTGTGCATAAGGATGTGCCAAAAAACGCTGCCCCCTCAGGCACTTGCAAGTGCCACGTTGAACTTTAAATGCCGAAACGGGGAGAAGAAGAATCGGCCCGACTTTCGCAAGGAGCAAGAAACTGGAATTGCCCCCAGGCGGGGAACCGTACTAAGTTGTGGGGCGAAGCAAATCGCCCCACGGAATCATTTGGCACCACAAGGAAGTACCCATGCGAATCTTGATCGCGTTGACTCTAGCAATTCTGGGATTTGGTTTCGTCCCCAGTCTAGCGCCGGCGGCTTCGCCGGAAGAGACGGTGGAATCCGTCCATCACTGTTTGCAGGAAGCGCTCGCCAACCCGGCCAAGCGAATTCCCGAGAAGATGCTGTCCGACGCCTACGCCGTCGCCATTTTTCCCGATGTGATCAAGATTGGCTTCATTGGTGCGGTACGGCGAGGGCATGGCGTGGTGCTGGTTCGGGACAAGGAAGGGGATTGGGGATTGCCGCAATTTGTAACTATCACCGGTGGCAGCGTTGGTTTTCAGGCGGGAGCGCAATCGAGCGATGTGGTGCTGGTGTTTCGCACGGAGCGCAGCATCGAGAACCTGGCGAAGGGGAAGTTCACTCTGGGGGCTGATGCCGCCATTGCCGCGGGGCCCATCGGCCGCCGCGTGGAAGCCGCCACCGACGCCGCTCTGAAGGCCGAAATCCTTTCCTATGCCCGCAGCCGCGGTCTGTTTGCCGGTGTGTCGCTCGATGGCTCCGCGATTGAGGTCGACCGCTATGCCCATCAACTATTCTATGGCAGCGCCACCGGTGAATTGCCGAAGCAGATTCCGCATTCGGCAGTGAAGCTGGTGGAATATGTCGCATCCGTGACGGGGCGCAAGGAAGAGTCCGATAAAGGAACGCACGAAGTGTCGGCGAAAGAATCGCCAGACTTTCGAGTATTGCAGAGTCAGTTGGCGAAAGCCGCGACGCAACTCGGCGGCATTCTCGATGCGCAGTGGCGAGAGTATCTATCCATACCGGCAGATGTCATTGACAGCCAGCGAATTCCGAGCGAACAATTGCTCGGCGAATCCCTCACCCGTTATGACACCATCGCCAAATCCCCAAACTATGCGAACCTGGCCAAGCGGCCGGAGTTTCAGGCGACGCATGAACTGCTGCGAGAATTATCCGCCGCTGTCGCCGCCAGCCAGAGGGGACCGATTGTCAGTCTGCCACCTCCACCGGCCACAGGGGCACCCAGCAATCGCCGGTGAATTACGCCTTGCCGGAAGCGGGCATATGCTGCGCCGGAAGATTCTAGGTCCGCTGTCGCCAGGCTGCTGAAATTGGATAGGCTTCGCGCCGGAGCCGATTGATGCCCCCCAGCGGCCGATGCGCGGCAAGTGCATGCCAGGCGTCAAACGAAAGTTGCCGGCTGACGGCTTTCTGTTCTTCCGTGTCGATCTCTTGTCGCGGAATCAGCAGAAGCGCAACGGTGCGAAAGGGAGATTCGCTTTCCGGCCATTGCACCGTGGCATCTTCCACGGGCATGGACTGGGCCGAAGTTCGCAGTTGCACCTGGAATTCAAATAGCACCTGTTGTGACCGCAGCGTCTCTTCCAGCATCAGCCGCAGGGCATCGGGGTGCTTGCCTAACTTGGTCACCAGATCCACGAGCGAACCCGCCAGATCACCGGCCGGTTTGGCGCGGAATTTCGCCACGTATTCACCGAAGCGAAACGGCACCATGCTGTAATAAGTGATGGCGGCCGGATGAGCCGGAAGCTGCGCGGCGATTTGCACGGCTGTCAGGGCCTCACGCCAGTGCCAGTTGAGCGGGTTCCAGTCGCCCCCCGTCAGCGCCCCTTGCAAAGTCGCCAGCGGATTGTCCTTAGCAGTTGCCAGAACCTGTTCCAATCGCAGGAAGTCCTTGACGTTGGCGACAAAGAAGACCGGATGATTCACCAGGAGGAAATCCTGCGTCTTCGCCCCATTGGCTTCGGAAGAGAGCCGCTCTCCGGCCACCTCAAACACCTTGATCGCCAGGCCGCGACCATCGGGAACATAATCAGGTTGCGGCTGGCTGGCGGAATTGGAAAACCGAATCACAGCCGAGAAGGCCTGCGCCTCCTTGAACAGTCCTTGGGCCAATTCGGGGGGCAGGTTGGGGAGCACCCGCAATTCCCCCATCGCACAGCCGTGGGATTTGACGTGCACATCGCCGCGAAGCTGCCCGGTTTGGTCGGAGCCATGCCGCAGGATTTTTTCCAGTGCCTGCACTGTTTGGCGAATATCTTCCGCTTCATCGCTCGAAGGTACCTCGACATTTTCCGCATAGGGGATGGGAGCACGGCTAGTCATGGGCAACTCGTCCTTTCATCGCCAGGGAGTTTCGCAGACACGCACCCTGTATTGTTGCAAGTGCCCGTCCGGCGGCAATGCTCAAAACAGCGGCAAGACTTCGCCGTCACTGGCCGGAAAGGGGCGGCCCAGCATGTCGCGGAGTTCGGCGCGGGGGGAGATTCCCAGCGCTTCAAAAATGGTGGCGTGGATGTCGGGCGGTTCACAGGGACTGGTAGCCGGAAATGCGCCGATACTGTCGCTGCTGCCGTAGACTTGTCCCCCTTGGATACCGCCGCCCGCCAATGCGACCGAATAGACGCCCGGATAGTGGTCACGTCCCGCCCCGCCGTTGATGCGGGGAGTGCGACCGAAATCGGTGAGGCAAACGACAAGTGTCTCCGCCAGAGATCCGCGATCGGCCAAATCCTTCAGCAGAGCCGAAACGCCCCGATCAAACACGGGGAGCAGCCGTTTCTTCAGGCGGTTGAAGTTGTCGCCGTGCGTGTCCCACATATCCCCCGACCCGCCGTTCAAATCACCGGCCGCACAGCAGATTTGCACAATCGGCACCCCCACCTCCGTCAGCCGGCGGGCCAGCAGCATGCTTTGCCCACCTAAGTGATCGCCGTACGACGCCCGAATCCGCGGGTCTTCCTTCTCCAGGTCGTAAGCATCTTTCACTGCCGACCCCAGCAGGATGTCCGTAGCGAGAGAGCGGAAGTGTTGAAAGCTTTCAAACTCCGCTCGTGATGTTCGCGGCTGTTCCAATGCAGTGAGCAAATCCTTGCGAGACGCCACGCGGGCAAAATCTCCTTCCGCCAGATTGAGGACTTCGGAACCGAGCGTGCGGGAGACGCCGTCAAACGGGACTCCGGCGGAAGGCCGCATGATGATCGGATCGAACTTCACTCCCAGCCAGCCGCCGTACTCGCCCGCTTGCAGCGTGTTGTTATCGACCATCGGATACGGCAGCCGCACCGCCGCCGGCACTCCCTTGGGCGCGGCCCGCAGCTTGGAGACCATTGCCGGCAGCGACGGCCAATCGCTGGACATCGGCGGAATGTTGCCGGCCCGCGGCGGCTTGTGCCCCGTCAGGTTCCAGTACATCCCCCGGCCGTGAGCCGAATCGTCGTGATGGATGGAGCGGATGATCGCCAGCTTCTCGGTCTCGCGGGCGAGCAGGGGGAGATGCTCGCTGACGAGGGTTCCCGGCGTGGCGGTTTCGATCGGCGAGAATTCACCGCGTATCTCCACCGGCGCATCCGGCTTGAGGTCCCAACTCTCCAGATGGCTCATCCCGCCCCAGCAGTAAATGAGAATGCAGGACTTCGCCTTCCCACGGGCCCTCGCCGGCTCCGGAGCCGCGGCTCGCAGTTGCAGGAAAGAAGAAAGGGAAAGCCCCCCCGCGCCGACAGCCGTCGCCAAGAGCTGACGCCGCGATAGTCCGTTCGGCAGTGAATGGGGTGAGCCAGCCATGTATTCAAGCAAGGCGGGAGTGATAGGCGGGACCCTCTATTCTACCTCAAACCGACGACCGACTGCCACACCAGCCTGACGCGCCAGCGAGGGAATTGGACATGGCACCGCTGCCACACGCATTTCCCTCGCTCGTGAGGTACCAGACATCATCGCTCTTCCGCCCCTCTGTGCCTTCGTGCCACTGTGTGAGCAACCTCTTCCATTGCCCATCGAAAGACAAAGAAAATCTCGCACGGAGGCACAGGGGCACAGAGGGGGGAAAGAAGACCTCGGTCTCCACTTCGCGACTTAGCGTTTTCGCGTGAGGCTCCTCTGCTTGTTTTTCACCGGACCCGGCGATTCAAGAGGTCGGTATGCACCCGTCCCTGCCAGGCGAGGACGATGAGGAGGATGGCGACTCCGAAGAGGAGCAGGCCGGTGGCGAACGCAGCGGTCGGGCTGGGATTGCGGTCGAATTTCGTCAGGGTGCGAGTGGCGTCTTGTTTGCGTTTGGATTCCCAATTCGGATCGGCCTTGTCGAGCAATTCGTGCAGCCGCTCATTCGCCCCCACGACATATTCATACTGCCAGGCCAGCTTTGCCCGATCCACCATCCAGCCCATTGCCAAGGCAATCACGGCGGTCACCAGCGCCAGGTCGCGGATGGTGAATTTCATGGCGTTCGTCGATTGGCGAGTACGAAGAGCCAAAAGGCAACTGCGCCGGTCGCACTTATTGTGAGCGGCAAACCGGCAATCCAATAGAGAAAGGCAATTGCTGGCGGCAGCAGGGCCGCCACAATCATCAGGCTCCGCAAGCTGTACTTCATTCGTGCATTCTAGCGGGAGCAGGGCGGGACACCAAAAGATTTCGGCACCCCCTTGGCATTCGGCCCACTTTTTCGAGTTCGATTAGGGTGCCTGATTTCGTTTGAATTCTATGTCCCCTCTCCACGCTGCGGGGAAAGTGGCCAAACTCTCTGTCTCCCCTCTCGCCACGCCGCGGGGAGAGGAGCCGGAGGTGAGGGGTCGGAGGGGGATAGAGCCGCTAGTCAACTCCCAACTCCCGCATCCGTTCTCTCACCCGCTCCTCAATCCCTTGGTAAACCCGCTCCGGTTCGCGGAGCACGTCAAAACCGAAAAGCTGATCCGGCCCGAGTACCTGGCCTACGTCCACGAGCAGCCGCGTCAATGCTGGTCGCCGGACCAGATTGCGCTCCGCTGGATCGTGTATTTACGCCAGTATCGGCGGAAGCGCCGGCGTACCAAGTCCGCGGGGCATGTCGATCGCGCCTTGGAGAAGCGTCCCCAGATCGTCAACGAGCGGGACCGCTTTGGCGACTGGGAAGGGGACACCATCATCGGCTTGGGACGCCACGGCGGCGCGTTGGTCAGCCTGGTCGAACGCAGGAGCGGATACCTGGCGCTGCTTCCCGTCCCCAGCAAGCACGCCAAGAAAGTGCGCCAAGCCCTGTGCGACCGGCTGCAGCAAATCCCGCTTGAGTTGCGTCAGACCATGACCTTGGACAATGGGTGCGAGTTTGCGGAATACGAGCAACTGGAAAACACGCTCGGCATAGAGGTGTTTTTTTCCGATCCGCACGCACCTTGGCAGAAAGGGACCAACGAAAATACCAACGGCCTGACCCGTCAGTTCTTCCCCAAGGGGACGAACTTCAATCAGGTCAGCCGCTACAAAGTGGCTCGTGCCGAGAACTTACTTAAAGACCGACCTCGCAAACGTCTCAACTACCAAACCTCTAACGAAGTCTTCGCCCAGCAATGCCAGAGTGCACTTCATGCTTGACAGCGCCGAGACGGAGAGTTGGGGAGGGGAAAGAGGAAGGATGGTCTCTTCCTCTCGCATTCTCTCCGTCTCTCTATCTCTCCTTCTTCCTCAACCGTTCCGCTTGCGGGCCAGGGGCATCAAGATGCGTTCGACGCGCTTGCCGCATTCGGAGACGAGGGAGTCGATTTTGTTGCGGAAGTAGCTGAAGGCGCACATGGCGGGGATGGCGACGACCAGACCTTCCATGGTGGTGACGAGGGCGAGGCTGATGCCGCCGGCCAGTTGGGACGGGGTGGGTGGCTTGGCATCGTTGGCGAGTTCGTTGAAGGCGAGGATCATTCCATAGACCGTGCCGAGCAGGCCGAGCATGGGGGCGATGGCGGCAATGACGTTGAGCATGTCGGTTTTGCGATAGAGCCGGGCGGTGTTGTCCTCCCCCGCTTCCTCCACAGCCGCCTTGTATTCCGCGAAGCCGAATTCGCTTCCTTGATAGGTTTCCAGGCCGGCGAGGATGACGTCGGAGGCGAGGGAGTAATTTTTGGGATCGCGGCAGAACTCGGTGGCCTCGGCAATTTGGCCATGGTGCAGCATCTCTTCGAGTTGTTGCAGCACGGCCTCGGGCATGAGGCGCTCTTTGCGGATGGAGATGGCGTGTTCGATGATGAGACCGACGGCGACAAAGGAGAGAATGATGATGATGAGGCCGATGAGACCGCTGGCGATGAGGTTGTCCCAGAAGGTGCGCTGGTGGATGGCGGGTTTTGCTGGGGCGGCAGCCGCGGTGCCGGTGGGGACGACGTCTTCCACCTTGGGCTCGTCGCCGGGGTTGACCTCTTGGGCCCGCGTGGCGGCGATATAGCGGGAGCTGAGGTTCATGCCCAGCCAGACCGCCAGTACGCCCGCCAACAGGCGGAGCATGGTGCCCCGCGGCAGATGAGAAAGAAAACCACCGATGCTCGTCATGACCTCTCCAGTTCCGCGGCTCGCTTTCCCTGTGCCGTATCGCGATAGCGGCCGAGGAGTTCCTGCCGCACCGCTGCTGCCGCTGTATCCTTGAGCTTATCCAGAATTTGCCAGGCGTGGTACAGGCCAGCGGCGGTCAGTTCCTGGTCGTGGTCCTCGGCCAGGGCGGCGACAGTGAGGAAGTCGAGAGCCGCATCCCGCTGGGCCGCTTCGTCGCCGGTGGCCCGCCAGGTTCCCAGCCAGTATTGGGCGAGGAGGCGATTGGCAGGGTGGAGCGTGGGGAGGCGGGCTTCGAGGCCGCCGAGATGGGTGCCGGGATTTTTTCCCAGGACCTCCTGCTGGGCGAGAAGGACGTCACGCAGCTGGGCGGCGAATGGTTCCTTCGCTTGAACAGCGGCGAGAACCTTTTGGGCGGCGGGGACGTCTTCGGCGGCGAGGGCGAGCGAGACGTAGTAGAGGTAAGCTTCGTCGGGGCGCGGGGAGGCCATTTTTTTGATGGCCTCCTGCACGCCGGGAAGGGCCTGTTTGGCCTGGGCGGCATCGAGCCAGAGGGGAGCGAGGTCGAGGCAGTAGGGGGTATCCGGGCCGGAAGCGAGGCGGCGTGTGCCGGGGAGCAGGGCTTCCTTGGCCACGCCACTGCGGAGGAGTTCGAGGCAGCGGAGATAGGGTTCGACGGCGGCTTCGCGCTGGCCGTGGGCGAGGCGGCTCCACATAGTGGCCTGGCAGACGAGATAGGCCGTTTGGCTCTGGCGGGCGACGAACTGTGGAAAGACTTTTTCCGCTGCGGACTGCAGCCCTTCGTAGTCCCCAATTTTCAAGCGGCGGCGAAGGCGATAGAGATCAGGACCGAGCTCATGGAGATAATTATCAAATTCCCCTTGCAGCTTCTCGCTTACGCGGCCCCGTTCGATTTCGTCCCAGGGAATCAGGTCAGTTCCGCCGGGCCGTTTGCCATCGAGTCGAGCGCCGTCTTCATCGACGGAAAGCACGGTTTTATCGGCAATGAGTTCCAGGTTCCGCAGGATGATCCGATCCGCTGCCGTTGCTGCAACGGAATGACATAAGAGCAGCATCAAGCAAGCGGTAGCGAACCTTCGGAACAGGAATCCGTTCAAACGAAAACTCCCATGAACAGTCGGTGGAGCGACAATCGGACCTCGAGCAGGCCCTTCATTGTAGGGGGAAAATGCAGGCATGTTTTTTGTTTTCCGAATTTTTTACTGACACCGAACTGCCATTTTAGGCCGGCACATGGACTGCTTTTCTTTGGCAGGAAAACCCGGCTGAGGCAAAAAGCCGGGAACTACCGTGGTAACTGAGCGTCCAACCCCCACAGAATGTTGACGATCGGCAACCGTGGTAGCATTTTGGCAACGTGTCGCTGATTGAATCCGGAGAAACATCGTGAAAAGCCGCAAAGAGAAACAACGCCTCGCCGCCCGCCGCCGCTTTCTGGGCCTCGAGCAGTTGGAGCGCCGGGAAGTTCTGGCTGGTAACGTGGCTGCCGTCATTCAGTCGGGGGACCTGTTCCTGGACGGGGATAACCTGGGAAACAATATTTCCATCACCCGCAGCGGCCCGAGCAGCATCACCATCACGGGGAACGGCACCACGGTCAATGGGCAGTCTTCGGTCACGCTGGCCAATTTTCAACGGAATATCACCATCGACCTCAAGGGGGGTGATGATAGTGTTACTTTCACAAGAACAACGGATGACTTGTTCCGCATTTATGGCGGACTAACGGTCAATACGGGTAGCGGCGACGACCAGGTCATTTTCAAAGATACCGAAGTACAAGGCCTGCTCTTCATCGACACCGGCAGTGGCAATGATCGGGTCAGCGCCTTACCGGGCACAAGCGGTTGGGGGTTGCGGGGCCTGGGTGTCTCCAGCATTCTTATGGGGTCAGGCAATGATGTGGTCAGCCTCGACCATGCTCACTTCGCTAGAACGGTCAGCATCTTGCTGGAAGATGGTGATGACAATCTCTTCGTCAGCAATTCTTCGGCCTATCGGACCGTCGTGCTTAACGGTGGAAATGGCAATGACCGGCTGGATAGGTTGAGTACCTACACGGCCCAACAGCCGATGGTCGTGCATTTTCAATCCATTGGAAGTAATCCCGCACCGGCAACCAACTCTCCCCCAGTCGCCGTGAGTGATGCCGCGACCGTGGCGGAAGGGGCCACCGCTTCAATCAACGTTGCTGGCAATGACTCCGACCCGGATGGCTCGCTCAATTTGGCCTCGGTCGTGATTACGCAGAATCCCGCTAATGGGTCGGTCACGGTCAATAACGATGGCACCGTCACCTATGTCCACAATGGCTCAGAAACCACCAGCGATTCGTTCCGCTACACCATCAAAGACAATCTGGGGGCAGTCTCCGGCACGGCGACAGTCACCATCACGGTGACCCCCGTGAATGATCCTCCCGTCGCCGCAAATGACGCGGCCACGGTTGCGGAAGGTGCATCGACTGCCATTCCTGTCGCCGCGAACGACACGGATGTAGATGGCACCATTGACCCCACTTCCATCGTAATTACTCAGAATGCGACCAACGGAAGCGTCGTTGTGAATGCCAACGGCACGGTGACCTACACGCACAACGGCTCGGAAACGACGAGCGACACCTTCCGCTATACCATCAAGGACAACAGTGGGGCAGTTTCCAACATCGCCACGGTTTCCATCACGGTAACTCCGGTCAACGATGCTCCTGTCGCGGTCGACGACCTGGCCACCGTGGCCGAAGGGGGAACACTGGCCATTCCCGTGTCCACCAATGATACGGATGTCGATGGAACCATCGATGTGACCTCCATCGTCATTGTTCAGGCTCCCACCAACGGCACGGCTGTCGCCAATGCCAACGGCACCGTCACCTACACGCATGACGGGTCCAACACCACCAGTGATTCCTTCACCTACACCATCAAGGACAACGACGGCGCGGTTTCCAACGTTGCCACCGTTGCCATCACGGTCACCGCCGTCAACGATCCACCAGTAGCCGTGGATGACGTGCTCACGTTGAATGAAGGGGCCACTGGAGTAGTGAATGTCACCTCCAACGACACCGATTCGGACGGAACGTTGGATGTTGCGACGGTCGTCATCGTCCAGGCTCCCGCCCATGGCACAGCCGTGGCCAATGCCAACGGCACGGTGACCTACACCCATGACGGCTCGGAAACGACCAGCGACTCGTTTACCTACACGGTCAGAGACAACTTGGGAGCCATCTCCGGCATCGCGACCGTGAATATTACCATCACCCCGGTCAACGATGCCCCTGTCGCGGCCAATGACGTCGCCAACGTCGCTGAGGGCGGAACTGTCACTCTCAATGTTGCCGCCAACGATAGCGATGTGGATGGCTCGATTGATCTAACCTCGATTGTCATTGTCCAGGCTCCTGCCCACGGCTCAGTCGTCGTGAACAACGATGGGACAGTCATCTACACCCATGACGGGTCGAATACGACCAGCGATTCCTTCACCTACACCATCCAGGACAACAGTGGTGCCACTTCCAACGTTGCCACCGTTTCCATCACGGTCACCGCCGTCAACGATCCACCAGTGGCCGTGGATGACGCCGCTACGGTAGATGAAGGCGGAGCGGTAATCATCAACGTAGCCGCTAATGATACCGACGTGGACAGCACACTCGACCTGACCTCCATTGTCATCACCCAAAATCCGGCCCACGGCACAGTGACCGTGAACAACAATGGCACGGTGACCTATACCCACGACGGGTCGGAGACCACCAGCGACTCCTTCACCTACACCATTCAGGACATTCAGGGGGCGGTTTCAAACGTCGCAACAGTCAATATCACCGTGACACCGGTAAACGATGCTCCCGTTGCCGTTGATGACAGCAGCACCGTGGACGAAGGAAACTCGGTCATCATCGATGTGGCGGCCAATGATACCGATGCGGATGGGACGCTGGACCTGACCTCCATTGTCATCGTCCAGAACCCGGCGCACGGCACGGCTGTTGCCAACAACGACGGCACGGTCACCTACACCCACGATGGTTCGGAAACGACCAGCGACTCGTTCACCTATGACATCAAGGATAACTTGGGGGCCGTCTCCGGAATCGCGACGGTCAATATCACGATCACGCCGGTCAACGATGCACCGGTTGCCGTCGATGATGCCGATACGGTTGACGAAGGAGATGTGGTCACTATTGACGTTGCGGCCAATGATTCCGATGCGGATGGGACGCTGGACCTGACCTCCATTGTCATCGTCCAGAACCCGGCGCACGGCACGGCTGTCGCCAACAACGACGGCACCGTGACCTACACCCACGATG
>CAYUJE010000111.1:0-18895 GCA_964444865.1 uncultured Pirellulaceae bacterium | reverse complement strand
TCCTTCAATGCTGGAACAAGAACTCTTTCGAATTCACCAGCGCCCAACAAAGATCCTCCAACCCTTGCCGCATTTCGTCGGACTCGGCGATATACGCGAGGCCTTTTTTGAGCTCGTCGTCGCTCGGCGGACGTGATAACGCCGCGTAATAGAAATCGGTGATCAGCTCGCGAGAGATGGCCGTAGTTTCGGGACCAGCCGCTTGCGGTTTCGCGGGATAGGCCGTTTTGAGGGCATACTTGGTCGCCAGGTAGCTTCCCGTTGCCGCCAGTTCCTCCGGCGACAGCGCCCGCTCGTAGACCAGGATTTCACTCAGCTCTCCTTGCCAGTTTTGGCCTCCCGGCGGAATATCTTCCCGGCTGCCGATGGTGAAGCCGGCGGAACCTCCGTCCGGGCCGACCGTACCGGGCTGCGAAAGGGATTGCGCCTCGCCATTGATCGCCACTTCCAGCTTCTGGCCACTGCCGCGGGAAACAAAGGCGGAGACGAACGGTTCGTCGATTGTCTCGCGGCGTTTGAGAGGGAGGGAAGTGTTGCCAGACGAATTAACCCCATCGGAGTAAACGTAGTACACCCCCGAAAACACTCCGTGCTGCACGGCGAAGACAGTTCCTCCACCGGCTGTCGAACGGCGGAAGCAGAACGCGCAGCCGCCGTGCCCTTCCTTGGCAGCCCGGCCGACGACAAGAATCGTCCGCTCCTTGCCGGATTCCACCAGGTTGTCTTGATCATTGAACAGCAGGTCGTTGCTGCCATCGAAACGGAGTGTGGGGAGTCCTCCCAAACCATTCGCGACGTAAACCGGCTGTTTGTTGGCATCCGGCTGAACGGTTTTCCGTTTGTTTTCGGCCTGGTCTTGCCACGTGGCGATGGCTGCTCCGTTGATTGGGGGCCTGCCATCCTTGGTTAGCACACCGCTATCCGCCCGCAGCCAGAGGGCTAGATTCTTGCGTGGCGGCTCGCCGGCGGCATTCACGCGCTGGGCGGAAACATCGAACCTAAGTGACAAACGGCTGCCGCGGTCTTGCAGTTTGGCCGTGATCATTGGCCCATTGATGAGTTGCAGGGCCTGGGTCAGTTTGGGATCGTGCCCTCGCTCACATTCGCAGGCGGTATCCCGCGATGGTTGGCCAAAGATTCGCAAAAAGTACGTTCCCAGTTCGGGGCTGGGAAGCTGCCCGGCCCGCGTGCCGGCCGGTAAGCCGGGAAATGCTTCGGGCGTTCCGGTGACCGATGAAATCGCGTCGAGCAGTTGCTCCGCCGACAACAGCCGCGAGGCCGTGTGGGAGAAATACTTCACGTCCCGCTGGCTTAGTTCGGGCGATTGGCTGGAAAGCTGGTAAGTGCGGCTCTTCAAAATCGTGCGGATCAGCTCCTTCTGGTTGAAGCCGGTGCGGATGAATTCGTCGGTGAGCGCGGCGAGCAGTTCCTTGTTCGATGGAGGGTTGGAAGGGCGAAAGTCATCGACGGGCTCTACGATGCCGCGCCCCAGCAGATGCCCCCAGATGCGATTGGCAGCGACTTCCGCGAACAGGCGATTGTCCTTGGTTGCCAGCAGCCGGCCGAGCAATTGGCGGCGGTCCTCGTCGTTTGTGTTCGTCAACTTGTCCGCTTCAACGCCCGGCAGCCAGGGCTGGATTTGCTTGCCGGTGCGGGGCTGCGTCACTTCGCCGCGCGGCAGGGAATAAACGAGCGTCTCCTCGCCGCCGAGAAGTTCGGTCCGGCCAACGCGGGCGAAAAAGGCCCCGATGCCGTAGTAGTTATCCTGACTCCAGCGGTCGAACGGATGATTGTGGCACTTGGCACACTGGATGCGGATGCCCAGGAAAAGTTGCGAGGTCGTTTCGGCACAGTCGTTCGTGTCGGCTGCGGCGCGATAGAAGCCGGCCGGCGGATTTTGCAGCGTGCTGCCGCTGGCGGTCAATAATTCGCGGGCGATTTGGTCATAAGGGCGATTCTCCCGCACGGCTGTCACCAGCCAGCGATGGAGCTTGTGAGCCGCTCCGCTTCCCAGCCGGCCACTCTTCACCCGCAGCAGGTCAGCCCATTTGAGAGCCCAAAAATCGGCATACTCGGGCCGTTCCAGCAGAGCGTCAATCAGTTTGTCTCGCTTGTCCGCCGAAGAATCGCTGACAAACGCCTCCACTTCCTTCCGCTCGGGCAGGATGCCGAGGACGTCGAGATAGACGCGGCGGATGAATTCGTAATCGGTGCAGATTTCCGCCGGCGGGAGTTGCAGCAGCTTCAGCTTGGCGAAGACTTGGTGGTCGATAAAATTCTGCTCTGTTGGACTGGGCCAGGCAAAGCCAGGGACGTCGCGGAGGAAGGTGAACGACGCGGTATCAATGTAATCGAGGTAGCGGACGAGGATGGTTGCTTCTCCGCGCTCCTTCGCGGTGACGAGCCCGCCATCATCCACGGCGGCCGTTTCTTCATCGGAACTGGTGAAGACGCAAAGGTCGGTAACCTCCCGCCTGGTTCCATCGCTAAAGATTGCCACCGCCGTCAGATTTTGCGGCTGAGCAGGGAGATGAAGCTCGCCAGCCTTGGGACTGACTTCAATGCCGAGGCAGATGGGACTTCCCGGCGCATCGGGCCGGCAGCCCTGGGCGATCCAGTCGCGGATGAGAAGATAGGTGCGGTCCGATTTCTTTAGTCGCTGGCCGCCGCCGTGAGCGACGCGCATGGTCGGCTTGGCGAGCAGCAGACTTTCTTCCGGCGAGAAAATGGTTGTCCGTCGGCCCAGGTCCTCGCGGATCAGGGTCAGAGCATCAAACTCGGCGTCAAACCCGCGAAGCGAAAGTCGGAAGCCCCCTTTGCCGGTCGGCGAGCCGTGGCAGGCGCCGGAACTGCAGGAGTGTTTGGAGAGAGAGGCCAGTACGTCGTAGCGAAAGGAGACGGCTGCTTGCTGGGGCGGGTCGGCAGCGGCCAGCGTGCCGCTGGCTAACAACGCGAAAACCATGCTCGCGAGCCAGGTCGTTGTTGCTGCTCGCGGTATCCGCATGAATCGTCCTCTCGTTACCGCACTACTTGGCCGCCAAGGCCTTCTCGATCATCGGAATCAAGCTCGCGACGTTGTGGCTGACACCCAAAATCTTGCCATCCTTGCCGATGGCCATCATCGTCGGAATGCCGCGGACACCGTATTTCTGAGCGAGCTCCTGTGTTTCGTCACCGGCCAGGTTCTCCCAGGGAATCTGGTTTTCCGCCAGATAGGCCGCCAGGGCTTCCTGGTCCTTGTCGAGACTGATGCCGACGACGGCAAAACCTTTTTCGCCGAGTTTTTCGTTCAATTCTTTCACGTGCGGCATCTCCTTTTTGCAGGGTCCGCACCAGGTGGCCCAAAAGTCCACAAGTACCACCTTACCTCGGTAGTCGGCCCATTTGAAGTCTTTGCCCGCAGCCGTGGTCCCCGCCAGATCTAAGTCCTTGCCGACGAGGTCCGATTCCTCGGCCTCCGGCTTTTGGGCCAGCTTTTTGCCGTAACGGGCGAGTTCCTTGTCGCCAGCTTTGGCGAAGAGGCCCCCGAATTCGCCGAACAGCTTCTCTCGCTCGTCGCCACTGTCGAGCTTGTTGATGAGAGCGACTGTGCTGGAAGCCATCCGCAAGTGCTTGCTCGTCAGTTTCTCGGCAGCGTAGTAGTCCTTGAGTTCCTTCAGCAGATCGGGAACTTTCTCCGCGGGGAGTTCGGCTCCGTCGAGAACTTTTCGCTCCTGCTGGAAGAAGGTGACTTGCCGGGAAATCCGCGGACGCGCGTCGGCTTTCATTTGCTCGGTGAAGGCGATGAGCGCCTTGTCGCAGGTTTCGTCACCGGCGCAGGCCTTCTTATGCAGCGTTTCGAACTTCGCTTCCGCCGCGACGAGGAATTCCTTCTCGCTGGCCGCGGGATTTGCGGTAAGAATTCGGTCGCATGCCTCGACGACGGCCTCGGCAAAGCCAGGGCGGCCCTGGATGGACTTGGGCTTGTCCAGCATCTTCTCAATGAAGGCCGCGAGCTTATCGGAAGCAAGTCCCGGCCTGGCGGAATAGGGGTTCACCTCGCTCGGTTCCGCGGATTCCCCTTTCTTCTCTTCTTCCACAGCTACTCCGCAACCGCCACCCTCTTCATCTTTCTTGGGCTCGGCTGGTTTCTCTTCCGCGGGCTTCTCGGTGGATTTCTCAGCGGGCTTCTCGGCCTTTTCTTCTCCATCCTTGGCTTCCTTCTTCTCCTCCGCAGGCTTTTCCTCGGCTGGTTTCTCCGGCTTCTCGTCAGTCGTCGGTTTTTCAGGCTCGCCTAGCAACTCCTTCAGGCGAGCTTCCAGTTTTGGACCACGCAGGTGAAGCGAATCGACGTTCCCTTCCTTATCGAGCAGGACCACAAACGGGATGGCATGGACTCCGTTCGCAACGGCGATGGGGTTGGCTTCCATTCCATTTTCCACGCTCTTTTTCTTGAACAGCTCGTCGCTAATGACGGTCTGCCACGGGGGACCTTGCAGGGTGAGAAAGCTGGTCAGTTCTTCCAATTCGTTATCGAGGCTGATGCCGATGACATCGAATCCCTTGGAATGATAGGCGGTGTAGTTTTTGCGAACATTGGGCATCTCCTGCAAGCACGGCCCGCACCAGGTGGCCCAGAAATCGACTAGCACGTACTTCCCCTTGTAAGCCGCGAAGTCGAACGGCTTGCCGTCGGGAGTCACCCCTTCCACCACCAGCGGCTTGCCAATCAGGCCGATTCGCTTGCGGGCCGATTCGGCTGCTTCCGCGACTTTTGCCGTCAGTTCTTTGTCTGGGTGTGCCTTAAAACGGGTATCCAGCATTTCATAGATCTTGAGCACGGTGTCATATTTTGCGTGGCCGTATTCGAGCAAATTGGCTTTGTCCTGAACAATGGCGAACAGGGCTTCGCTTGTCTTTTCCTTGGTCACCAAATCCTGAATAGCCGCCACGAGTTTTTCTTCCGCTCCTTCCTCGCCGTCAGCGGTCTCCTTCATCAGTGGCCTGATTTCTACCTCGGCGACCAAGATTCCCGCCATTTCCAAAATCTGAGTTGCCTGGGCGGAAAGCTGCTTTTCTGGGCTGTCTTTGTACCGCGTGGCAACTTTTGTCAGTTGTTCGATCATGTCCTGCTGGAACTGTTTGGTAGCACCCGGCATCTCTTGCAATTCAAAGCACTTTTGGAGCGGAGCGATGAAGCCCACCGGGGAGCCCTTGGATTCCTCCACGAATTTTTCAATAGCCGCGGCCACTTCCTTGCCATCTTCGGGGGGCGGGTCTTGCTTGGCCAGTTTGTTGATGGAGATGTCAAAAGCTTGCGCTCGTCCGATATCGGCGATCTGGGGATCTTTGTGGTTGCTCAGTTCCTGGGCAAAATCCTCCAGCCGTTGCTCGGCTCCCACAATCTTGTTGTCTATGAAATTCTGATGAATTTCCATCATCAATTCCAACAACCCCTGTTTGGCTTGAGGAGGAATGCGAAAGTTCAATAACTTGCGCGCTGCCGCCAGGCGCGAGTCTTGAATGGCCAGAAAATCGGCTTCCTGTTCTTTTTTTGTTCGCCCCTTGGGTTTCTTTTCCCCCAGGTTTTGTAAGAAGTCGGCAATAACCTGAGCTCCCCCGGGCGGTATTGGATATTGGGGCGAAGCTCCGTAATCGTTGGTGTCTTCCGTCTCTTCACTCGGTTGGGCTGTCTCTGGCTCTTTACTGGGGGTGCCCGCCGCGTTTCCCTTCGAAGACGAATTCTTGGGAGCGGGAGGCTTCGTGCTCGGCTTGGGAAACTCGAAGCCCGAATCGCCGGATTCTTCTTTCCCCTTCGCGGGTTGTTTGTCTTCTTCGCCGGCGACCTGGAACTTCGACTTCTCCGCAGTGACCGGCGCGGGCTCTCCGCAGCCGGCAAGCAAAGTGAGAACCATGCCGGAAAGTAGCAGTCCAAACTTGGAAAACAAAACGTACCGGCCAGTGGAAAAAGTCATGGCATCACGCAGGGTAGGTTAGAAAATCCGTAAAAGGGAAGTCAGCGTAAGTCTGCCGCCTGCGGCTCATTCTACGGCAAATGGCCCAAATAACGCAGCCCCGATTCCCAGATATCTCGGCTTTGACCCCGTTGTTGTCTCATTTGGCCTCGTCCTTGATTCCCAAAACGGCTTTGATTTTGGGCCAGGCGGCAGTGCGAGCCTTTTCGAACTTGTCCAGAGCATCCTTGTCTTTGGATTTGGAATAGTCGGAGAGGGCCCGAGCTTCGTCCTGCAAAAGGCTGTAAACCTCCACCACGTCGTCGATAACCTTTTTGTCGGCTTCCACCAGGTTGCCGTTGCGGACAGCCTTAAGCTGCTTGATGCTAAACTCCGAAAGCCCTACGACTTCCTTCATCAGATCTTGCACCTTGTCAGCTTTGTAGACGTCGTGCGCGTATCCATCGGCAACCGTCCCCACGTAGCCGTACGTCGTGTAAATATGCGCTCCCGCAAGTGCGCCAATGCACACCAGCCGGTCGTCGGTCTTCCCCTCCTCTTCCTTTTTCTCTCCTTCTGCGCGGCCGACCAAAGGGAAGGCTAAAAGCGACGCCAGCAAGGCGAGGGAAAGGGAGGGCCGAAATCTGGGAAACATGGGTTGGCTCCAAAAAAGGGAGAGGCTCGCGGAAACGAAAGACGAAGTTTCTCGCGCGGCCGCAGGCTCGTCAATTATCCCTTTGCGAGCCTAATGTCGGGTTCGATCCTGCCGTGGCTTGCGAGAAGGCGAATGAGTATAAATGCAGACTCTACAAATCACGCCCTTTACGTTGTCCGTGGCGAGTATTTTCTTCATGAAACTCCTCAGCAGCTTGCTGCCGATCATCATCATTGCGTCGCTCATCGCGATTGCGATTGGGTTTGGAATCTATTACGAAAAGAAGCGGCGTGAGGCCCTGGCGAAGGTGGCCGCCGATTTGGGCTTGGAGTTTTTTCCCCAGGGGATTCCCGGCCTGCTGGCTGCTATTCAGGGATTTACTCTGTTTTCCTCAGGCCGGGGGCACTCCGTAACGAATACAATTCGCGGCCTGACCGACGACGTCGAACTAACCATCTTCGATCTGACTTACACCGTGGGAAGCGGTAAGAATTCCAGCACTCACCGCCAGACGATCGTTCGCTTCGCCTCCTCGCGTCTCAGCCTGCCAGAGTTTGTCGTTAGCCCCGAAGGTTTTTTTCACAGGATCGGAAAGTTGTTCGGCGTGAAGGACATCAATTTTGACGAAGACCCACAATTCTCATCTTCCTTTCTGCTGCAAGGTCCCAGCGAGACGTCCATCCGCCAGATGTTTGGGCCGGCAGTGCGGGAATGGTTTTCTCATCGGCAGGGGATCACCGCAGCCGGGCGCGGGACGCAAATGTTTTTCTTTCGGGCCAGCAAGCGAATGAATGCGGAGAAGATTCCGGGGCTCTTGGAAGAGGGATTTCAGTTCTTCAAGCTGGTGGCAGCGCCCGCGGGTGATGAAATGCCGCCCAGTTCGTAGGGACAGCCACTGGGTATAATGCCTTCATGCTTGCCATTCCCCTCCACGCCCAGCACCAGCGCCAGTTCGAACAGAATCGTTTCGTCTACCCCGTCCTCAGCCGGCGAAGCGAAGGGATTTCCATCGGCGTAAACTTGAATCCCGACAAAGTCTGCAATTTCGACTGCATTTATTGCCAGGTCGACCGGACCAGCCAAAGTGAAACGCAGTTCGTGGAAACCGCGGCTCTGCTTGACGAACTCAGCTCGATTCTGGATTTGTGCAACAGTGGTGCGATTTTCGAAACAGAGAAATTCCAGCAGACCCCGCCACAGTATCGCCGACTCAATGACATCGCTTTCTCCGGCGATGGCGAACCGACGACGTTCAAGAATTTCGACGAAGTCATTGCCGCCTGTGCCGATTTGAAGCGCAGCCGCGGCCTGGATGCGGTGAAGATGGTCCTCATCACCAATGCCAGCATGTTCCATCGGCCCCATGTGCAGCGGGGGCTGGCGATTCTCGATCAGAACAACGGCGAGATCTGGGCCAAGTTGGAAGCGGGAACGGAAGAGTACTTCAAGCTCATCGACCGTACGCCAATACCCTTTCGCCAAATCTTGGAGAACATCGCCGCGGCGGCGAAAATTCGCCCACTCGTCATTCAGGCCCTCTTCATGCGCGTCGCCTGCCAGCCGCCCAGCGCCGCGGAATTGTCCGCCTTTTGCGACCGCCTGAATGAAATCACGGCTGCGGGAGGGAAACTGAAGCTGATTCAGGTCTACACCGTCGCCCGCAAGCCGACCGAGAGTTATGTCACTCCACTCGCCGATGCCGAGGTCGATGCGATTGTCGAACTCGTCCGGAATCGCACGGGATTATCAGCGAAAGCATTTTATGGCGTAATCTAGTCCCCATAGTCGCCTTTCGCTCCGCGAAAGTCTCGCTCTTTCGCGGAGCGAAAGGGGACTGTTTATAGCAGCTCGCTCGCCAAATCCGCCAGGGCCGAACGCTCCCCTTTCTCCAGCGTGACATGGGCGAAGATCGGCTGCCCCCTCATGCGATTGATGAGGTAGGAAAGCCCGTTGGAGAGGGCGTCGAGGTACGGCTGGTCAATCTGCTGGATGTCGCCGGTCAGAACAATTTTGGTCCCTTCACCCGCGCGCGTGATGATGGTTTTCACTTCGTGCGGCGTCAGGTTCTGGGCTTCATCAATGATAAAGAAGATTCGCTGCAAGCTTCGGCCGCGAATGTAGGCCAGCGGCGTAATCATCAGCTTGTCGGTCTCTCGCATCTCGTTGATCCGCTGAGCCGCCGCATCGTGATCGCCAAACTGATGGCGGATGACAGTCAGATTGTCGTAGAGAGGCTGCATGTACGGATCGAGCTTCTGTTCCACATCTCCCGGCAAGAACCCCAGGTCTCGATTTCCCAGCGGCACCACCGGCCGGGCCAATAAAATCTGCCGATACCGCTGCCGGCACTCCAGCGCGGCGGCCAGCGCCAGCAGCGTCTTGCCGGTTCCCGCCGTTCCCGCCAAGGTCACCAGCTTGATATCGTCATTCAGCAGGGCCTTCAGTGCGAAACTCTGCTCCGCATTCCGCGGCGTGATTCCATAAGTTGTTGTCTTTTCCACGCGAGCAAACGCATGCTCCGTCGCCCGATAAGTCGCCAAGACCGATTTGCTGCCGTTGCGGAGAATGAAGTTCTCGTTGGCGACTGGCCGCTCCACCTCCGGCAGCTCCACTTGGGGAACCAGGCCGCCGTTCGAGTAGAAATGGCTGATGGCGTCGGATTGAATCCCCTCGACAATCCGCTTTCCCGTATACAGCTTTTCGAAACTCTCCACTTTGTCGGACGTGTAGTCCTGGGCCAACAATCCGAGCGATTTAGCCTTCATCCGCAGATTGGCATCTTTGGTCACCAAAACTACCGTGCGAGTGTGCTCCCGCTTTTGCAGCATCAAGGCGGTGTTCAAAATGCGATGGTCGGGCGAATCTTGAAAGAAGGCCGCCTTCAATCGGCTTTCGAGTTCGCCCCCCAACACGACACGGATATGGCCCCGGTGCTCGCCCAAAGTGGCACCTTGGGGAGTCAGAAGATCGCTGGTCAGTTCATCCAGCCGCCGCAGAAACTGGCGGGAATGGAAATTGATGTCGTCGCTGCCCCGCTTGAATTTGTCGAGTTCTTCGAGCACCGTGATGGGTATCGCGATGTCGTGCTCCTCGAAATTCAGAATGCTGCTGCTGTCGTGCAGCACCACATTCGTGTCGAGAACAAAAAGCTTCGTCAGGGGAGCGGGCATAATCATGTCGCCTCCTTGCTTGAGCGGCCTGGCTTCGTATCCGGCTGCGTCCGATGCACCGTCGTCAGTCTGTTCCATTCGGGCAAATGATGCAAGTTCGATTTTCGAGCCCTCACTGGCAACCCAGAATGAATATTACGCGGCAGCAGCCAGGGGGAAAGGGCCAGAGATTGGAAAAGGCAGAGTGAAGGGAGGCAAAGTGATAAACAAAGTGGAAAACGAGGGACGCACCGCTCGTCGCCTGAAAGGGAATGGGAAAATTCACGATTGGCTCACAAACCGGACATTTTGACGTAAAATCCACGCTCGCCTCCGCGCGGTCTCTCTCCTCTCATCATTTTGCATTCCGCTCCTTCCGACCCCTAAATTCTGCCCTCTCACCACCCATGCTCCAAAAATTCCACGAATCCAACCGCAATCTTCTCGTGAACATCAACGGCAACCTCGTCCACCGCGACCAGGCCGGCATCAGCCCGTTCGATTCCGCAGTCCAAGGAGGAGACGCCGTTTGGGAAGGGCTGAGGCTTTACCAGGGGCGCATCTTCAAGCTGAACGAGCATCTCGACCGGCTGCGAAGCAGTGCCCTGGCGCTGGCGTTCGTCCAAATTCCGACGCACGAGGAGATCACCGAGCAAATTCGCCGCACGCTCGCCGCCAACCAGATGACCGACGCCGTCCACATCCGCCTCACGCTCACCCGCGGCGTCAAACTCACCAGCGGCATGGACCCGCGGCTGAACCAGGCCGGCCCCACGCTCATCGTCCTGGCCGAACATAAGCCGCCCGTCTACGACAAGGCCGGCCTCTCCCTCATCACCAGTAGTGTCCGGCGGTTTCCCCCCGATTGCCTCGACCCCAAAATCCACCACAACAACCTGCTGCAATCGATCCTGGCCAAGATCGAAGCCAACGTCGCCGGCGCGGACGACGCCCTCATGCTCGACACCCGCGGATTCGTCGCGGAAACCAACGCCACTCATTTGTTTTTGGTCCACCGGAACGTAGTTATGACTCCGAGAACCGTGGCCTGTCCCGAAGGAATCACCCGCGCCACCGTCCTCGGCCTTTGCCGCGACCACGGCATCCCTAGCGAAGAACGTGACTTGTCCCTCACCGAATTCTTCCGCGCCGACGAAGTCTTTTGCACCGGCACCATGGGCGAGCTCGCCGCCGTCACCAAAATCGACGGCCGCGTGATCGGAGCAGGAACCCGCGGGCCAATGACGGAGCGGCTGAGCGGTTTGTTTGGGGAACTGACGCGGAGGGAAGGGGTAAACGTCGTGGAGAGGTAGATGAATTCCGATCCCAATTGCAAGAAGGCAAAAGAGTCATGTAACCACGCGGCATTCTTCCGAATTATGCTGCGGATGACGCAATCTGACATTGCAGGGCTGCCAACGTCTTCGCAATACCGACAAAGTCCGCCTCGCACTATATCTCGCGGCTCCAAATGGCCGTCTATTCGTTTTGGCCGTTTCGCCGCTGGCGAACATCCAGCCAGATTTTGAAGAACAGATTCGCCAGAGAGAAATGCGGGCTATTCCGTTTCATTCCTCGCCGCCGGCTCTTCGAGCGATGGGCGTTTCAGGTGGGCTCCGCTCGCCTGCTGGTAGGCATGGGCGAGTGCGAGAAGTTTGGTTTCGCCGAAGAGTTGGCCAGTGAAGGTGATGGTGCCGGGCTGGCCGCTCTTGGAATCGGGGCGGTTGCCATCCGGGACGACGACCGTGGGATGGCCCGTGAAATTGGTCAGCACCAGATCATCGCCGCCGACGTAGGCGTCCACATTGGTCATGACTTCTTCCATTTCTCGCATAACCAGCGTGCGAACGCGGCAGGCGCGAAGATACTCCACCGCTGGGACGAATTGTCCTTGTCGAAATGTGGTGCCCCATTTGCCAATCCCTTCGCGGACGCCGTCGCGGGTAAGGTCGTCGAATGCGGCAGCCGCTTCCGTGTTGAGAATCAGCGTAAGCGGGCCGACCGGGTACCTTTGCGGCAACTTCATCGGAACCAACGAGACGCCGAGTTTTTTCAGCAACTCGTGAGCTCGCTTCTCTTCGGGAGGTCGATCTCCTTCGAAGTAACCAATTCGGAGGGACTTTACTTCGGCTTTCGGCGGCCAGGAGAAAGCCCGGTCGACTGCAGTGAAGTCATGTGGATCGCTGCCGTGAATCGCGCCGAAGATCAGGGCACAATCCTCCACGGAGCGGGCAATAGGGCCAATCTTATCCATGCTCCACGAGAGCGTCATGCAGCCGAAACGACTGACGCGGCCGAACGTCGGCCGGAGCCCGCTGGCGCTGCAGCGGCGGCAGGGAGAGACGATGCTGCCAAGCGTTTCGCTGCCGAGTGCGAAAGCGACGAGGCCAGCCACGACCGCGGAAGTAGAGCCGGCTGACGAGCCACTGGAGCCCTCCTCCGGATTCCAGGGATTTCGGGTCATGCCACCGAACCACTCGTCACCCAGTGCCAGTGAGCCGACGGTCAGCTTGGCGACAAGCACGGCCCCAGCTTCCTCAAGGCGGCGGGCCACCGTTGCCTGCACGTCCAGCGTTTGATCTTCATAATGCCCCGCTCCCCAGGTCGTCTTGTAGCCCGGCACCGCGATGATGTCCTTCGCTCCCCAGGGAATCCCGTGCAGCGGGCCGCGATACTTGCCGGCCGCGATTTCTGTATCGGCTTTGGCGGCCTGTTCGAGGGCGAGATCTTCAGTCAGGGTCACCACGCACTTCAGCAGCGGGTCGTACTTTTTGAGTCGTGCTAAGTAGAGCTTCGTCAGTTCGACAGAAGTAACTTTCTTTGCTTTAAGCAGCGTGGCGAGCTTGGTGACTGGCAAAAACGCGAGGTCTTCCTGCGATTCCGGTTTTGCCGCCGTCGCTTCGTCCTTTGCCGCGACGGGGCGAATTTCGCTGCGATTGATGGTTACGGATGCTTCTTGCGGCGGTGCTGCGAAAAAAGAAAGTGCCGGTGGGACGCTGTTTTTTAGATCGACCTTCCGTAGTACATCAAATTTTCGTTGATCTCGTTCGACCGCGCCGGCCACGGCTTTGCGATCTTCTTCCGTAATCGTGATTCCGGCAATCCACTCCGCTTGCTGGATCAACTCGGGCGTTACCTTGCCGGCTGCTTCCGCCTGCGCCGCTAGCGCCCGCTGAAAGGCCGCGGTACCAATACCCAGCCCCGCCAACGCAGCCAGTACGTTCCGGCGAGATAAGGGGCGATCGGGAGTGGACACTGTGGTGGCGAGTGCGTCGACAGAGGAGTTTTGAGGGTTTTGCTTCATTGCAGCGAGTTGGTGAAAGGGGCCTTACACTTCCAGTCCCGTCATGGTCCCCATGCTCGACGCGAATTTGTCGGTTTCGAGGCCGAGCCGCTGGAGCATGGAGACGAACAGGTTCGGCAGCGGGTAGTTGTGGATCTTGTCGAAGGCGAGGTGCTGGCCGTGCTTGAAGCCGCCGCCGGCCAGGATGATCGGCAAGTTGTGGTTGTCGTGGCTGCTGGCATTGCCGAGGTCGGAGCCGAGCAAAACCATCGTGTTGCCGAGGAGCGTGCCGCCTGCTTCCTTCGTGCCGCGAAGCTTGCCGAGAAACTCGGCGAAGGCCTTCATCTGCTCGAGTTCCACCACTTTGAGCTGAGCCAGCCGCTCGGCATCCTGACCGTGATGGGAGAGATTGTGATAGTCCTGAGTGACGCCGGCAATCGGCGGGACGGCGTTGACCCCCGGGTTATAGAGCGTAATCAGACGCGTGGAGTCGGTTTCCAGGGCAAGGTGCATCATGTCGAACATTAGCCGAGCCCCGCCGATGACGTCGGCGGAATTGGTCACGTCTTGAGGCGGCCGGGCCTCGACGTGCGGCTTGGGGCGGTGCTCCCATTCCTCCGCTTTCGCCAGCCGCTGTTCCGTCGCCCGAACGGCACTGAAATACTGTTCGAGTTTTTCGCGGTCCCGGGCACCGACGCGGCTCTGCATCGCCTTGGCCCGGTCGAGCACGGCATCCATCACGCTTTGCCCGTCCTTGAGCCGCTGAATCTGCTGCTGCTTTTCCTCCGGCTTGCCATCGAGAAACAATTTGGCGAAGAGCCGCGAAGCTCGGCTTTCTGACGGAATCTCGACGCCGCTGCGAGAGTACGCAATGCCTCGTCCGGCCATCAGGCTCAGCGTCAGGCTGCTATAGCGGGTTTCGAGACCAATTCGTTCGGCGGCAAACTGGTCCAGCGAGATCGAATTTTTGAAATTGGCACTCGTCGGCTTGGGGGCCGCGGTGAGAAAGGATTTCGCCGCGAAATGCCCGCCATCGACATCGGGATGGGAAGAGCCAGAAATAATCGTGAAGTCGTTGCGGAACTCCTGCAGCACTTCCAGGTAAGGAGTCAGCTCATAGTCGCGGCCAGACTTCGTCGGAAACAAATTGGGGGCATGGAGCCCAAAGCCGAGGTCGATCAGCACCATGCGCCGACGTGCCTTCTCGGCTGCTTCTGCCCCTTTGCCAGTTGCGGGAAACATCGCTTCCAGTAAGGGCAAGGAAAGGGAAACGCCAGCGGCCCGAAGAAATGTTCGGCGATGAAGTATGGGCATGTTATTTCCTTCAAGTAATCACCAGGATAGCATTCATTTCTGCCGAAAGGCGTCGCTTCCCACAACCTCGTGAATCAGCGAGCGAAAGCCAAGTTTCTTTCCCCGGATTTGGGTCACAATTTCGTCCACCTCGGGGCGATCCGAGAATCCCAGCCCTCGGCCCAGGCTGAATGTCAGTAGTTTTTCAGTCAGGCAGCGGGCGATTTGTTCCTTGTCCTGAAGTAGTAGTTCTTTGAACTGACGAATATCTTCGAACGACTGGCCGCTGGCCATCACGCCACTGGAATCGACAGGTGGCCCTTTCTTGTACTGCACACGAATGCGGCCGATTTCGAGGTCTACTCGTTCCCCGGTGCCGAGGCTCCGATACCAATCCCGCCAGCCGCCGATGGCGTCGAAGCTTTCCAGGGCGAAGCCCGGCGGATCGATGCGGCTGTGGCAGATGCTGCACGATTCCGTGTTGCGGTGCTTATCAAGTTGCTGGCGGATGGTGGTTGCGCCGCGGATGTCGGGCTCGATGGCACCAATGCCGGGAGGCGGAGGAGGCACGGGTTTTCCTAGAATGTGTTCCAGAACCCATGTGCCGCGGATGACGGGGGAGGTATTAGTGCCGTTGGCGGTCACCTTCAAAATGCTGGCCTGCGTCAGCACGCCACCGCGGGGGCTGCCGGCGGGGAGCGTGACGCGGCGAAATTGCTGGCCGGTCACTCCTCCGATACCGTAATGCCTCGACAGTCGTTCGTTGAGGATCGTCCAGTCGGAGTCCACAAAGTCGAGCAGCGGCTGGTCGTGCTCTAGTACCTCTCGGAAGAATCTGTGGGTTTCTTCGAGAATGGAATAGCGAAGCATTTCGTCGAATTCCGGATACTGCCTGGCATCGGGCTCCGTGAAATCAATCTCCCGCAGCTTGAGCCACTGACCGGTGAAGTTCTTGACGAATCGGTCAGCCTTTGAATCTTGCAGCAGGCGCTCGACCTGACTGTGCAGGACTTGGGGCTGGCTCAATGTCCCACTTTCCGCGAATTTCAAAAGTTCATCGTCCGGCATCGAACTCCAAAGAAAGTAAGAGAGCCGAGAAGCGAGAGCGTATTCGGAAACCTTCGCTGTTTCACCATCCTTGGCGGCAGCGAGCGACTCTTCACGAAGCAGGAACTCGGGGGAGCACAGGATTCCGAGCAGGCCGACCCGCAGGGCGTCAATAAACGGCCGTTGATCGTCCAGCCCCTTTTTCGTGAGTGCGACGTAGCGCTGTACTTCCTCTGGCTGAACCTGGCGACGAAAAGCTCGTGGAAGGAGTCGCAAGAGAATCTCTTCCGCATCGGCGATGGTGGCCGACTTGGGATCAACTTTTCCGAGAAGTTTTGTGCGGCTGATAGGCGGCCACGCTTCGAGCGGACCTTCCACGGAGACTTCGCCAATCATCAGGCCCGCGCCTTTGAATTTGTCGGGCCCCTGTGTCGGGGCGCTAAGATTGTACGGCTTCATCTGGTAGCAACCGTACATTTCCAGCCAGTCGTCGAAAGCGATTTCGGTCCATTGATCGCCAGGGGCGACGTCGTAGTAGCCCACGAGATGGGTCGGCAGCCGGCCGACGATCACGTCGCCGCCATACACGGCCATGATGACCGGCTTGTCGGTCTGATACGCCTTGGCTTTGATGCGGACGCGGTAAGTGCCGTCCACTTTGGCTTGCCCCGAGAGAAACACCGACGGGCACCAGTGTCCCTGAAAGGTGACCAGCGACTCGTCCTCGGTCTTCACAAACAGTTGGCCGATGGAGCGGCTGGCGAATTCATCCCGTCCCAGAGGCATCTTGGCGGCAACCCGCTTGGGTTCTTTGTCTGGGCCGAAAACCTGATCCAGGGCTTTGTTCGCAGCCTGCAAGTAGACTTCCATCTGCTCGGGAGAAATTGCCAGCACCTCTCCCACGGTATCAAAGCCGTGAGCCGACGGATCCTGCGGCAGCATGTCCTTGAGGTCGACGCGAATGTCGAGTAGATCGCGGATGGTGTTCTCGTATTCCACGCGATTGAGCCGTCGCAGCCCAGCTCGCGGGCGCTGCTTATCCGCGGCTGTGAGCTTGCCGGCAAGACTTTTCAGAAACTCCTGCGTCTCCTTCGCAGCAGGTCGCGGCTCCTCCTTGGGGGGCATTTCACCGCTTGCAATGCGGTCATGGACCAGCACCCAGCGGCGGAGCAGGTCGGCATTATCCAGACTGTTTTCGAGTTTCTCGAGGTCGAGGCCGCCGGAAGGTTTTTCACCGGAATGGCAACTCGTGCAGTGGTCCTTGAGGAACGCGGACGTCGACGCCGAATCTCTTTCGGCCCCTCGGGAATTGGAGTGAGCGAAGGAGATTGCGATGATCGAGAAACTGACAATTGGCAGGAAACGGCTTCGCATCGGAACTCCTCTGCGAACTACTTTACCAGTTCCTTGATGCGGCTGCCAATTTCGGCCGCTTTCTTCTCGGCTTCTTCCACGGGTAATCCAGGAGCGATTCCGGGCCGTTTGTGGCCTGTTGCGGAGAGCCAGGCATCGCGGAGGATGTGATTGCGTTGCTCGGCCAGTTTGAGGACTTCGAGTCCGTGCGGATAGTTCTTCAGCAGCTCGTCGGCTGATGTGGCCTTCTTGACTTCCTCTTCGGGGGCCTGCAACCCCATCAGCAGTTGCTGGGCGGCGAGCCAGTGTCCGGTGCCGTTCATATGAACTCCGTCTCCGGCCAGCGTGAACTTGGGGTCGTTCTTGCGGCGTTCGGCAATGTACTCGTTCATGGGGCCGTGCATGTCCACGACCTGCCACCCTTTGGCTCGCTGTTCCAGCAGCCACTTGGAATAGGCGTCCAAAACTTCGTTGTAGCCCACATACGGCTGGCGATATTCGGCTTGACCGGCGGGGAGAGTGCGAGCTTTGATTGGCTCGGAATCAAAAACCGGTGGCGTGATGTGCAGCACCTTAGCCCCCGCTTTTTCAGCCGCCTCGCGCAGGCGGAGAATGCCGTCTTGAAACTTTTCCATTCGCTCTTTGCTGAGCGGATAGTACATGCCGCAGTTCATGCCATAGCAGGCGACGACGAGGTCCGGCTTCACTTTTTCAAGCACCCGCCCCAGCCGTTCGTGCACGTCGGGCCGGGGAAACGAGCCCCCCGCATGCCCCGGCTCGGAAAGTCCGGAGACCGTCTCGCTGGGAAGGCCGAGATTGATGAGCTCGCACTTTTGCTGGGGATACTTTACAGCCAGATATGCGGCGACCACGTCGATGTATTGGCCGCTGAAGGTGATGCTGTCTCCCAGGAAGATGATTCGTTTGTGTCCTTGGAGGCCCGGCAACTCGTCAGCGTGGCACAAGGTCGCAAACAGCAGTAACGACAAGGCGGCAGCGAATCGTAGCGGAGAGGAATTCATGAATAGGCTTTCTTAGGATTTGGAACTATGGCTGCTTCCCATTTTGCAACAGAAGCTCAACAGATTCAGCCACCCAGCCGCTGTGCCAGTCATGTTTTCGCGGGGGGCCATCCTGGTAAACATGCGGAATCTTCAGTTCTGTCAGCAAAGCCTGCGTCCGCACGTGCTCCTCGCGAAAATTGCCGTAACCGGTCAGAATCAACCTCTCGCCCTTGCCAAGTTCCTGCCCCTTCGTGCGGAGCAGCGTTTCGATCCGATATTTGGCAAAATTCTCCTCGGTCCCAAAGATCTCTCCAGAGCCATATTTGCCGGGTTTATCCATCATCAAAGGTGCATCCCAGGCTGCAGCCTTTCCAAAGACATCTGGGTTTCTCAATAGCAGACTCCACGCCCCCCAGCCCGACTTGCTGAATCCCAGCAGCAGCCGATGGTCAGCGTCGGCCTGTACCGGATACGTCTTCTCTACAAACGGTAGGACTGCTTCTAATAGATACGCCTCCTGCCGAATCTCCGGCTTAGTAGGATGATCGGCGTACCAGGGAAGATGAGAAAAAGTGGGTGCAACGAAAATGACTTTGTGTTTGTTGTGCAGCTTCTGCTTGCTGACTTCCGCCAGACCGTCGCCGTAGCGCGATTCCGTGCCGGCCTCGACTGGAAGGATATAGATGACGGAATACTTTCGGCCAATTTCGAGATCGGTGGGAATCAAAACGAGAATCTTCGTTTTGCCGGCTTGAAAAGGGGAGCTGACTTCATGGGTAAGAAACCCATGGGAATCAGCCAATGCGTCAGAAACGGTGGTTATCTGCGGGTCGTCTTGACCGCCAGATTCCCAGGCTAGCAGGTCCTGCGGAAGTGCGAGAAGTGACTCGCCCCCTACCGCCAGGAACAGGATGATGATCCACCGCCAGAGCTCATTTCTCCGCACTTCTTGCACGCCTCGTTTCTCGATCAGGAGCGATTCACAGTCTGCTTTCACCGTCCGGGGAACACTCCATTGTAAGCATATCCTAAGCTCCCCAGCGGAGCGTGGGGATGCCGGCCAGGACATTCCTGGAATGCGAAAATGCGAATTCGCCCACCGCCGGGGAACCAAAATCCCGGTGGCAGTCGGACGATTAGGCGGTCAACTCCGTTAGTTCAGATCCTGCCCTGGGAAG
>CAYUJE010000110.1:0-19157 GCA_964444865.1 uncultured Pirellulaceae bacterium | reverse complement strand
CCTACCTGCAAGGAACTCCGCAGCCGGTGAACCTGACGCGCAAGCCGGGCGCGGCTGGGACGAAATAAAATGACCCCACCGAGCATGCCTCGGTTGGTGAAATGATTTTGCCCTAGCAATGTTCGCCGGGAATCCTGCCCCCGCCGACCTCGCGTCGGTGGAGCAGATGATCCGTCACGAGGGAATCATGCGTTCCACCGGCACGAGGCCCGGTGGGGACGAATTGTTATTTGGGTTGTCGCCAACTAGTGCAAAATCACCCGCTCCACCGACGCAAGGTCGGAGGGGGCCAAATCGGGATGCTGTTTCTCTTTCACCAGAAGGAACAACCGTGATGCGCTACTTCTCTTCGGCTCTCCTCCTGCTGACGATTACTCCCAGCCTCGCCCTTGGCGCGGCACCAAGACCTTCCGCAGCAACGCCGAAACTGGCGACCGAAGGTCTCCCAGGGTGCGGCGCGTGAGACCTGCGGTCGGAACAGGGGCCGGGTCGGGATACCCGCGCCCAACTTGAGGGAGACACTTTTTTGTTGACAGCTGGTGCTAACGCATTTCCAATAAACAGGGGTAGCTCGCCGGCTTCGTAGTCGCGCGCCGGTAAGCGGGAATATCGTGCCAGTGCGAGTAATATGGTGCCGGCACCCGTTACAACAATCACCAGTTCGGCGGAAGGAATTAGCTCAGTGCCTCGAAAGCTAAAAGCTCCGAAATGTCATCGCCTCGCGTTCTCACCCTGCGGAGAGCGATTGGTAACCGTTTCACGAGACGTTTTCCTGTGGGATTTGAGCACTGGTAATAGGATTTGGAGCGCGCGTCCCTTATAGTACCCGTCTCATCTCGCTTTCGATTTGTCGGGCCAACTGCTCGCCGTCAAGAATACGCTCGGGGAAATCGTCATACTCGACACGAAATCCGGTGAGCTTGCGTGCAAGCTAAACGTTCCAACTCCCTATGAAGGATCAAATATTTGCTTCACGCGGGAGAGTGACTTTTTGATAAGTGGAACTTGGGACGGACGACTTGAAAAATACCGCATTAGTGATGGAAAACTTGTGGACTCAGTTTGCTTTCCCGATCAAATGGTTACGCAGATTCAAATGATTTCGTCGAACAATGAATTGGTAGTGAAGCATGGTCGATACGGGAAAAGTAGTTTGTCCAAATTCTCAGCTCGCTCGTTAAACAATATCCTAGAAACAACTGAGCTCCCCGATCACACGGAAAAATATTCTATCTTGCCAGACGGAAGACTTCTTATCGTACGCAGCAGGAACTTAGAATTGCAGAATGGCAATACACACATCCCGATCTATGAATCCGAAGATTCGATTTTCCAGTTTTGCATAAATAAAGCGTCCGACTTGGCTGCCATCGTTCACTCGGATACGATAACGACCATCAATGTCTTGTCACGAGCAATTCACTCCATTTGCGAAATACCGTTTGCGTGCGCTATCGAATTCTCGCCAGTAGCCGATGAACTTGCTGTCGGATCCGCAGAGTCCGGCGTCGTCATTTTTGGCAGTTCAGAGATTCGAGATACCGCATAACAATTGGCTCAACCAGAGCCGCAGGCCTCGCCGTTTCTGAAATCAACGTCCGTTGGCCGCGGCCCGGTTAACCGTGTTGTTCGGCAGCGGAGCCCCCTGGATGCGTCGCCGCGGGCATAAACAATCGGCTGTCAGGACGAGTCGTCATTTCGATAACTCTTTGATCCGAATCTCCTTGTAGGACGCCTGGGCCGGCTCGCCGCCGTGGATTTGCACGGCGATCTTTCCCTTCATCGCAATGTCTTTCTCTTCTTCTTTGTAATCGACGGTCTTCTCGCCATTCACCCAGATTTGAATGTGTGGGCCTTCGCAGCGGATGACGAGGTCGTTGAAATCGTCGGCCTTCAGGACTTTGGTCAGCCTGTCGTGGTCGCCGGTGACCAGAAACTTTTTGCGGCGGGATTCGTCGTAGAGGGCTCCCCAGATCGATTTGCCGGCTGCGTTTCCCATGTCGCACTGATAGCCGATGACCTCGAAGTGATTGGGGATGCGCTGGCTGCGGAACTGCACGCCTGCGTTGTCCCCCTTGCCGACAAGTTTGGCCTTCAGCCGCAATTCGAAGTCGCCGTATTCCTTGGTCGTGCAGAGAAATTCATTGTGTTCGACCTTGCTGTCGAGCGAGCCGGCGACGATGGCTCCCTTCTCCACGCGAAAGACCTTTTCGTTTCCTTCCCACCCCGCCAGCGTTTTGCCGTCAAAGAGCGGCGTAAAGCCATCCTCCGCGGCTGCCGCAAAAGAGGTGGAAAGCGCGAGTGCGGCCATCCAGCAGAGGGAGAAACTACGCAGCGGGCTCATGTGGTTTTCCTTGTGTGAAGCAATCGTCTCTGGTTGCCCAAGTGTAATCAAATCGAAACATCCTTGCCTCCCCGCACATCCGCTACAGCCGTTGGCGGCGGATTCTGGGGTAAAAAAGCCAAGAAGTTTGAACATCCAAAGCTAGAAACGGGCGTAACCGGTAATTAGTCTAGCAACTTGCAGGCGATTTTCGCCTCCGGCACTCGCGGTTCAATCCCATGACACAACTTCAACAACCTGCCCCTCTATCGCTCGCCACGGTCGTTTGGCGGAACAAGGGAAAGATGCTGCTGGCGTTTGTGCTGGTGGTAGCCGGCGGTCTGGCCTATTTGTCCGTGGCCGAGCGGGAGTACCAGTCCGAAGCCAAGATGTTCATTCGCCCCGGACGCGAAAGCGTGACCGGTGATCCCATCGTCACCAACGGCCAGGCAGTGACCATGGCCGATGCCCGCGAAAACGAAATCAACGGCATTGCCGAGATGCTTCAAAGCCGGGCCCTGTTGGAGAAGGTGGTCGAACAGCTTACGCCGGAAGGGATTTTGGAGAAGGAGCCGGGGAGCAAATCGCTGGGGGATTATCTCGCTCCGCTCGACAACGTGAATCTCAATCCGGCCAAGGTTTACAGCCTGCACGACAAAGCCATTCGGCGTATGACGAAGAATCTGAAGATTTACACCTCCAAGAAGAGCAGCATCGTCACGCTTTCGTACGACGCTTTGGATCCCGAATTGGCAACCAAAGTTTTGGAAAGCCTGCTGCGGATTGCCCAGGACGAGCACGCCCGTGTCAATAAAATTCGAGGCTCTCAGCCGTTTTATGAAACACAGAAGCAAAAGCTGAAAGAACAAGTCACGGACCTGGAAGAGCAGCTGCGGAAGCTGAAAAACGAGAGCGGGCTCTCGTCGTTTGAAAAGCAGCGGGAACTGCACCTCATTCACGTCGCCACGCTGGAAGGGGAACTCGCCAAGGCCCAATACGGCCTCAAGGCGGCTGAGGAAGAAGCAGCTCACCGTCGGCAGATGTTGGCGGGGATCAAGCCGCTGATCGAGACCAGTCAGATTACCGACCAGCCGGTGGACCCGAAGTCGGACATGCGGAAAAAGCTGTACGATTTGCAGCTCAGAGAGACGGAACTTGCCTCCAAGCTCAACGACAATTCGCCGCTTTTGATGCAGGTCCGCAGCCAATTGGCGGCCGCAAAAAAAGTGGTGGATGCGGAGGACAAGCAGACGCAACTGACAAACGCCAGTAACCCAGCCTATGGCTCCATGCAATTGGCGTTGCAGGATCGCAGCGCCCAGGTCGTTTCCCTGCAAGCAACCGTGACGGATCTTTCCACCAAAATTGCGGAAGGGAAAGCTCGGCTCGAATCCCTCAACGACAAGGAAGTGGAGATTGCCCGCTTGCAGCGAGAACTCGACCTGGCGGGCGTCAATTACAAGAAATACGCGGAAAACACCGAATTGGCTCGCATCAACGACGAAGTCGAAGCGGCCAAAATCTCCAGCATCAACATGCTGCAGCCGCCGTCGTTCTCCCGGACTCCGGTCAGCCCCGATTTAAAAGTTGGTATTCCCGCCGTGCTGTTTGCCGGTTTGCTTGCCAGCGTCGGAATCGCTCTCGTGGCAGAGCGACGGCGCCAAGGGGTGGTGATTCGTCGCGAAATGATCTCGGAAGAGGAAGACGGCGAACCGGAGCCCGCTCCCGCGCCGCGACCTCGACGAGAAGCAATGCCGACGCAGCCGCGATAGTTTTTGTCCACCAACTGCAAAGATCATGTCCCCAACTTGCGTCAGCGAGACTGCGACAACAGGCCAATCGACATTCCCAAGGGAAACGCCGCTGGTGATTGTGGTCCCTTGCTTCAACGAAGCGGATTCGGCCGGCAAGTTGCGGCAAAATCTTGAGCGACTCAGCGAGGCTCTGCCGGCACACTATGCGGTCGAATTCCTGTTGATCGATGATGGCAGCGGCGACGGAACGGCAGAGGCTCTCGAAAGGGAATTTCAGGATTTTCCCGCAGCCCGCGTCCTGCGGCATGAACGCAATCTAGGCATCGCTGCCGCAATTTCCACCGGCATCAAGGCTTCGAAAACGGAGATTGTCTGCTCCATTGATGCCGATTGCAGCTACGACCCGGTGCAACTCATAGAGATGCTGCCGCTCATGACCGACGACGTGGCGATGGTGGTCGCCTCGCCCTATCACCCGCTGGGGAAGGTCAATCACGTCCCTGCCTGGCGACTCAGGCTCTCCAAAGCTGCCTCCGGGCTTTATCGTCTGGTGCTGCGTCAAAAACTGCACACTTACACCAGTTGTTTCCGCATTTATCGCCGCAGTGAGGTTGTGGAAGTTCCCCTGCGAAACAGCGGTTTTGTGGGAATTGCCGAACTCGTTTGCGAGTTGGACCGACGCGGCAGAAAGGTGGTCGAAGCACCGGCCACGCTCGACATTCGGACCACGGGGCAGTCGAAAATGCGGGTTCTGCGGGCTGGATGGGCCCACCTACAACTCATTGGCCGGGTTGGCCTCGGCCGTCTGCTCGGGCGGTGATGACTTGCCGTGGCACACCAACTGCATCGCTAACAACTACTTCGAAAAATGGCCGGTTTCGGCTTCCCCTTGATGACGCCGTTCACCACAGAGACGCACCAAGTTGATTTGCCGCCACAACCGCCGGCCATGCCCAACCTCACTGATTTTGCAACACGTTTCACACCTGGATGAGGATTATGACCACCGCAGCCGCACCAGCAATTATGTCGCTTCCGTCGGATCAGGACTCTACGGGCCGCACGCTGGGCGATGAAGAAATCGCCCTGCTCACCCAGGCCATCCGCACCGGCACTCTGACCAGCACCAAAGGGGCCTTCGTCAAGCAACTGGAGACCCGCTTTGCCCAAATGCTCGGTGCCAGGCACGCGCATGCTTGTTCGCACGGCAGTGCGGCGATTCACACCGCCATCGCGGCGATCGACCCCGAGCCGGGGGACGAGATCGTCACGACTTCCATCACGGACATGGGGGCGCTCACGCCCATTTTGTATCAAGGAGCCATCCCTGTCTTCGCCGATGTGGACCCGGTGACTTGCAACGTGACCGCCGCCACGATCAAGCTCGCCCTCAGCGAGCGTACAAAAGCGATCATCGTCACGCACCTCTTCGGCAACCCTTGTGCGATGGGGAATATCATGTCCCTCGCCCGCGAGCGAAACATCCCGGTCATTGAAGACTGTGCTCAGTCCTTTCAGGCGACGCAGAACGGCCAGAGCGTCGGCACCATCGGAGACATCGGCTGCTTCAGTTTGCAGCAGGGGAAGCATATCACCACGGGGGAAGGTGGAATCGTCGTTAGCAATAACGACGACTATGCTCGCCGCAGCTTTCTGTTCATTAACAAGGCTTGGGGATATGGCGACCCCAATCCGGACCACTACTTTCTGGCCCTCAACTACCGCATGACCGAGTTGCAGGGAGCCGTAGCCGTTGCGCAGCTTGACAAGCTCGACGACGCGGTCAATCAGCGAGTAACGATGGCCCAACTCCTCAGCGGGGCACTCGAAGGGATTGCCGGTATCGCCACGCCCTATGTGGCGGAAGGTGACGTCCATACTTTCTGGAAGTATTGCTTGCGGGTGGACGCCAACGTCATTCCCGGCGGCTCGGTAAAGCTCGCTGCCGCACTCAAGACTCGCGGCATTTTTTCCGCACCACGATACATCCAGAAGCCGGCCTTCGCCTGCCAGATATTCCGCGACCAGCGGACCTTTGGCAACAGCCGCTTCCCTTTCACGCTCGCTCGGAAAGAAGCGGTTGATTACGACAAAGCCAAATTCCCCGGAACCTACGCCGGCCTGGAGCAGATCCTGGTCCTTCCCTGGAACGAGAAATACCAGGTCAGCCATGTGGAATACATCGCGACCTGCCTCCGCGAGGAAGCAGAAAAGTTGGCTCAGTAAGTTCGTAGTAGCCGGCTTGAGCCGGTTACTAACCCGCTGAAGCGGGGTTACTACAAACAAATTCGAGGAACACAGATGTCTGTCCCCAAAATGCGTTTCGGACTCGTTGGTGCCGGGGCGATCGCCCAAACCTGGTGCCAAGCCTTTCAGAATTCTCACACCGCGCAACTCGTCGGCATCGTCGATGTGCGCGACGAAGTCGCGTCGGCCGTGGCGGAGAGGATGAAATGCAAACCCTTTGCTTCGCCGGCCGAGCTGGTGGATGAACTGCATCCCGACTCCGTCGTACTTTGCACGCCACCGAGCACCCATCCCGAACTATGCACCTGGTTCCTCGCTCAAGGGATCAACGTTCTCTGCGAAAAGCCGCTCGCAATCGGGCTGGACGAAGCCCGCGTCATGCTCGATGCCGCGGAGCAATCGGACGCACTGCTCACGATGGCCTCGAAGTTTCGCTACGTCACCGACGTGGTACAGGCCAAGTCGATTGTTTCCTCGGGATTGATTGGCGATGTCGTCCTCTTTGAGAACGCCTTCACCTCTCGCGTGGATATGACCCACCGCTGGAACGCGGACCCCGAAATCAGCGGTGGAGGCGTTCTCATCGACAACGGCACTCACTCAGTCGACATTCTTCGCTACTTTCTGGGCCCGCTTGTGGAACTGCAAGTCATCGAGGGAAAACGGGTGCAGGACATCCCCGTGGAAGACACCGTGCGGATGTACGTCAGGAGCGAAGCGGGCGTGATGGGGAGCATCGACCTTTCCTGGAGCCTCAACAAGGAGCTCCCCAACTATCTCAGCATTTACGGCAGCCAAGGGACCGTTCACGTCGGCTGGAAAGAGTCCAAGTATCGTCGGGCCAGCGACGAGAAGTGGACTGTGTTTGGGAAGGGTTACGACAAATTTCAAGCCTTCGGCAGTCAACTCGATAACTTCGTCAAAGCTGCCCGGGGGGAAGAAGAGTCGTTAATTACGCTCGCGGACGCCCTCGCCTCCGTCGAAGTCATCGAAGCCGGTTACGACGCGATGTGGCGTGCCTCTTGGGTGCCGGTGGAGAACCACCTTTCGGGAGCATTTGGCAAAGCGTCTTAACGAACCCGCAGCGCCAGCGAGGGCGAGAGAACCATGTCCGTTCGCATCCATCCCACCGCCATCATCGAAGCCAACGTCTCGCTCGGCCGCGGGACGAGCGTGTGGGACAACGTGCACATTCGCCATGACGCGACGCTCGGTGAGGAGTGTATCGTCGGCGGCAAATCGACCATCGCCTACGGCGTGTCGATCGGCAATCGGGTGAAGCTGAACTCTCAGGTCTATATCTGCAACGGCGTGACGATTGAAGACGGCGTGATGGTTAGTGCCGGCACCATCTTCACCAACGACCGCTTCCCCCGAGCCACAACTTCCGACCTGAAGAGCCTCCGTTCCTCGGATCCTGATGAACATACCCAACTGACCCGAGTCCGCGAGGGGACCACCATCGGTGCCGGCTGCATCATCGGCAGCAACTTGGAGATCGGCCGCTTCGCCATGATTGGCATGGGCTCCATCGTGACGAAGTCAGTTCCTGATTTTCATCTGGTCATAGGCTCTCCCGCCCGGAGTATTGGTTGTGTCTGTCGTTGCGGTGAACCAATTGCGAAGTGGGACGACGGCGACTCGCCGGGAATCGTTAGCTGTCCCGCTTGCGGTTTTGCGTACGAGGTGGTGAATCGACAAGTCCGGGAGGTCGCTCAATGACTCCCGACAAGGAACACTTTGCCGTCGTCGGTGGCGGCATGCTCGGACTCGCCCTGGCCTGGCGGCTTTCCGGCATGGGACATCGCGTCACAGTCCTGGAAGCAACAGACCATTTGGGGGGCCTCGCGGATGCGTGGAAGCTCGGGGATGTTACGTGGGACCGGCATTACCACGTCACGCTCCTCTCTGACAGCTACATTCGGGCGATTCTGAAGGAGCTGGACCTCGACCAAGAGATGCAGTGGGTGCAGACCCGTACCGGTTTCTACGTCGATGGCCAGCATTATTCGATGTCCAGCAGCTTGGAATTCCTGAAATTCCCGCCGCTGGGACTCGTCGATAAACTCCGGCTTGGCTGGACCATCTTCAAGGCGTCTCGCATTCAAGATTGGAAGTCTCTGGAAAACACTCCCGTCGCCGATTGGCTCAGCCGCCTATCCGGACGTCGAACCTTTGAGAAAATCTGGCTGCCGCTCCTCAAGGCCAAACTGGGAGAAGCTTACAAGGAAACCTCCGCCGCCTTCATCTGGGCCACGATTGCCCGCATGTATGCTGCTCGCCGAACAGGGCTCAAAAAGGAGATGTTTGGCTACCTGCCCGGCGGTTATGCCCGACTGCTGGAACGCTTTGAAGAACGGCTGACGGAGCGGGGCGTCACCATCTGCACCGATTCTCCCGTGAATGAGGTGACGCGGCAGGACGACGGCAAACTGCAAGTGTCGCTCCCTGACGGCAGTCGCGACACCTTTGACCGAGTCATCATCACCGCTCCGGCGAGTATTGCTGCACGCCTGGCCCCGCAACTGGATCCGGAGGAACAGAGCCGATTGAAGGGGGTGAAGTATCTCGGCATTGTCTGCGCCTCGCTCCTTACAAAAAAACCACTAGGCCCCTACTACGTCACCAACATCACCGACAACTGGGTTCCCTATACCGGCGTCATTGAAATGACGGCTCTGGTTGACCCCCAACAGTTTGGCGGCCGAAGTCTGATCTATCTCCCCAAATACGCGGCTGCGGACGACGCGGTCTTCGCCAAGAGTGATGACGAAATCCAGCAGTCATGCGTCACTGCACTGGCCCGCATGTATCCGCACTTCAGAGCCGAGGACGTGGAGGCTTTTCGCGTTTCACGAGTCCGCCAGGTCTTCGCCCTCTCCACGCTCGGCTATTCCACCCGCGTACCGGGAGTCGCAACTTCCATTCCCGGGCTTTCGATTGTCACGTCCGCGCAGATTGTGAATGGCACGCTCAACGTGAACGAGACTGTTCGTCTTGCTGAAGAATCACTGCCGCTCGTTACCGCGCCACTCCCTTCAGAAACCAGAAGTGTGGGGCGAGAGTCACTCTCTGCCGAGGAACAACAGTTGGCCGTGGCCGCTGGTGCCAAGGACGAAAGGCCCCTATGAAACCCATCGCCAGCTTATCGCTCGACCTGGATAACAAATGGTCGTACATGAAGACGCACGGCGATCCAGGCTGGGATTCCTATCCCAGCTACTTGGATCTGGTAGTGCCGCGCTTCCTCGAAATGCTACGCGAACTAGACCTGAAAATCACCGTCTTCATCGTGGGGCAGGATGCCGCCCAGCAAAAGAATCACGCGGCGCTGGCCAGCATCACGCAGGCGGGGCACGAAGTTGGGAACCATTCGTTCCATCACGAACCGTGGCTGCACCTTTACACGGATGAAGAAATCGAGCGCGAATTGACCTCCGCCGAAGAGATCATCGAGCGGGTCACCGCCTCGCGCCCCATCGGTTTTCGCGGGCCGGGCTACAGCTTTTCCCCCACGGTGCTGCGAGTGATGGCCAGCCGTGGCTATCTCTACGATGCTTCCACGTTCCCGACGTTTCTTGGCCCGATTGCCCGCGCCTACTACTTTTTCAAGTCCCGCCTGAACCAAGAGCAGAAGCAGGAACGGAAGCAACTGTTTGGAAAGATCAGTGAAGGCTTCCGTCCGTTGCGGCCTTATTCGTGGAAGACCTCCGAGGGACCGATACTGGAAATACCGGTCACTACCATTCCGGTATTTCGCGTGCCGATGCATCTGAGCTACATCCTCTATCTAGCGCAATACTCGCGGGCCCTCGCCAAGGCTTACTTTCGCTTCGCACTTTTTCTGTGCCGGTTGCGAGGGATCAGTCCGAGTTTGCTGTTGCACCCGCTCGACTTTCTTGGTGGAGATGACGAACCCGATTTGAGCTTCTTCCCCGCCATGCAAATGAAAGGGGCAGAAAAGACTCGGCTGGTGGCGGAAGTTCTCGCTCTCTTTAGTCGTCAGTTCCGGGTCGTTCCGATGATGGACCACGCCCGCGATTTCCTCGGCCAGCCGGCGCCGCGGACGGTAACTTCACCAGAACCCACCACCGTTTGATCCATGCCAATGCTTCGCCCACTGCTGATTCTCGGCACTCGCCCGGAAGCCATCAAAATGGCCCCGGTGGTGCTCGAATGCGCGCGGCGCGGCGGGCAACTGAAGCCGATTGTCTGCTTCACGGGTCAGCACGACGAAATGCTGCGGCAGGTGACGGACTATTTCGGCATTCATCCAGACGCAGATCTGAAAGTGATGTCTGCCGGCCAATCGCTCGCACAGCTTACGGCCCGTTGTTTGACCAGCCTGGATGATCTCGTCGAGCGGGAGAAGCCCGACTGCCTGGTCGCTCAGGGGGACACGACGAGCGTCCTGGCCGCTTCCATGGTCGCCTTCTATCGCCAGACTCCCTTCGTGCATGTCGAAGCGGGCCTCCGCACTGGCAATCTGCAGCAGCCGTGGCCTGAGGAATACAATCGCCGAGTCGCCAGCATCACCACCACGCTGCATGCGGCTCCCACCGAGCGGGCAAAAGACAATTTATTGCGAGAAGGAATTCCCGCCCAGCAGATTCGCGTCACGGGCAATACCGTGATTGACGCCCTGCTGTGGACGAGTGAGCGCGAGCGGAAGAGCTCGGCCTGGCCCGACCGTTATGGTTTTCTCGAAGGCCGGCAAATGGTCCTCATCACGACCCATCGCCGCGAGAATCACGGCGGAGGGCTCGACCAGATTTGCCGGGCAATTGCGGAACTAGCTCGAATATTTCCGGAAACTGCGTTCGTCCTGCCGGTGCATCTCAACCCTTATGTGAAAAGCACCGTGGAAGAGTCGCTCGCCGGTATTACCAACGTCCACTTGCTCCGTCCGCTCCCTTATCCCGAATTTGTCTGGTTGATGGACCGAGCGAAATTGATACTCAGCGACTCGGGAGGAGTGCAGGAAGAATCGCCTTCGCTCAAAAGGCCGGTGCTTGTTCTTCGCGAGACCACGGAACGGCAGGAAGCGGTGGAATGCGGTGCGGTGTTGCTCGTCGGGTCGCACTGTGAGTCGATTGTGGCGGGTGCGACTCGTTTGCTGAAGGATGAGAAGGCTTACAAGAGCATGCAGGTGGAAACCAGCCCCTATGGAGATGGGCGGGCCGCGGTACGGATTGTCGATTGGCTTTTGGAGCACTTTGCATCATGAGCCTGACAGGCCTTATTAACTGCTGGCGCGATGTGCATCCGCGTGTGAAGGACACGCTCGGCGTCTTGCTGTTTTGTCTGGTTCTCGGCGGCATGGCCTGGCGGATGAGCCACAAGGTTCTCATTCCAGGCGAGCCGAAATTGAGCGAAGCCCGCGGCACCGAAGGAATGGGGGACTATCGCGATGCCGTCTACTATCCCATCCGTGCTGCGCTGGATGGGGTGAATCCATACGACTGCGAAACAGAATTGCCGCGAGCCGATGGCCAGCCGAGGTATCTCCAAGATCCGCGTTATCCGGTTTTGAATATCTTTCCGCTCTTTTCACCGCTCATTCTGCTGCTCTTTTCGCCGTTTGCGTTGATCGAAGACTTTCGGCTGAGCATGTTGTGTTACGGAGCGTTCAATGTGGGTTTGCTGTTGGTCTATGCCTATGCACTTTGGCGGGCCGTCGGCAAGCAGCCATCTGTTGGGAGTGTGGCGGCGCTAGCGGCCATCATCTTGATTACCCAGCCGGGACGGGCGAACTTCATTGCGGGACAAGTCGCCTTGCCACTAACTCTGGCGTTGTTTGGGGCCCTTCACTGGGGGCGGAGCAAACCGTGGCTCTCCGGCCTGATGCTCACGCTGGCCAGCTTCAAGCCCACTTTCGGCGTCCCCCTGGGACTCCTGATGCTCTGCCGCAAAGATTTTCGAGCCGCTGGACTGGGTGCACTGTTGTCGTCTGTCATCGCTGCCGGCGGATTGCTTCTCATTTTTAGTCGAAGTGGCGATCTTGAGAATATCATTCCAATCCTTAAGCAGAATCAGCACGAACTCGAAGCTCATCCAGGCGTGAATCCGGCCACCAGCACGGCCCGAATCGATGGTCTGGCCGCGACTGATCGATGGTTCGGAACGAGGGGCAAAACGCTGCTTAAGATTGCCGTTCCGCTGCTGGTGCTTTCGCTCGCGGGGTTCGCGGTTTGGAAGCGAGCCGATGATGTCCCCAGTGAAGGGGCCGTTGGCATCATCGGCCTGGTTGTCATTCTGACCGTATTGCTCTGCATCTACCACTTGTTCTACGACGCGCTCCCGCTGTGGATTCCAATTCTCAGTTTGCTCGCCGCTCCGCGAGACGTCTGGCGAGGACACTCCATGGTAACGCGGCGGATACTACTCGGACTGCTGTTCGTGCCGATCGTGAATGTATTTTGCACGCTCTCTTTCAAAGCGGCGTTGGATCGACTTCTTACGACTGATTTTCCCGCTGTTGCCAATTTGCTTTGGGCCTTCGGCTGCACCGCGAGCGGACTTTCCCTAACGGCAGCATTTATTCTGAGCATTCATGCCGCAATGACTCGTCGACTGGTCTCCGTCGAAATCAGTGGAGTCCTAAGGTCGGAAACTGCGAGCCCTGCGTCAAATCCTAGACAATCTTCGCATTGTGTGTAAAATGCACATTCACCTCAGTACCCCCATTTATCCACTCTTTCTGTTAAAAAATAACGATTAGGGGACATGCATTAACCAAAGCGAGTCCGTAGGCGGCGGACAAAGCATCCTGAAGTTTCATCCTCGACTAACTCCCTGAAGCCACACCAGTGTCTGGAATTCCCATTACCGCTCTCAATTCAGCCTCGACTTCGACGCTTCCGCTGGCATCTCCCGAAGTGGTTGCGGAAAAGACATCGCGCGCTACAAGACAGGAGCGACAGCGACCGGCACCCATCGGCACCAGCAGCGGGATGGCGACAAGCCTGAGCCTGGCGGGGGTGGACGTCCTGGCGATCGGTGTCGCGGCGGCAGCAGGTTTTGCGTTGTCGATTGCGTTCATTGGCGATGCCGTCGCTGGCCAAATCATCCGGCCACTGGTGCTGCTGAGTGCGCTGCAGTTCTTGGGAATGCGTCTGGCCGGTCTGCAGCGCGCATGGGGTATCAATCCTGTTGTTTCGCTTGCACGCGGTGTCATCATCAGTTTGTCATCAGTTCTGGGACTTGCCGTTGTTCTGACAGCGCTTGATCAACCTTGGTTCGCAGTCGTTGCTGTCATCGCCGCTGGCTTGTGTTCAACTCTCCTTGTTCCCACCGCCCGCACCGTTCTGCTTTCGCTTTGCGGCCGGCTCGACTGGTGGGGCCGACGGATTATTGTCGTCGGCAGCGACGCCCAAGCGGTCAACCTCTATACCAGGCTGCTTCATCAGCCGCAGCGAGGCCTGCGGCCGATCGGATTTGTGGACGACCTGGAGACTCTTGATAAAGACCTTGATCCCAACCTCTATCTCGGCCCCCCCGAAGCCCTTCGCGAGCTGGCATCGGAGCACTGCGTCACAGCCGCGGTAGTTTCCAAGATTGTTCCTGACTCCCACACCCAGCGGCTCTTCTGCCGCGAGGAGATCGGCATCCGCGACTGGATTTTGATGTCCTCGTTGGAAGGCTATCCCAGCTTGTGGGGAGAAGCGACGGAAGTCGCCGGAACTTCCGCGGTCGTGGCCCGCAATCGCCTGTTGTCGCCTTGGTCGCGCGGGCTCAAGCGCGCTGCCGATCTTGCAATTACGGTGTTAGGCGGATTGCTGGCGTCTCCGCTACTCGCCACGATCATCTTGCTCGTAAGGCTTGGTTCCGCGGGTCCGGTCTTCTACAGTCAGGAACGGATCGGCCGAAATGGCCGCCGATTCAAAGCCTGGAAATTTCGCACCATGGCTGTCAACGCCGATGAAGTCTTGGAAAGTTGCCTGGAATCGGATCCTCTTCTGCGGGCGGAGTGGGAGGCAAACCACAAGCTCAAGGACGATCCTCGAATCACCTGGATCGGCAAGTTCCTCCGCAAGTCGAGTCTGGATGAATTGCCCCAACTTTGGAATGTACTCCGCGGGGAAATGAGCCTGGTTGGTCCCCGGCCCATTGTGGTTGCCGAAATCGACAAATACGCGGACGACTACGAGTATTACGTGGATGTACTTCCCGGCATCACCGGTCTGTGGCAGGTCTCGGGGCGCAACAACACCACCTATTCCGAACGCGTCGCCTTGGATGCCTACTACGTGAAAAACTGGTCGCTCTGGCTCGATCTCTACATCCTGATCTCCACCATCCGCGTCATCCTGTTCCGCGAAGGTGCCTACTAAATCGCGGACTGCGCAATTGCGCTCGCCGTCATAATTGGACTCGCTGGTCAATTCTCTTTAGCACCCATGCTAAGAAAGCGAGTCAATTCTCCGGACCAGTAACTAGAGTGGAGATTGCTTGTCGACCGCTCGCAATTCTGGCATCGCTCGTACTTCTTTTATGAACGCCCGTCCCGTCCACAACCTCTGGTGGCTGCACCCAGCCGTGCTGTTTGGTGGCGGGGCGATTCTGACGCTGGCGATTGCGGTGGGAACGTCCGATTGGGGTTTCCAGCTGTACAACACGCGCAAGTATTTGGAACCCTGGCACCTGGCGATGGGGCTGGGTGCGTGGGGCACATTTTCGCTCGGTGTCTGGCTGGCGATGGCGACCGGCAAAAAACCCGTACAACCCAGTAAACTGTTTGACGATCATTTGGTTTCCTGGTTCTGGCTCGCCTACCTGTTGACCATGGCTGGCTACGGAATCTGGCTCCTGGTCGGGGTGAAGAACGGGTTCTCGCTGGGGATGATTCGGGATCTGTTGCAAGGGGCGGACGAAGCCACCGCCGACATGATCAAAACCCAAATCTTCCCCACCATTCCCGGCGTCACCACCAGCACCCAGTTCGGTATGGCGGCTGTGCTTTTGGGATCGTGGCTCTACTGCCGCGGACATAACAAACTCCTTTTGCCTCTTCTCTCGCTCCTGGCCACGGGAGCCGTTCGGGCTCTCATTTACAGCGAGCGACTAGCCTTCATTGAACTGGTCATTCCCGCGGTCATCCTTGCCCTGCGGCTTTGGCTCTTCGGCAAACCTCTGCAGCCCTGGCGTCGCATCGCTTTGCAGTCCTTACCGCTCGTCGCCATCCCCTCGGTCATCATTCTGTTCGGCCTCTTTGAGTCCTTCCGCTCCTGGCAATACTACAAGGACAGCTTCGATGGCCTCGCGGAGTTCACCGTCTGGCGGTTCTTCGGCTACTACACCACGGCCCACAACAACGGTGCAATGTCGATGTCGCTTCGTGGCCCCTGGCCCATCCCCTATTCCACCTTCTCCTGGTTCTGGGAATTCCCCCTGATCGAAAACGGCCCCTTCGGCTATCAGCAACTGACCGGCATCAGCCCGCAGGACGTGCATACCGACACGCTCGAGCGCTATGCCAATGCCGAACTCAATAACGACGGCGGTCTCTTCACCCCCGCGCGCGACTTCGGCTGGATTGGCTTTTGGCCCTTCTGGTTGGTGTATGGCTTTCTGGCGGGCAAGGCCTATCGAGGCTTTCTCGGCGGCTCGCTGGCCGGTTGCATGTTCTATCCTTTCTTTCTGATGGCGCTCCTGGAACTTCCTCGTCTGCAATACCTTTCGGCCACGCGCACCTTTCCGTCCATGATGCTGCTGTTCGCGATGATGGCATGGCTGGCTTGGAATGCCCACAGCACCGCTGCGATCCGCTCGGCATCTCCTCTCCACGGAGGTGCCTGATGGAAGCAGCCCCGCGCATTCAAGTCAACGGCCGTTATCTGCGGCAGCGGGTCACCGGAATGCAGCGCTACGCCCGCGAAATCGTCAGCCGCCTCGGCAGCCGGGTAAACGTGGTCGAGCCCTCCCGCGCCGGCCACGGAATTCGGGGCCACATGTGGGAACAGGTCGGTCTCCTTTGCCGCCTGCGCCGCTCGCTCCTCTGGTCGCCATGCACCACGGGACCGCTCGGCGTCGCCTCGCAAGTGGTCACCATTCACGATTGTGCCTTCCTCGATCGGGCCGAATGTTTCACCCCGCGCTTCGCCGCCTGGCTGCAATGGCTCGTTCCCAAGCTCGCCCGCCGCGTGCGGCAGATTCTCACCGTCTCTCACTATTCCAAGGACCGCATCGCCGACATCTGCCGCGTCCCGTCGGAGAAAATCCACGTCGTGCACAACGGCGTCGATCCCCGGTTCCGCCCTGCCGCCGACGAAGAGATTGCCGCTGCCCGCCAAAGCTTTGGGCTTCCAGAAAACTATGTCCTTTGCGTCGGTTCCTTGGAACCTCGCAAGAATCTGCCGCGACTCCTCGAAGCCTGGCAGCAAGTTTTCTCGCAGCGTAGTGCCAATCACCAGTGCCAGCCGGACAGCCCCAAACTCGTTCTCGTCGGCACCACCGCCGCCGTGTTTGCCTCGGCGAAGCTGGAAGCGCCCAGCGACAGCGTCGTCCTCACCGGTTATGTGCCCGACGAAGTGCTCCCCGCTCTCTATTCCGGAGCGACCGCCTTTGTCTATCCATCCCTTTACGAAGGCTTCGGCCTCACCGTGCTGGAAGCCATGGCCTGCGGCACACCCGTCATCTGCTCCAGCACCACCTCGCTGCCGGAAGTCGCCGGCGATGCCGCCATCCTCGTCGATCCAAACGATACTGCTTCCATCGGCAGCGCCATCGAAAGCCTGCTGTCCGACGAACCGCTTCGCAACTCCTTGCGAGCCCGCGGACTCACCCGCGCCCAGGAATTCACCTGGGACCGCGCCGCCGCCCAAACGTGGGAAGTCCTTTCCGCTGCCGCCAACTAGTTCCACACCATGTCGCCCCAACCCAAACTCGCTGTCATTCACGAATGGCTCGACTCCTACGCCGGGTCCGAGAAAGTCGTCGAGCAAATGCTCGGCATCTTCCCGCAGGCGGAACTCTATGCCCTCGTGGACTTTCTGGCCGCCAAAGACCGGACCATGCTCGGCAGCCGCAAAGTCCATACCTCGTTCATCCAAAAGCTGCCGCTGGCCCGTCGCCTCTTCCGTAATTACTTGCCCCTGATGCCACTGGCGGTGGAGCAGTTTGACCTCGCCGACTACGACGTCATCCTCAGCTCCAACCACGCTGTGGCAAAAGGTGTGCTGACCCGCAACGACCAGCTCCATATCTCGTACGTTCACACCCCCATCCGCTACGCCTGGGACCTGCACCACCAGTACCTGCGGGAATCGAAGCTGACCTGGGGCCTGCGGAGCATGATTGCCCGCCTCACGCTCCATTACCTTCGTCTTTGGGACCGAGCCTCCGCCGACCGCGTCGATGTTTTCGTCGCCAACTCCCGTTACGTCGCCGCCCGTATCGAAAAGACTTATCGCCGCGAGGCTCAAGTCATCTACCCACCGGTCGATGTCGACCGCTTCACCTTCACGGAGCGGAAAGAGGACTTCTACCTCGCCGCTTCGCGCCTCGTCCCCTACAAGCGCGTCGATGTCATCATCGAAGCCTTCCGCCAGATGCCCAGCCGCAAGCTGGTGGTCATCGGCGATGGCCCGCAGTTCAAACGCCTGCAGAAGCGGATCACCCCCAACATCGAATTGCTGGGCTACCAGGACAACGCCACGCTTCATTCCCACATGGCGCAAGCCCGCGCCTTCGTCTTCGCGGCCGATGAAGATTTCGGCATCATGCCCGTGGAAGCCCAGGCTTGCGGCACCCCGGTCATTGCCTTCGGTCGCGGCGGGGCCAAAGAAACCGTCGTCGCCGGCCGCACCGGCTGCTTCTTCGAGACGCAAACGCCTGAGTCCATCGTCAGCGCCGTCGAGCAATTTGAATCCGAATCGTTCGACCCCTACCTCATCCGCTCTCACGCCGAACGCTTCAGCACGCCCCGCTTCCGCCGCGAGCTCGCAGACCTCGTGAGCCGCGAATACGAACAATTCCGCGCCCGCTGGAACGGCCTCAGCGTGGTTGCCCCCGAACAGGAGCAAGCGGCCCGGGCCTAGGCCGTCGGATGGGCTTCCTAGCCAAAAGGGGTCGGGAAGGGTTTTCGCGTGTGACCTGCTCTCGCCAAAACGACTCAGCCGCGAAAACTCTTCCCGACCCCGTGCAGCCACACCTCGTTCCCACGGTCCCCGTGGGAACGCCCGTCCTCGAGGCTCCGCCTCCTCTGGGCGTCCAAGTGCAGGCAACCATGTCGAGTTCTGATTCATGTGATTCACCTCTTTCTTTCGCATTTGCGGGCTCGCCGCAAATCCCTGTCTCCACTGGCTTTAACGTCTGTTCAAGTGATTCACTTGGACCAAAAAACGCCATTAGTGATTCACAATTCAGTAAGTATCAGTGCGTAAGTCGTTGATTCTATTGTCTTTGCGACAGCGATCGGACGAAACTCACTGGCCCTGAATCACCCTTCTATAACCACTTTTTCGCTTCCCTCGCGACCTCACCTCTCGTCCCAAATCCTTGCCTCTCCATAGGTTGCAACTTCGCAACCGCCGAAGCAGCAAAAAGTCCTATAACCAGCGATCCGTCCTCCGCGCTCAGCCTCCTCTTCCCGGATATTCCAACGCGCACGAAGCATCGTCCGCGCGCATCGGTCCCCCAATGACTAGATGCGCGAACAATCACTTTTGTTCACTTCACACAAAAGATTTTTTCGCTTGGCGCGTCGCAACTGGCCTGGAGTCAGCCCGGCAACAGGCAGGCCAAGGGGCTGCGGACTCTCGTGGCGGCCTTCTCCATGACATGGGTATAGATCATCGTCGTCCTGACGTCGTTATGGCCCAGCAACTCCTGCA
>CAYUJE010000109.1:11345-19189 GCA_964444865.1 uncultured Pirellulaceae bacterium | reverse complement strand
CCAGATTGAGAAAGAGCAATTGCCCTCGTGGCAAGCCTTCGCGCAGGGCTCCACCCCGGCTCGCTTGTATTATACTCATGTCCAGTTCTCAAAACTAACTGTTCGCAAAAGATTTTCGGGATTTTTTGGTAGGGGTCGGGAAGGGTTTCGCGGCACAGAGCATGATAGCCAAGAAGATTATGACATGCGAAACCTTTCCTGACCCCGTTTTCACCGGGGCGCGTTCCGCTTCGATTTCCTGGAAGGCGATTCTGGGACCGCGCGGCGCATCCCCAGTTCCAGCCGGACGGGGTCGGGAGGAGTTTCGCTAACGACGAGCTCGCAGAAATAGCAGTCGTTGCCGCGAAACCCCTCCCGACCCCTATTGCACAAACTCTCCAAACGTCAGCCGGTGGCCGTTCAGATCCTCGACGATGAACTCGCGCAGGCCGTAAGGGGCGACGGCCGGCGGCTGGAGAATCTTGGCTCCGCGGCACTGGAGATCGGCGTAAAGAGCAACAACGTCCTCCACGTACAGATAGACGTCCCCCTCATGCGACTCCCGTTTCCGCTCGGGGAGGTCGCCACGGCGGATCTGGAAATGAATCCAAACGCCTCCCCGCTTCACGATGGCGTAAACCCCTCCCGGCTCGTCTCCCGACGGCTGAAAAACGCCGTTGACGGGATCAAGGCTAAACCCCAATACATCGCGGTAATACTCCGCTGCCTGCCGCACGTCCCGAACTCCCAGGACCGGCGAGGCTCTCCATGTCTCACTCATCCATGGCATCTCCCGAATCGCGTTGTTGTCCCCAGACGTTTCCGTGCCTCAATCCGTCGGAATGCTTCATCCGCCATGCCGGTCTTGAAAATCAAGTCCAACGGCGAAAATAAACTCTTCCATATTCTTCGCAATGATAACGGCGCTCTCGATACCAGCGATGGGATCATACATCGCAATCGGCCAAGGACGAGAGTCACGAGTATCGAACGCGATTAACTCAAGCCCACCGTTACTTCCAAACACAAATAAACCAGGGTAAAGGTCACGTTGGTCAGCACTCATATTCAACTCGAAACTGTACTCGGCCGAGTCGAGCATAAAATAACGAGGCGGCAGCGCAAGCGGGCCTTCACCGCCGTTACAATGCAGCAACAAGTTGATGTACTCCGCGGGGAGTTCGCCGTGAGCGGATTCCTGTAACCGCGATACGGCGGGAAGATCGGCTGGAGGGAGCGCTTTCCAACTCCGCTCCGGCTCAGAAAGAATTCTGGCGATGTCCACTGCGAATTCTCCGCAGAATAGTCTAATCAACAACTCATTCGCCAGACACTTGCCCTCAACAGCCAGCATTGCCGCCTCGTTTGCACCACTATAGCCGTATGGTATGGTCCGTCAATCAACAAAACCCATCGTCGTTCTCTCCCCATGTCTCGCTACGTCACCGTTACCGCTCCCAGCCGATTGCACTTCGGGCTATTTGGCCTCTCGCAGGGGGAAGGGCGGATGTTTGGGGGCGTGGGGGCGATGGTGGACCAGCCGGTACTAAAGCTACGGATACAAAAGGCTGACAGGTTTGAATGTGCGGGAATGCTGGCGGACCGTTCTCAAGAGTTTGCCCAGCGGTGGGGGGAGTTTCATCGGCTGCCGCAACTTCCGGACTGCCGCATCGAAGTGCTGGAGGCTCCGCCCAATCACGTCGGCCTGGGCGTGGGGACACAATTGGGACTTTCCGTCGCTGCGGGACTCAATGCTTTTGCCGGTCTGCCGGCAGCGGGGCCGCAGGAGTTGGCACTAAGCGTCGGGCGCGGGCTGCGGTCCGCGATTGGGACGTATGGCTTTGTGATGGGGGGGCTGATTGTCGAGCAGGGGAAGTTGCCGGGGGAGCCGATTTCGCCCCTGGATTGCCGGATTGATTTGCCCGAGGACTGGCGGTTCGTACTGCTGCGCCCCGTTGGCTGGCAGGGGCTGAGCGGGGAGCAGGAGGAACAGGCCATCGGCGGGCTGCCGCGAGTCCCCCAAGAAGTGACGGAGAGGCTGATTGCCATAACCCGCGACAAACTGATTCCCGCGGCCGCCACGGCAAACTTCTCGCAGTTTGCCGAAAGCCTCTACCAGTTCGGCCATCTTTCGGGAGGCATGTATGCGGCCCGGCAGGGTGGCCCTTACAACGGCCCCTTGCTGACCAGGCTCATCCACTGGCTGCGAAGTCACGACATCGCGGGGGTGGGCCAAAGCTCCTGGGGGCCAACTCTTTTTGCGGCACTTCCTGACCAGCACTCTGCCATTGTCCTCGCGAACTTGCTACAACAGGACCATCCAGAGGATCCTCTGGAAGTCGCGATAGCCGCCCCAAACAACACGGGCGCTCTCGTGCAGTCCGCACTTGGGGAAGTCCGCGGCACTGGAGTTTCGGACTGAACAATTTCCGCTGCAACTGCGTAGGCATTGCCATGCTCCGACGTTTCCTTTGTCATCGGCTGGCTGCGATTTTCGTCGCCCTCGTCTGCGGTTGGGCCCTGTTTCTCGTGGGCTGCGGCCCCGGAAATTCCGCCAAAACGCCTGCTAATACGTCGGAAAGCGCGCCGCGGCTTACGGTGCTGGTCGTGGACGCGCCATACCTAGGGGAGAAGATCAAGGCCGAGTGGAGCTCCAACACCGAGTCCGATGATCTTGTCACGATCCGGCAACTCACCTGGCAGCAAGTCGCGGGCGCGAGCCGCTTGCCAGGGGACCTGGTTGTGTATCCCGCGGGGCGTATCGGAGAACTGGCAGAAGCCGGTTTGCTCGCTCCAATTTCGGATCGACTCCTCGAGAACGACGCCTTCGCGATGCGCGACGTTTACAAGAATGTTCGCTTACACGAAATTCGCTGGGGGGACAAAGTCTTCGCCTTGCCACTGGGCTCGCCGCAGTTTGTGCTGGTGTACCGGGCGGATATTTTCGCCAAGCTCAAAATTGAGCCGCCGCAAACGTGGGCCGAGTATGACGCACTGGCGGATCGGCTCGACAAACGGGAGGAACTTGGGGATTTAGCGCCTGCCGCCCAGGTTTCGTGGCAGGGGAGCGTGGAGCCTTGGGCGCCCGGATTTGCGGGGCAGATGCTGCTGGCCCGATCAGCCGCCTATGCCGCCCACAAGGAGCAGATCTCGCCGCTGATGGAATTAACGAGCCTCAAAGCGCTGGTTAATCAGCCCCCCTTCGTTCGGGCCCTGCAGGAAATGACTCAGGGCTTGAGCGAAGGGCAAAAAAAGCGAGTGAAATTCACCGCTGCGGAGGCTTACTTGGAAATCGTTCAGGGTCGCTGTGCCATGGCAATCACCTGGCCTTCCGCGGCAACTACCAACGAGGCCGCGGCTAAACCTGGAGCGGCTCCAGCCGAAAAAATGGGCGAACTCGGATTTGCGGAATTGCCGGGAGCCCGCGAGGTCTACGACTTTGGCGACAAGAAATGGGGTGAGCGAACGGCAGACGAGGACATCCATGTCCCCCTGCTTGCCGTCAGCGGGCGGATGGTTTCGGTAACCGCCACCAGCAGCTATCAGGAGTCGGCGGAAAACATGGCCGCCTGGCTGTCCGGTTCGGAGTTTTCCGCACAAATCAGCCCTGCCAGCCGAAACACCACGATGTTTCGCATCTCTCAAGAGCCCGAAGTGGCCAAGTGGGTGGGGGGCGTGCGCGAGGGAGGACTTCAGCAGTATGTTGCGGTCCTGCGAAAGACGATGGAACGGCCAAGGTACTCCCAAGGTGTGCGTATTCCTGGCCGACAGGAATATCTGGCCGCCCTGGATCAAGCCGTGTCAGACGCCGTGCAAGGCAAACAAAGACCAGAAGAGGCTCTCTCCGCCGCCGCCGCCGCCTGGGACAAAATCACGGCTGATCGGGGAATTGAAGCGCAGCGCGGCGCACTGCAGCGCAGCCTGGGTCTGAAATAGAATCAGCCTTCGTGAGACAGGTATCGCTGTTTGTGCCCCAAGTGTTTACTCCTCCGAGAAAGGAGTATCCTTGGAAATCACGTCCGGCCCCTTGCCCGCCCGTTTCTCGTAAAAGCCGTCCCCCGCTTTGACATACTTGGTGAAGCCCAGCTTATCGAGCTTCTTATCGTCGGCCACCGACTTGCCCATTGCGGAATCTGACCATTTGCCGCCCACCGCCGGGGCCAGAAAAACACGACGGACCGGTTTGCCTGAGTCGGGATGTTTGGTTAGCGGAGCGTCCGCCATGTTCTGAAAGATTTCGAACTGCTCACCGTCGGAACCGTCCTCGGTAATCACTTCGTAGACATAAACGGGCATGCTGGTCTCCCCTGGGGGTCTTCTCTTCCTTCTACCCTGCCGGACAAGGATTGGCAAGTTGAAACGGATGGCCAGCCCACACAAAGCCATGAACTTGCCAACCAATTAGCTTACCGGCACCAGCTTGGGCCGCCTCACGCGCAGGCCGTAAATCGGCCCCGTGGCAGTATGCAACTCTTGAAAATTGTGCCGCAGGAAGCTCCATAATGCTGGGTCCGGAGAAAGTGCCAGCCAGCGGTCGGCAAAAATCCCCATCTGCCGGTCGTATTCGGCCTGCGAATGAGTGTGGGCAAAGCAGCGCCCTTCGTGGCGGCGAAGATCGCCGTCGAACTGCGGACCGATGTGCCAGAGTTCGTGAAAGACGGTGATCAGCTTCTCGCGGAAATCCAGATTCATGAACCGGGGAAGGTAAAAACTGAGCAGGTAGAGCATCTCCTGCCCGGAGGGATCCACGATCCGTTGCACCTGGTACTGTTTTCCGCGGCGAGTCGTCGTCAACGAGCCCCCTTGAAAGCGGAGGGGTGTGAGCGAGGCATAGGTCCCCCAACTCACTCCTTTACGGGCCTGGCTGAACGTGATGGCGACGCGGGCGAGGTCGACATGGGCCAGTTCCGGCGTGCGGCCAAGCATGTCCTCGCATAAAAGCCGCATGCGGGAAGTGAAGTCAAAGCCGGCGGGCTGGACTGGCAGACCGGGCAATGTCTGCTGGCGTGAATCGGAAATGACCTTCGGCATGGGGGCGTCCTTTTCCCCGGAACAAAAGGCGACAATCGCCTAGGTGGCAGCAGCTTCGCTCTTGGTCTCTTCGGCACCTTCTTCACCGAAGGAAGGCTTAGCGCTCTTTTCGACCTTGCGGTCGCGGACGCCAACGAATTCCAGGATGGCCCGCGCGCCGGAATCGCCCAGCCGAGGCTTGGCCAACTTGACAATCCGCGTATAGCCGCCGTCCCGGTCCTTGAACCGGGGAGCGATATCGGCCACCAAAATCTTCACGGCTTGCTTATCGCCGAGCAGTTGAATGAGACGGCGCCGGGCATTCACGGCTGGTGCCATGGCGGTCGCCCACTTACGCCAGGCTTCTCCCTCGCGCCATGTCCGCCATTCGGCGGTATTGCGCTTGGCAGTGGTCGCATGCTCGCTGGCGCTCTCCAGGTCGCTAAGCGACCTGCGGGCGATGGTGATGCACTTTTCGACGAGGGGACGAACTTCCTTGGCTTTATGGAGCGTGGTGATGATCCGCCCCTTCACCTTCGGGGTATTCTCTTCGTCCTCGGCGTTGCGCTCCGTCAGAATGAGAGCGCTGGCCATGTTCTTGAGCAGGGCCTTGCGGTGGCTGGGGGAACGGCCGAGCACTCGGCTACGACGACGGTGACGCATGGGAAACTCGAAATCTAGATCAGTGAATTAAAGGGGTGGCACGCCCATCGCTTGGCATGGGCGTGAAGTTAATTTCAGAGCCTACCGCATCGCGGGAACGCGCATCCCCAGGTACAGCCCGAGGTCGTGCAGCTTTTCTTTGACTTCTGTGAGCGTGGTTTCGCCAAAATTGCGAACTTCCAGCAAAACATCCTCGCTCTTTTGGACCAAGTCCCGAACGGTGTGAATGTTCTCCGTTTCCAGGCAGTTCATGGCCCGGACCGACAACTTAAGTTCGGCCAGGCTCATGCTGAGCTTAGATTCCAGGATCGCATCCTGGCCGGCTACGCCGCCCCGGTTGGGGGAATGCACGCGCGGGCCAAGCTCCGAATACTGCACGAACGGGTTGAGGTGCTTGCGGAGGATTTTGGCGGATTCCACCAAGGCCATTTCCGGATGCACCGAACCGTTAGTCCAGATTTCCAGCGTCAGCCGGTCGTAGTTGGTTTTCTGGCCGACGCGGGTCTCTTCGATTTCATAACGGACGCGGACGACCGGGCTGTAAACGGCGTCAATCGGAATAATTCCGATTTCGTGATCGCCGGTGCTGTGTTCCGTGGAAGGAACATAGCCACGACCATTTTCCACAACCATTTCCATCATGAAGGGGACGTTGTCGGTCAGCGTCGCCAAGACATGATTCTTGTTGATGATTTCAACATCGGAATCGGTCTGAATGTCGGCACCGGTGATGAGGCCCGTGGTGTTCTTCTCGACCGTAATGACTCGAGTGGAGTCGCTATGGTTCTTGACCACCAGCGATTTCACGTTGAGCACGATTTCGGTCACATCCTCGAGCACGCCAGGGATGGTGGTAAATTCGTGCTGGGCGCCGCGAATTTTGATCTGCGTGACGGCACTCCCTTCCAGGCTGGACAGGAGAATCCGCCGGAGGCCATTGCCGATAGTGACGCCGAAGCCGCGTTCGAAGGGCTCAGCAGTGAATTTTCCGTAGGTGGAAGTGAGCGTGGCCGCGTCGCAATTGACGACGTTGGGCAGTTCAAATCCTCGCCAGCGAATATGCATATTTGATTCTCCCTTGCGAAGTGCCCCTGCGGGCGAATGGGCTGTGTTTCTGGCTGTAATCTCGAAGGTGGACTAAACGCGGCGGCGCTTGGGGGGACGACAGCCGTTGTGCGGAATCGGCGTGACATCTTCAATCGTCTTGACGGTCATCCCGGCGGTCTGCAGGGCGGTGATGGCGCTTTCGCGGCCCGAGCCGGGACCCTTCACTCGCACTTCGAGTTCCTTGACCCCATACTTAGCCGCTTTTTCGGCGGCTTGCTGCCCGGCGCACTGCCCGGCAAAGGGAGTTGACTTTCTGCTCCCCTTAAAGCCGCTGGTGCCGGCACTGGCCCAGCAAAGCGTATCACCCTTGGTATCGGTGATGGTCACGGTGGTGTTGTTGAAGGTCGCCCGGACATGGGCGATGGCCGCGGTGACATTGCGGCGAACCTTCTTTTTCTTGGCAACTGCTTTAGACACTTATAAACTCCTCAAACCCAATTATTGACTGATGAGCAAGGACTAACGGAGGTCCTTGACCCCCTTCTTGCCGGCCACCGTCTTCTTGGGGCCTTTGCGGGTGCGGGCGTTGGTCTTGGTCCGCTGGCCGCGAACCGGCAAGCCCAAGCGATGACGCATGCCGCGATAACACTTGATATCCCGCAAGCGGTTGATGTTCTGCTGCACCTGGCGGCGAAGAGGGCCTTCGACGGTGTAATCCCGCTCGAGCAGAACGGCCAGGCGAGAGAGCTCTTCTTCCGCCAGATCGCGAGCATGCTTCTGCGGATCAATGCCAGCCTTGTGGCACAGTTCCATCGCGACCTTGTCTCCCACGCCGTACAGATAGCGCAACGAAAAGACCGTGGGCTTATCGTTGGGAATATCGACACCAAGCAAACGAGGCATGTTCTCTCTCCAAAGCCAATCTGACGCGCGAAGTTGATAGAATCTAGAACCGCTGGTCCGTTGCGGGCAGCAATGCCCGGTCAGCCCTGCCGCTGTTTATGGCGGGCATTGGTGCAAACGACGTAAACCCGGCCCTTGCGGCGCACGATTTTGCAATTCTCGCAAATCTTCCGCACGCTTGTACGCACTTTCATGACAATCACCCAAAGTTCAGGGAAAGCGACTCAGTATAGAGCTTTTGA
>CAYUJE010000109.1:0-11245 GCA_964444865.1 uncultured Pirellulaceae bacterium | reverse complement strand
ATCCGCAGGTACTCGAGCAGTCGCTTGGACTGAGTACCTTTACCCGCGCCGGGAGGACCGATGAACACGAGAAACATTGCTGGCGGGGTGGGTCAAGGGCGGTGGTGGGAAGCTACGCCTCGAGCAGACCACGATAATCGCGCATCACGAGGTGGCTGTCAATCTTCTGGATCAAATCAAAGGCAACGCTGACGGCAATCAGCAAACCCGTTCCGCCGTAAAAACTAGCGACGTTGGGGTCCACTTGCAACAGGCTGGAGACAATTGTGGGAACGATGGCGACCACGGAAAGGAACGCGGCACCCACATAGGTAATCCGCATCATTACCTTTTCCAGGTAATCCGCCGTCCGCTTACCGGGACGGTAGCCAGGGATAAAGGTGCCGAAATCCTTGAGGTTCTCCGCCATTTCCTTGGGATTAAAGGTAATCGCCGTCCAGAAATAGCTAAAGAAGAAAATGAGTCCGACGTAGGTAACGTTGTAGACAAAGGAGTCGCCGCGAGTAAACAATTCTTTGAAGTTGTGAAAGACGCCTCCCCACCAGATTGAACCGTTATTGGTCAACTGATTGGCCACCGCCCCGAACAACATCGCCGGCAAAAGCAGCAAACTGCTGGCGAAAATAATCGGCATCACTCCCGATTGGTTCAGCTTCAGCGGCAGATACTGCCGGCTGCCGCCATAAACCCTGCGCCCCCGAACGTGCTTTGCGCTTTGAGTGGGAATCTGCCGCTGTCCGAGCGTGATAAAGACGACGCAGGCTACCACAGTGATAAACAAGATGATCAGCACAATCAGCGTTTCCACCCCCGGCTCCTGAAAGCCGGTAAGTGTCTTCTTCATCTTTGTGAACAGGAAGGTTTGCATGGCATTCGGCATTTGCGCCAGAATACCGGCCATGATCAGGAGGCTGATGCCGTTGCCGATACCGAACTCGTCAATTTGCTCACCGATCCACATTACGAACATGGTGCCGCAGGTCATGATGATGATCGAGGTGGCATACCAGGACCAATGCAGATGCCGTATTCCCCCTTCCACCCAGCAAAACTCTGGGTTGAGAATGGTATTGTCCGAGGAAATCTGCGCCGACAGATAGGCGGCTCCCTGGAAAAAACACATCAGGAGCGTGAGATAGCGAGTGTATTCGTTAATCTTCTTCCGGCCCGTTTCCCCCTCCTTGCGCAACTCTTCCAGCGGTTTCCAAACGCTGCTGAGAAGCTGAAGGATAATCGACGCCGAAATGTAAGGCATGATTCCCAGGCCGAAGATCGTAACCTTCTTCAGATCAGCCGCGCTGAAAACGGATACCTTCTCCATAAAGCTGAAGAGGTCGCTTTGCCCGCCGGAACCCATTCTTGCCAGGATGGCAGCCTCATCGATCACGGGGAGCGGAATCTGATAACCAATCCGAAACACCGCGAGGAGCAGCAGGGTGAAGATGATCTTCATCCGCAACTCGGGAATGGTGAAAATCGCGCGGAATTTTTCCCACATGGCGAAATACCCGTCCAATAGGAGCTGAGCCAACCTGCAATCGTTGCAGGACGCTACAAATTAACAAAAACAGCGGCCCAAGGCCATGCGAGGTACACTAACTGGACTCGCAAGCGAGGGCGCCGAAGCCAACCATCAGGAACATTGCCGTTTTTCGGCATCCTCGAATGCAACACCCTCGCGTGCGCGATCGGCTAGTTCGACGACGCCTGCTTGGCAGCCTTTCTGGCCGCTTTCGCTGCTTCTTTCTTCGCTGCCACGGTCGTTTTACCGGGAAGCACTGTGGCACTTCCCCCTGCTTTTTCAATCTTTTCTCGTGCCGAACCGCTGAAACGGTCAGCCGAGACCGACAATTTCTTGGTCAATTCTCCATTCCCCAGCACCTTGAGCTCATCATAGGTACCCCGAAGCAGCTTCTTTTCCCGGAGGGACTCAGGGGTGACTTCAGCCCCCGCGTCAAAATTTGCCTCCAGGTCGCCGACGTTAATTTCCGCAATATCAAGGGCGAAAATATTCGTGAAGCCTCGCTTGGGAACCCGCCGAACCAACGGGCTGCCAGTCCCTTGGAAAATGGGAAGTGCTTTGTAGCCAGCACGAGCCTTTTGCCCCTTGTGACCACGACCCGAGGTCTTTCCCTTGCCGGAACCGATACCCCGCCCTAGCCGCTGGGGACGCTTGTGCTTTTCGACGTTCTCATTGACTTCGTGCAAACTCATGACAGCGTTACTCCCCGCAGCCGTTCCACATCCTGGGGAGTGCGGAGTTGGCTAAGCGCCTTGATAGCCGCCTTAACGACGGTCACTTGATTTCTGGTTCCCAAACACTTGGTAATAATATCGGTGATGCCAGCCGCCTGGCAAACGGAGCGAACGGCAGAGCCGGCAATCACTCCGGTTCCGGCATCGGCCGGCATCAGAAACACCTTGGCGGCGCCGAAGGTGGCCGTGATGGTGTGCGGAATGGTCCCATGCACCAAGGGAACGCTGATGAAATTGCGTACCGCTTGCTTGGTGGCCTTTTCCACAGCCGGGGGAACTTCGTTCGCCTTCCCATAGCCGCAGCCGACCTTTCCTTTGCCGTCTCCGGAGACGACCAGCGCGGCAAAGCTGAACCGGCGGCCACCCTTGACGACCGCAGCGCAACGCTTCACCTGGACGGTGAAATCGATACCACCTGATTTTGACTCGTTCGCCACTGCTAACTCCTAATAGGGCAGGCTGTGCCTGCCGCCCAAATTCTGTCTGTTGTTCTAAAAGGACAATCCCGCAGCTCGCGCGGCATCCGCCAAGGCGGCCACTCGTCCATGGTAACGTGATTCACCCCGGTCAAAGCAAACGGTCTTGAGGCCGGCGGCGAGCGCCCGCTCCGCCACCACTTTGCCGATGAACTGGGCGGCAACCTTATTGCCACCGTACTTCACCTGGGCCCGCAAGTCCTTGTCGAGCGTGCTGGCCGAAACCAACGTTTTTCCAACCGAATCATCAATCACCTGGCAAGCCACATTCTTGTGGCTGCGCGTCACTTGCAGACGGGGGCGTTCCGTTGTGCCGCGAAGCGTTTTGCGGACACGGTAACGCCGACGCTGACGACGTTTTTCGAGTAGTTTGTTCTTGTTCACGTTATTCTTCCTTCGAGTCTGTGTGCGGCTGCCGAAAATAGGCGGCCGCCAGCCCTCAATAATGGTGCGTTACTTGGTCGCGGCCTTGCCGGGCTTGAGCTTGATGTGCTCGCCAGCATAGCGGACGCCCTTGCCTTTGTACGGTTCTGGTTTGCGGAGCGAGCGGATCTCAGCCGCGAACTGGCCGACCATCTGCTTGTCGCAACCCTGAATGGTAATGTGCGTCTGATCGGGGACGATCACGGTCAGCCCCTCGGGAATCGGCCGCTGCAATTCGTTGGCAAGTCCAACTCGCAGTTGCAGCACCTTTCCTTTGAGAGCGGCCAGGTAACCGACGCCGACGATTTCGAGCTTCTTCTCGTAACCCTGCTTCACGCCAGTAATCATATTGCTGATCAGGGCGCGAGTCAGTCCGTGCAAGGCGCGAGACATCCGCTCGTCATTCCGGCGATTCACCTGCACCAGCTTCGCAGCCGGGTCCACTTTCACTTCCACATCCCGATGATGTTCCCAAGCCAGCTTCCCCTTGGGGCCCTCGACCTGGACGGTGCGGCCGCTGACGTTGACCTTGACGCCATCGAGGACAGGAATGGGTTTTTTACCGATACGTGACATGACCTGATTCTCGCTACTTCGAACTTAGTACAACTCGCACAGAACTTCGCCACCGAGCTTCTTCTGCCGGGCTTCACGATCACTGACCACGCCGCCGGAAGTGCTGATGATGCTGATTCCCATGCCGTTCAAAACGGGGCGCAACTCGGTTGCCTTGCGATAAATCCGCTTGCCGGCCGTGCTGATGCGCTTGATGTGCTGAATGACGTGTTCGCCATTGGGGCCGTATTTGAGCTCGAGGCGGAGCACCTTTTGGGCACCCTCGCCCACTTCGGACCAGTCCCAAATGTAGCCTTCGCGCTTCAGCACGTCGGCCAAGCCGCGTTTCACTTTGGAAACGGGCATATCGACATGCTGCCGCTCCACGCGCACTGCATTTCGGATCCGGGTCAACATGTCGGCGATGGGGTCAGTCAACATATTCTTCAGTTTCCCTAAACCTGCTTGCCATCTCTACCTTAGTTTCCTGGCTACCAACGGGCCTTGTCTTACTCAACACGCCCTGCCTTACCAACTCGCACGACGAACACCGGGGATTGCTCCCTGGTCCGCCAAATTCTTAAAGCAAATGCGGCAGATGCCGAACTTGCGATACACGGCGCGGGGCCGGCCGCACAACTTGCAGCGACGGCGGAGGCGCGTCGTGAACTTGGGCGTCAGCTTCGATTTGGCTACCTTGGATTTACTGGCCACTTTGGTTCTGCCTTGTCAAAATCTTGTTACTTGCCTTTGCCGGCGGGAGTCTCGACCGTCTGAAACGGCATGCCGAGCATTGTCAACAACTCCCGCGACTCGTCATTCGTCGAATTCTTGATCACAATCGCAATGTTCATCCCTTGGACCCGCAGGAACTTGTCTGGGTTCAGTTCCGGGAACACCAGTTGTTCCGCCAGACCCAAGCTATAGTTGCCGTTTCCGTCGAACGCATTCCGGTTAATGCCGCGAAAGTCGCGAACACGCGGCAAAGCGATGGAAATCAGCCGGTCCAAAAATTCATACATCCGCTGCTTGCGAAGGGTCACCATGCACCCGATGGGCTGGTTCTCCCGCAAGCGGAATGCAGACACCGCCTGGCGAGACAGGGTTTGCACCGGTTTCTGGCCGGCAATCTGCCCCATCGCGTCCACCGCGGTTTCCAAATATTTCTTTTCTTGGGTCGCTTCACCCACGCCCATGTTGATCACAATCTTCAAAAGTCGGGGCAGGGCGTTGCGGTTCTTGCGGCCGAGCTTCTCAGCCAACGCCGGCAAGATTTCCTTTTCGTACTTGACCTGCAAACGCGGCGGAGGCGCGGGGACGGCAGGGGCGTCATCCCCCTTTTTCCCCTTACCTTTGGCATCTCCCTTGGCGGGCTTGTCACCCTTGGCCTGCTTCTCCGCCTTGGGGGCCTTTTGGGGCTTGTCACCCTTGGGGGCCTTCTCCGCTTTCGCGGCCTTGGGCGCAGCTTCGTCCTGAGGTTCGTTTTCAGGCGTTGGGTTTTCGGGCTTTGGTTCTTTGGCCATCTCGCTTTAACTCCGACTCACACCCGCCCCAGGCGGGCTACAACGAACTATTTCTGTTTGGTCTTGGACGGGGACAACTGGCCGAGGCCCGCGCCGCACTTGCGGCAAAAACGCTCCTTGGCACCCCCTTCGGTCACGCGACTGCCGGTCCGCGATGCACTGTTGCACCGCGAGCAGAACAGCAGCACGTTGGAAATCCGAATCGGCATTTCCTTGTTCAGCCGGCCCCCTTGCGGGTTCTTCTGGCTGCGTTTGACGTGCTTGTAAACGCGGTTCATCCCCTCCACGACGACCTTCCCCTCTTCGCGGTCGATCTTAAGGATCTTCCCGCGCTGGCCCCGGTCGTCGCCGGCGATCACTTCCACGATGTCATTTGTCTTCAGATGCATTAGACCACCTCGCTCGCCAGGCTCACTATCTTCATGAATTTGCTGTCACGCAGTTCGCGGGCGACTGCCCCGAAGATGCGAGTCCCGCGGGGGTTATTTTCCGCGTCAATAATCACCACGGCGTTGCTATCAAACTTGATGTAGCTGCCGTCCTTGCGACGGGTTGGACTCTTGGTGCGAACCACCACAGCCCGCACGACCGCCTTCTTCTTAATTTCACTGCCGGGGATGACGCTCTTCACACTGCAAATAATCACATCCCCAATTCCGGCCGTCCGCCGGCTGGAGCCGCCGAGCACCTTGATGCACATCACTTCTTTGGCACCGGTGTTGTCGGCCACCGCCATTCGGCTTTCTTGTTGAATCATGGCTGCTGCTCGCTTCTTGAGTAGTTACTCTTCTATTTCGCTCGTTTGGAAAACCTAAGTGGCCGCCGCTTCCTTCACCGGCTGCTGTTTTCCCTTGGCGACGACTCGCGTCAGCACCCAGCGCTTCAGCTTAGAAACGGGGCGAGATTCCTCAATCTCCACCGTGTCTCCAATCCTGGATACGTTCTCCGCATCATGGGCATAGCACACCGTGCGGCGGCGCATCGTTTTGCCGTAAATCGGGTGCTTGACCATGCGCGGGATCTCCACCCGCCGCGTCTGGTCGGCCTTGTCCCGCGTCACTACGCCAATTTCAACTCGTTTCGGCATAACTATCTCTCTAAAACTCCCCTGACCTGCGCCTGGGGCTAATAAACTAGTTGGACTTGCTCCGCTGGGTTTGCAGCGTCTTAATCCGGGCAATTGTCCGCCGCAGGCTCCGCCGCTCGGTCGGGGCCTTGGTCGGCTCCGTTTGCGATTTGATCCGCAACCGAAATACCGTCTGCTCGGTTTCCTTGAGCGCCAGCACCAACTGCTCGTCGCTCATGTCTTTTAGTTCGTGAAACTTCATGGCCATTTACCCTACCGGCACCTTGCTTGCCAAATTTCCTCGTCAACACCCGACCTACGCCGGCCGTCGGCGAACCATCCGCACCCGGACCGGCATCTTGTGAGCCAGGCGGGCAAAGCACAGCTTCGCCTGCGGCTCCGTAACACCGGCCAGTTCAAACAGGACCGTACCTTCCTTCACCACGGCGACCCAATGATCCGGCTCGCCTTTTCCTTTTCCCATTCGCGTTTCCAGCGGACGGGACGTCACCGACTTGTGGGGGAAGATCCGGATATACAGACGCCCTTCGCCGCGAACATACTGCTGAGCAGCAATACGCCCGGACTCAATCGTCGTTGCCTTGATCCAACCACCTTGCATCGCTTGCAGGCCAAAATCACCAAAGACTACGCGGTTGCCACGAGTGGCCTTACCTTTTATACGTCCTCTTTGGCTTTTTCGGTGCTTCACTCGCTTGGGCATCAGCGCCATTGGAAGCGTCTCCCTCGTACATACCTTGATTGACCCACACTTGAACGCCGATGTTCCCCTGCGGAGTAGCGGCTTCGGTAAAACCGTAATCGATCTTCGCTCGCAGCGTCGACAGAGGAAGGGAACCCGCGGTTGCCTTTTCGCACCGCGCCATTTCCGATCCACCGAGCCGACCCGCCAACTGAATTTTGATTCCCTTGGCTCCCGCGTCCATCGTCGTTTCAATGGCCCGCTTGAGCGTCCGCCGGAAACTCGATCGCTTGGCCAGCTGCTGGGCGATTTCCTCGGCCACCAACTGCGCCATGATCTCCGGACGGCTGATTTCTTCAATTTTCAAATTCACGCGGCGGCCGGTCAGGTTCTGCAGCTCTTCCTGGAGCAGCTCCACCTCCTGGCCCTTCTTCCCGATGATCAAACCAGGCCGCGCCACATACAAAATCACTTTTACTTCGTCGCGAGTTCGCTCAATCTCAATCCGGTCAATGCCCGCGCTTTTGTAAGGCTTGGTCGGATGATTCTTGATAAAGTTCCGCAGCTTCACATCCTCGACCAGCAGCGTTCCAAACTCCTGTTTGTTCGCATACCAGCGGCTCTTCCAGTCCCGCATGACACCCACGCGGAAGCCGATCGGATTAACTTTTTGACCCATAACTCGCTCGCTTAATATTGTTCACTGCGGGCTTTACAGCTCGCTGATGTCTTCCAATTGAACGGAAATGTGGGACGTCCGGCGGAGGACCATAAAGGCCTGCCCGCGGGACATGGGACGAACCCGCTTGAACATCGGCCCGCCGTCCACCCGAACGTCGCTGATCACAAGCTGCTCGGCCTTGATCGACTTGCCGGGGTTCTGGTCCGGATCCTGGGCATTGCCGATGGCGCTCTTGAGCACCTTCTCCAGCATCCGCGCACCGCGCTCCGGCTGGTAACGAAGGATGTCGAGAGCCTCGTCGGCGAACTTGCCGCGAATCAAATCGGCCACCAGGCGAACCTTGCGGGCGCTAATCCGGGCGTGTTTATGAATTGCTTTGAAAGCCATGATTTTCTCCAGTTTGTAGTAACCCGCATCAGCGGGTTATCTGGCCGGCTGAAGCCGGCCGCTACGCACATGCTACTTCGCGGGTTCCTTTTTGGCCTTGCCGCCGTGGCCGCGGAAGGTCCGCGTGGGGGCGAACTCGCCAAGCTTGTGGCCGACCATATCTTCCGTCACAAATACTTTCACATGCATCTTGCCGTTGTGAACCATGAACGTCAGTCCGACAAATTCCGGCACAATCGTGCAGGCGCGAGCCCACGTTGTCACCGGCTCCTTGGAACCGGTCTGCAAACGAGCCTGCACCTTCTTGAAGACCTTGAAGTCTACGTACGGACCTTTTTTGGTGGACCTGCTCATGCGTTATTCGCCAATATTCAAAAAAACCTGTTTCATTACTTCATTTTCAGCTGGCCATACCGACGCGATTTGCGGCGGCGGACAATGGCCGAGTTCGACGGCTTGCCATGCTTTCGCGTCCGGCCACCCTTGGCAGGAACGCCCGAAGGACTGACGGGGTGACGACCACCCTTGGTCCGGCCTTCACCACCACCGTGGGGATGGTCAACCGGATTCATGGCAGTGCCGCGGACGGTCGGCCGAATGCCGAGCCACCGATTTCGACCCGCCTTGCCAATCACCACGTTCATGTCGTCCGAATTGCCTACCTGGCCGATCGTGGCCCGGCACTCGATCGGAATGCGGCGAATTTCTCCGCTCGGCAAGCTGATTTGAGCCCAATCCGATTCGCGAGCCATCAAGGTCGCACCGGTTCCGGCACTGCGGCAGAGCCGTGCACCTTTGCCTGGAAGCATCTCGATATTGTGAATCTGCACACCGACCGGCATCCGCCCCAGCGGCATGCAATTGCCGACCGTGGGAGGAGCATCGGGACCGTTTTCGACCGTCTGGCCGACTTGCAATCCATCGGGAGCAATGATGTACCGCTTCTCGCCATCGACATAAAACAGCAAGGCCACGCGAGCGTTGCGGTTTGGGTCGTACTGGATGGAGTTGACCTTGGCCGGCACGCCATCTTTGTTGCGAAGGAAGTCGATAATTCGATACTGCTGCTTATGCCCACCACCTCGGTGACGAACGGTAATCCGCCCCTGGTTGTTGCGGCCACCCTTCTTTTTCACGCGGCGCAGGAGGGACTTCTCCGGCTTCGCGCCCTTGGTCAGCTCTTTGAAATCGCTGACGGTGGCTCCACGGCGGCCGGGAGTTGTCGGATTGTATTGGCGAATTCCCATGATTGTATTTCCGCTGGTAGTAACCCGCTCTGACGGGCTTTAGTCCTGATTCTATGTGGGTTACTACGAACTAGAAGAAGTCGATCCGATGCTCGGCGTTGAGCGTTACGATGGCCTTCTTCCAAGCCTTCGTCATCCCTTGCTTGAACTTATGCCGGCGATGCTTCCCCTTGCGGTTCTGCGTGCAGACCTTCTCAACCTTGACGTTGAAAAGATCTTCCACCGCCCGGCGGACATCGTCCTTATTCGCCTGCGTGTTGATTTCAAATGCGTACTGGTTGTTTCGCGTGCTCCGATGCATTCCCTTTTCCGTCACCAGCGGACGCAGGATGACCTGATAGGGCTCTAGCACCCGGCCGGTTGGCTCGGCAGCAGCTTCGGTTTTTGTCTTGGTGGGCTCGGCCATGGCTTTCAATCCCCCCTCTCCCCACGGGAGAAGGCAGTGGTAAGGGTTTCCTACTTCTTCTTCTGTGCGGCAGCCGCGATGGCATCCAGAGCCGCCTTGGTGACGAGCATTTTCTTGGGGACCAGAATCGCCAGGGCGTTCAGGTCCGCGACCGGAGAGACCGTCACCCGGTCAATGTTACGGGCGCTCTTGTAAACGTTTTGATCCAAAGCCGCCGTTGTGACCAGCGTGGACTTCCCGTCCAGTTTGAGGGCCTTCAACACGGCAGCCATTTCTTTGGTCTTGGGACCGGCGAAAGACAACTCGTCGATGACGACCATGTCTTCGCTGGCAATCCGCTTGGCAATTGCCATCCGCGTGGCAGTTTGAATCGCTTTCTTCGGCAGCCGATAGGAATAGTCGCGATTGGTCAGGGCAAAGATGTGACCGCCGCCTCTCCGCAAGCCGCTGCGACGGGAACCGGCGCGGGCATTGCCCGTACCCTTTTGGCGATACATCTTTTTCGTCGTGCCGGCAACCTCACTGCGCCCCTTGGTCTTGTGCGTACCCTGTCGGGCACTCGCCTGGTACATGACCACGACGTCATGCAGCAGTTGCTTGCTGATCTTGGGGGCAATCGCGGCGGGGTCGATTTCGTACTTCCCCACTTCGACGCCGGACTTGTTGTAAATCGGTAGGCTTGCCATGACAGTGTATTCCGGTCGGACGGATTGTTTGCAGCAACCGGCTTTAGCCGGTTAGCTAACCCGCTGAAGCGGGTTACTACGAACGAACTAGCCGACTTTATTGGTCTCCTGGATAACGATGTAACCACCGTTCGGGCCGGGGACCGAACCATTCAGCAGGAGCAGATTATTTTCTTTGTCGACCTTGACCAAGCGGACATTACGCACGGTGATCCGAGCGCTGCCGAACTGACCCGGCATCTTCTTGCCCTTCTTCATACGACCACCACCTCGGTTGGCCGCCAGAGCGCCAGTACCACCCATATGCCGGTGTACTTTTTTCACGCCGTGCGAGGCCCGCTGACCGGCGAAGTTGTGCCGCTTCATGGCACCGCTGAACCCACGACCCTTGGATATACCGATAATGTCAACTGCCTTGACATCGGCCATCGCCTCGACGGTTATGTCCTGGCCGACCTTCGAATCGCCGGCAGCACCGCGAAGCTCGCGAATGAATCGCTTGGGTTCAGAATTGGCCTTTTCAGCGGCCGCAACACCAGCCGCTTCGCGGCGATTGCCCCGTTTGCTGGAGAGGGCGGCGACATGACCACGTTCACTGCGGCTGGCGAGGCGGCGGGGCTTATCGAGAAAGCCGAGCTGCACTGCTTCGTAGCCATCGCGCTCCTGGGTGCGAACCTGGAGCACGCGACAAGGGCCGGCCTCTACGACCGTGACGGGGATGGCATTGCCAGCCTCATCATAAATCTGCGTCATCCCGACCTTGCGGCCGAGTATTCCCTTAGTCATCGTGATTTCCCCGTGATTAGTTGCCCGGCGGCAAAACAGGAGACTCTCC
>CAYUJE010000108.1:0-19227 GCA_964444865.1 uncultured Pirellulaceae bacterium | reverse complement strand
CTACTTCTTCGGCTCCACCAGCTTGCCGTACATCTCCGGCCGCCTGTCCGCCACGCGGTTGATTTCATGCTTGCCGGGAACGCGCACCTGATGCTTGTCGCGGGCCTTTTCCGGATCGATCTCGGCAAACAGCTGGCACTCTTCCTCCTGGACCGCCTCCGCCAGCACATGGCCGCCTGGTGCGCAGATCTTGCTCATGCCGATGAAACGGAAACCTCGCTCGTTGCCGACCCGATTCACCGCCAGGTAATAAATGTGGTTCTCCATCGCCCGAGCATTCACCACACACCCCGCCATGCACTCGCTTCCCGGCGGCCAGTTCGTCGGCAGCAGAATGATGTCGGCCCCTTGCAGCGTCATCACGCGAGCCGCTTCGGGAAAAGAGCCGTCGTAGCAGATATTCATGCCGACGCGGAGTGTCTGGTCCCCGACCGGAATTTCGTGCACCGCAAAGGGGCGGTCGCCAGGAGTCGTGAACATGTCGATTCCCAAAAACGGGAGATGCACTTTGCGGTAAACGCCGACCACGCCGCCGGGACCAACCAGCACGCAAGCATTAAAAATCCGCTCGCCGTCGGCTTCCAGCAGGCCAAAAACGGCATGGACGTTGAGCTTCCGGCAGGCGGCGGTAAACGCCTCGGTGGCCGGACCGGGAATCGTTTCGGCATACGGCCGAGCCTCTTCCAGGCTCTCAAAGCAATAGCCGGGAAGGGCGCACTCCGGAAACACCACGAGCGCCGCTCCCTGCGCCGCGGCGGCCTCCAGCCTGGCCAGCATCCGCGCCAGGTTTCCCGCGCAGTCGGTCAGCTTGATATCCATTTGCGCGGCGGCAATGCGAATCGTTGCCATGACTACTCTTTGTCCTTCTTGAGCTTCTCCGCCTCTTTGCGGGCCTTGTAATCCGCCAGCACTTCTTCGGGGTTGTCGTTGAAGTAATCGCGGCAGCCGGTGCAGCAAACAAAGTACTTCTGCCCTTTGTAGGAAACCTCCATGCTCCCGTAACCGCCGGTGACGACGCACTCGGGGCCGGTCGAGCCCTTGCCAAACCCGCTCCCCTTGCGGGTATAGCCAACCTCCGCAAGCCGGGCATAGCCATCGCCAATGGCGCTCGATCCTTCGAGCAGGACAATCAGACGGGCCCCTTCCGCGACAAAGCGAAACGAGATGCGTTTCGGCATTCCATCCGGAGCATCCTTGGCCAGCAGGGTAAGTTTTTCGTCCTTGTCGAGTTGGCCTTCATAATGAAAGGTTAGTTTCCCGTCGCCGGACTTCGCCGCGAGTACATAGTCCCCCGCTTTCTTGCCCGGCCTCAGTTCACCTGTGGAGAAGAATTTTCCATCGGCGATTTGTACCGCCAGCGAGGCAGTCTTGTCCGAGAATTTCCAGGCCCAGTCGGCTTTCTCAATCCAGGCCCCTTTATCCGAGCCACGAATCGGCGAAGCGACTCCTTTCCAGGAGCCCACCAGCCCCTGAAGTTTGGCGAGCTCCCCTTTCTGGGCTTCCAGGCCGGCATCCGCTGGCGGTTTCGCAACATCGTCCGCCGCGAGCACCAGCGCCATTGCCGCCATGATCAGCGACATGCATGTACGAGCCATAAATCGCCTCATATTCCGAAGTGAATCAAGCAGTTTCTAGCGAGTCATTCTGTACTTGCCCATTGTAAGGTCAACCAGCCGTTATGGGAAATCCGACACAGGCGGCCCGTTCACAAAAGGGCGGGATTCTCTTACGCTGGAAGGCCGGTTCTTATCCGTCACTTTTCGATCAAAGTCCGAATCCATGACTATTACTGCTATTGCCATTCACGGGGCCGCCGGACGCATGGGGAAACGGCTGGTGGCGCTGGCCAGTACCGATTCGCAGCTCAAGGTTGTCGCCGCGCTCGAACATGAACAGCATCCTGACCTGGGCAAGGACGCCGGCCTGGCCTGTGGCATCAAGGAACTGCATGTGCCGCTGGCGTCCCATTTGAACGCCAAAGCCGATTCTTTGATCGATTTTTCGATTCCCGAAGCAGCCGAGCGGATTTTGGGCATTTGCGTGGAGCATAAGACGCCGCTGGTGATGGCGACGACCGGCCTCAACGAGCGGCAGAAGGAGCAGATTTCCGAAGCGTCGGTGCATATTCCGATTGTCTGGTCTCCGAGCATGAGCCTGACCGTCAACCTGGCCATGAAGCTGGTCGCGATGGCGGGGGCGGCACTGAAAGATGCTGGCGGCGGAGTGGATGTTGAAATCATTGAGCGGCATCACCGGATGAAGGAAGATTCCCCCAGCGGGACGGCTCTGAAGTTCGGCGAAATCATCTCCGGTGTGATGGGACAAACGATGCACACCCACGGCCGCGAGGGAATCGTCGGCAAACGTCCGCAGCACGAGATCGGCTACCACGCCGTCCGCACCGGCGACAACGCCGGCGAGCACAACATCATTTTCGGCCTGCTCGGCGAAACGCTGGAAGTCTCCGTCAAAGCCAGCAATCGCGATTGCTACGCGATGGGAGCCCTCGCCGCGGCTAAATTCGTGGCGAACAAGAAGCCCGGCCTCTACAACATGTATGACGTGCTGGGGTTATAAGTGGGGTAGGCTTCCAGCCTGCCCAGAGAAGTCGTTCGCCGTAACGTTGTGGTGCAGCAGTTGCCTGGGCAGGCTGGAAGCCTACCCCACTTTCTTGCCAATCCAGGTCCAGTGGCGGTCGCTGGTTGGTTGGACGGAATCGGCGGGGAAGCCGAGTTCGATGACAAGACCGCAAATTTCATTGAGTGATAGCGCGGCGTGGAGCGAGTCGTCGAACATTTGCTGGGAATGGGCGTTTTCGCTACCGGCGTAGGTTTGCACGAGGTGAGACAATGTCTCCTCATCAGCCGGCCGCAGCAGATCGCGGAAGAACAGCACGCCGCCCGGTTTCGTGACTCGCACGGCTTCGTGCAGGGAGTGCATCGGCTCGGGAATGTGGTGAATGATGCTGTTGGAGATAACCGCGTCAAAATGGCCGTCGGTGAAGGGGAGGGCCTTGGCGTCGATCTTTTCGAGCTTGATGCGATTAGCAAGATCGGCGTCGGCGACGTTTTTCCTTGCCAGCTCGAGCATGTGAGCGGCTAGATCGACGGCCAGAACTTGACAATGGTCGGTGCGGCGGCAGAGTTCGATGGGGATGAGCGCGGTGCCGGTGCCGAGATCGAGGATTTGCAACATCGCCTCTTTGGTATCAGGAGGCTCACGCCCCCCGCTCGCCAAGGCAGCTAATAAGTCCTGTGCGAACAACGCGTTCACCGCCGAATGGTCCATCGCGTTGTAGTCCGCGGCTTCGGCGGCGGTATCCATCACCTCGACTTCGAGAATGCGAGAGAGAGACATGTTTATTCCTCCTCCGCTTCCGGCGCGGGGAGCGGTTTGCCGCCGGTCATTCGGTCATAGCCGCTCCAGAGGATGAGCATTCCACCTACCGCCAGATAGCCGGCGACGTAGGGGAGAATGGCTTTGAAGTTTTCGCTCGGATAGAATCCCATGAATTTTTCCATTCCCGCCGGGACCTCTCCAATCATCCAAGGCAGAAACAGCGGACTGCCGGGAGCGGGAGAATGAATGACGCCGAAGGCAGTAAACAGGGCCGCGGCGAGAAAAAAGGCGGCACCCCAAAAGAGTTTTCTGTCGATGAGTGCGGCGAGGCCAGACGACCAGAGAAGACTGGTGACGATGAACCCGTTGGCCAAAATGCGGAGCGTGCCGACCTCGGCTTCCATGGGTGTGCCGGCGATTTTTGCTCCCAGGGGCACCAGTTTGTCCACATAAATCATCGCCAGAGCCGCCAGTGCGGGAACGCAGGCAAGTGCCACAGCTGGGTAATGCCGCTTGGGTGTGGCTCGAAAGCTTTGGGCAGTGATTTCCAGTCCCACGAAAATGAGAATCGGAAAGACCGTCGGCTTGGGAATGTAGACGTAGAGGTATCCAAAATACCCAATCAGTCCCGCTGAGCCGATGAACAGGGCAGTGGCCAGCGTGTAAGCAGCTCGCCCTCCCATCGCTTTGTAGGCAGGATGACCAATATAGGGCGTCGTTTGAATCACGCCGCCGAACAGGCTGGCGACAATCGTGGCGAGTGATTCAATCAAAATCACGGTATTCGTGTCGTAATCGTCTCCAGCCGCCGCCGCGCTTTCGGTGCAGTCGATGCCGCCGACGACAGTCGCGAGCGCAAACGGAATGACAATGGGCAAATAATGGAACGAGTCTTTCATCGCGGAGATCCATTCGAAACGGAACGCGCTCCAGTACTCATAGGGAAGCAGCGCTTGCCGGGGATCAATTTCCGCGTGGCCGGCAGGCATGGAGAGCAATGGTGGCAAAAGCTGCCTGCTTTCCAGATAGCGCATCAGGTAATAGAGCCCGCCAGCAATGAGCAATGAACCGAGCGCGCCGGGAATCTTGAACGGCAAGGGCACCCGGGCGATGAGCGTTGTCAAAATTATCGCCAGTGCCACCAAACCAATCAGCGGCAAGTGAAGCATTTCCAAAAGGGGCAGGAAGCTGATGAGTACCAAAGCGACTGCCGTCAGCGAGCCGAGAAGCCCCGCTCGCGGAAACAACTTCCGCACCCAGCCCGAGCCAACGGAGCAGGCCAACTTGAACAAACCACTGATGAAGATGGAACAAATTCCGATGTGCCACGTATGAATGGCAGCGGCATGTTCCTCCATGCCAGCAGCTTTGGCTGCCAGGAACGCCGGGCCGAGCACAAAGAAAACCATGCCAAACGTGCTCGGCGTATCCAGCCCCAGCGGCATGGCGGTCACATCCGTGCGGCCGGTCTTTTTGGCCAATTGAAGTGCCAGCCAAAAAAACAGCAAGTCCCCCACCATGACTCCGATCGCCGTCCCGGGAATCATGTAGCGAATTGCCACGTCTGTAGGAAATACAAAGACGCCGGTCAGCAAACTGACCATTAAAAGCAAATCCGCGACGTTATCTAACATCAAGCCAAAGAAGGCATTTACGTCGCCTGTCGCCACCCATGCGATCGATTTGGCAGGGGTGGATGGTTGTTCTGGCATGGGCTTTGCTTAAAGGGTGTCGTGAGTGTAAGACGCCGGTTCTCGGCTGTCAAACTAACGAGGAATCCGACCGAAAGTCAATCGACATTCGGAAACAAGGGAAGTTTCTCGGCGAGACGAAGGATTCCGATTCCGTCTTCACTTGCAGCTTTTCTCTCAAGTTCCGGCTACAATGATCGTGCCGGAGGTTCGCGTTCGCGAAAACCGATTTTTAGGCGGCCGCCACAGGAAGGCGGAACGATTCGCGAACACTCCTCCATTCGCTTCGTACAAAATCATGAAGACCACTACCTTACCGCAGATCGCTCAGCAGCCTTCCAGCAAGGTCGCTGGGTATAGTGACGAAGAACTTTTGCTCCATTATCGGGAAACCGGCAACCGCACGTTTTTCTCGGAACTGGTTCACCGTTATGAGCGCGAGCTTTTCAATTACCTGCGACGTTACCTGGGGAACGCGGAGATGGCGGAAGACGCCTTCCAGGCCGCGTTCCTGCAAGTACACCTGAAATGCCAACAGTACGAGGAGGGTCGCGCCGTGCGTCCCTGGCTCTACACAATTGCGACCCATCAGGCCATCGATGCCCAGCGGCGAAACCGTCGGCACAAAATGGTCAGCTTGGATCGCAGCAGCGGACATGAAGGTGAGGAAGTGGGCAAACTGCTCGACCTGCTCGTCAGCCAGGAGCCGTCCCCCACGCTGCAAATCAGCGCGGATGAACGGCGGGATTGGCTGGCCGAAGCGGTCAAGCAATTGCCGGCCGGTTTGCAGGAAGTCGTTCACCTGGTGTACTTCCAGGAAATGAAATACCGCGAAGCGGCTGATTCGCTTGAAATACCTGTGGGAACCGTGAAGAGCCGCCTGCATGCCGCGGTGGCGAAACTGACCGAAGCTTGGAACCTGGCCTACCCAGAGAAGCTATGAAATCCCGCCGCGAACAACTTCTCGGATACTTGCTTGGCGCGCTCGACGCCGCCGAACGCAGGGCGGTAGAAGAAGAACTGGATCGCAATCCGGCTCTCCGAGTGGAGATGGCCCGATTTCAGGAATTGCTTTCCCGCCTGGGAATGGATGAAGAGCCCGAAGAGTTTGAGCCGCCAACAGGGCTGGCCGACCGAGTCTGCGACTTCGTCGCCGCGAACGGGGATCAGGCCGCCGTTGCCGAAGCGGCTCTTTCCTCGCCCGTCCATCTCTCTCCCGTCGGTCCCGCACCGGGAGAATTCACCCGCGGCTATTCGTTCATTGACATGGTCGTGGCATGCTGCGTGCTTCTGGTGTTTGGAGCGTTGCTCTTCCCCTCGATTAATAACATGCGGCTGCAAGCGCAGCGGGCGACCTGCCAGTATCGCCTGGTGCAGACTGGGGCGGCACTTTGGGAATATGCTCAACTTCAACCCAACCACAGGTATCCCTGGATTCCGGAAGAGGGAAAATTCGCAGTCGCGGGAAATGTTCCTTTCACTCTGCGGAATGCTGGATTCCTTCCCGACCGGCAGAATCTGATTTGCCCGTCCGTAGCGGATCCGGAATGCGGACTCAATTTGCAGTTTCCCTCGGAAGAAGATTTCGAGGAAGCCATTGGTCCCGAACTGAGGAGTTGCCAGCAGCGCATGGGGGGCACGTATGCTTACAACATGGGTTACGTGCGAGACGGGCACCTCATGGCCGCCAAACTCGCAGCGCGCGAAGATTTTGCGCTGATTGCCGACGCTCCCGGCGATTTGACTCGCCCAGTGCATGATGGAGTTGGCGTCAACGTGCTCTTCGAGGACGGACATTGCCGATTTCTGCGATTGGTGCCCGGCGGTAAATTCCTCCTGAAGGACAATCCGTTCCGCAACCGCAACGGTTACCGAGCGGCGGGGCTCGATCCCAATGACTCTTCGCTCGGGCCCAGCGAAGCTCGCCCACTTCCTGGCACGGATGAGCCCGAGACCCGTTGAGAAATAGCTGTGTCGTCCTCGGCCGATGGCAGCACCGATTCGGCGGCTCTTTCGAGCAACTGATTGATCCCCGGCAACAACCACTTCTGGCGAGTCTCACAGAGATTTCGTACTGAGCCATGAATCTGCTCGCTTCTCTAGTGACCTGCTGTGCCGTGGTGTGTTCCGCGAAGGAAGTGCCGCAACGATTCTCGCAGCGTGCTGTGCATATGGGGGTGGAGTTCGAGGTGGTTCTTTACGCGCCGCACGAAGCTGCCGCCATGAAGGCAATTACCGCGGCGCTTGCACGGGTTGCCGAGTTGGACAAAGTGCTAAGTGACTATGACCCAGAGAGCGAACTCAGTCGCTTGAGCGAGGGTTCTCCTTCGGCGATGCCGGTGAAAGTCAGCGACGATTTATGGGCCGTACTGCTGGCCTCGCAAAAGTTGACTGCAATGAGTGAGGGAAAGTTTGACCTCACCATTGGGCCGCTCACCAAACTGTGGCGACGGGCTCGCCGCCAAAAGGAACTGCCGACGAAGGAACAAATCGAGCGTGCGCTCGATTCCGTCGGCTACAAGAATCTCCTGCTCGATGAGAAACTGCATACCGCCAAACTCCTCAAGCCCAACATGCGGCTGGACGCGGGAGGAATCGCCAAGGGCTTCGCCGCCGAGGAAGCGCTGGAGAAAATTCGCGAACTCGGCATCACACAGGCCCTCGTTCGCGCCAGCGGGGACATTGCCGCGGGAGATTCCCCTCCTGGAGAAATAGGTTGGAAAATTGGCCTCGCTCCGCTCGACCCGGATCAGCCCCCCACGCGATTCATCTGGCTCAAAAACGGAGCCGTCTCCACCTCCGGCGATTCTCGCCAGCACCTCATCGTGGACGGCAAGCGGTACTCCCACATCATCGACCCGCAAACGGGCTACGGCATCGAAGGCCGCAGCAGCGTCAGTGTGATCGCCCCCCGCGGCATCGATGCCGACAGCATCGCCTCTGCGGTCAGCATTCTTGGCCCCGAGAAGGGCCTGAAGCTCGTGGAAGAGACTCCGGGAGCAGCGATGCTGATGATCGCCGAAAAAGAGGGCCATCAGCGAACGATTGTCTCCAAGCGGTTTGCGGAACTAGAAGTCAAGTAGCCGGCTATCTCTCGCCAGATCGACTTTACGCCGGCCGCTGCGACACCCGGTCCGCCGTGTGCCGATAGCTCCCAGCCTTGAGTTCCCGCACTCGTTTCTCCAGGGCAGTCAGAATCTCAAAGTCGCTGGGAAACGGCGATTCAAACGCCGGCCGAAGTGGAATCGGCACGTCATCCATGCGATAGACCGTGCCGGGGACATTGATGCCGTAAGTGGCGACGCAGAACGCAACCGTGGCCGCTCGCGTCGTTGGCGTCTCCTTGGGGTCAAAGGCGACAAAGGGAATTTTTGCCAGATGTTCGCGGGCCGGCTGGCTGAAGTTGGCCATCGGGTCGCTGGCAATGATCATGGCCGCGTCCGCTTCGCCGCGGGCCAGCACATCGGAGGAAGTGTATTCGCCCGGATTGAACCGCGGATAACCGCGCCCCAGATGCACGCCGAATGGATAGCCAGTCCGCCAGGTCACCACGTTGTCCGCTCCGGTCACGTTCCCGTGGCCCCGGTTCGGCTTGCACACAAAGCGAGTGTATTTGTTGAGATCTCGTGTGAGAGCCAGCAGAGCTTCGCTATTGGCGTGCTTGCCACGGGTCATCGTCACACCCATCCCGAAGAAAATGACGCCAAAGCGGCACTTCTTCATGCGCTCCGCCAGGTCCTGCCAGACGGAAAGAGGTTGGCCGGTGTCCGCCAACACTTGCGCGGGGTCGAGCTCCAGTCCCTGCACCAAGGCCCGCAGACACCAGAGAGCTTCAAAGTCCCCCTTGGGCTTCATTTGAATGAAGATGTCTGCCGCGTTGACGGATTTCGTTTTGCGGACATCGACAATGACACAGGTTCGGTCCTTCCGCCCGTTGGGGACGAATTGTCCCTTTGGCATCAGGCTATATTTCATGAAGTGCCGCGGATGGCTCTCGGCGGGGTTGCTGCCCCAGAAAATGATGAGGTCGCCCCGATTGCGGACTTCCCCGAGCGAACAGGTAACTTCGCCGACACCTTGAAACGCCATCCCACTCGGGCCGTGGCAAACGCTGGTGGTGGTATCGACGCTTGCCCCAATCCAGTCGGCGATGCCCACGGCAACCCGCTGGGATTCGGTCGTCGTATCCGACAGGCCATAAACCAATGGGTACTTGGCGTTCGACAAAATCTGAGCCGCCCGCTCGACCCCTTCGGCAACGCTCGCCGGCTTCCCTTCAATCAGGCAGGCGGGGCGGTCTTCGATATCGTGGTTTAGAAACCACGCCTTTCCCAGCACGCAGGCCCGCTTGGCCTCCGTAATCCTATGCCCATCCGTCGTCAGGTCGATGTCATCGCACACGCAGCCGCAGAATGTGCAGGTGGCGTCTTTGATGACGGTGAGTTCGGGAGCAGCATGGCCGTTGCCGTCTGCTGAGCCATTGCCGTTGGATTTCGAGTCAGGAGCCTTGGTAGTTGCCGCAACCATAAGGATGAAAGGGGGAAGTGCGAATCAAGCTCGTCCCTGCGACACCTTTCGGCTCGCACATCCGCAGGGGCGACGGGAAGCGGAGCTTCCGGCCTGTACCCCTATCCTAGCCGGTGAGGCTCTTTGTCGGAATCGGATTTCCATGGGAATCAATAGGAGCCGAAGTTGACAAGCCTATTTCAACCGTTAGAGTTAATGTTGAAGTTGATGTTCAACGTTTCGGCAGAGGAGGATTCCGGGATGAAGACTGTTTCCATGCTCGAATTCCGCAGCGAAGCGGAAGCAATCCTGAAACAGGTTGGCCGCGGCCAGGCTTTTGTGCTCACGTACCGTGGCAAGCCCATTGCACGGTTGGAGCCGATAGCCGAGCCAGAGATTCGTGACGACGATGCGATCTATCGACTTGCCTCTCTCGCCAGTCCCGAAGCCAAAGCGCTCACCAATCAAGAGATGGATCGTCTGATTTATGGCTCGTGAACTGTTCGTCGACACCAGCGGGTTTTACGCTTTGCTCGCCGAGCGCGACCCCAAACACGCCGCCGCGGCGCGGATTCTGCGAAAATCGCAGGCCGAAAAGCGGCGTCTGCTGACCACGGACTATGTCCTCGATGAGACGGCCACGCTACTAAAGGCACGAGGCATGACCGCTTTGGTAGAGCCGCTCTTCGAGCATGTCTTCGAATCGCGAGCGTGCCGCATCGAATGGATGAGTGAAGATCGATTTGCGGCTCTGCGCGCCTTTTATCGAAAGCACTCGGATCAAGACTGGTCGTTTACCGATTGCCTCAGCTTTTGCGTCATGAAAGAACATAAGCTCCAGGAAGCGTTGACGACCGATGTTCACTTTGAACAAGCCGGGTTCGCGGCACTCCTGCGATAATCGGCCAGTCGGAAGTCAATCCATCTTCTCCACCGTCACATCAAATCCCTTGCTCGTCGGCATCCCACTGCCGTGGGTGTCACCCCCCATCAGCCGGCTGGAGAGGTCGCCGTAGGCGATGAAGAGGAGGCCGGGGGGCAATTCGTCCCCTTTGGCGGCGGCGACGGCCACTTCGATTTGGCCCCATTCGCTGGCCACCCGAACCTTGTCCCCCGTCTTCAGCCCCAGACGGGTGAAGTCCTGGGGGGCGAAGAGGAGCGTGGTGATTTCGTCCTGGTATTCCTTGCGGAACTTCCCCTCGCTGATGCCAGCCCCTTGCTTGCTGGTCCGGCCGGGGATGATGATAAAGGTTTCGGGCATGGGGTGATTTTAGTCCGCCAGGGGAACCCCGTCGATGGACCGGGGGCGCATACAGAGCTTAGCCCCCGCGCCCACGCGGGGAATTCAGGTCCGCACACGCAAAGGTTCGCAAGCGATTGTCGGTAAAAGGTGCCTGCTCGCGGCCCACCGCCACGCCAAGCGAAAAACTATTCTTTTGTTTACTGAATAAATGACCATGTTCGCGCATCTACGGTGTTGGCGACCTGCGCGCGGAATGGTCCACGCAAATGACGGCCAATCAAGAACGACACTCCTTCGAGGGGTTCCCGTAGTAGGGGTGCTGAAAAACCTGGGTGGTTTTTCAGTTTTGATGGGGCCCCCTGTGACGGGGTCGGTGCTGAAAAACCAGGGGGGTTTTTCAGCAGAGGTAGTTTGGGGGGCCAGGGAATCACCCGATGCGGTTCCCCAGGGAGTGAATGAAGAAGTCCGGACAATAGCCGGTTATGAGGTCTTTCAGGCAAATTGCAGTAACTCGTTTCGCTACTCTGGTTTGCGGCACAAAATGGTTTTGATAAAACGCTTATAACTTGGCATGTTCGCGAGGCAATGGGAATCCACAGACGGCAACTTGAAAGTAGTTGAAACATGGCTGTATCCAAAATCCACCTGTTGAGCGCTGCGGTCATTTTGAGCCTAACGGGGCTGGCCCTTGCACAGCCAGCGGACGTCAAAAGTCCACTCTCCCCAGAGGACTCCCTCAAGCTCTTTCAGCTCGATCCGCTCCTTACCATTGAACTCGTCGCGTCGGAGCCGCAGGTGGTGGACCCGGTGGCGATTCGTTTTGACGAGGATGGCCGGCTCTGGGTGGCGGAAATGCGGGACTATCCGCTGGGTCCGATTAAGAAAACAGACGGCAAGCGGACGGAGAAGGACGCGGAGCCGCTGTCGCAGATCAAGATTTTGGAAGACAAGGACGGCGACGGGCGATTTGAAACAGCAACGGTGTTTGCCGACAAGCTGCTGTTCGTCACTGGACTGCAACCTTGGAAGGGAGGCGTGATCGTCACCCTCTCGGGCAAGGTCGCCTACATGAAGGACACCGACGGCGACGGCAAAGCCGACGTGAACGAAACCTGGTTCACCGGCTTCAGTGAAAGCAACTCGCAGCTCCGGGCGAATCATCCCACATTCGCACTCGATAATCACATTTACGTCGCCAACGGCCTGCGGGGAGGAATGGTGGTGAATCACCTGAAGAGAATTAGGGGTCAGGAGTCAGAAAAGAAGGACGACGCTCCCATTAACATCTCCGGCATGGACTTCCGCTTCGACCCACTCACCGGCGAAGCCGAAGCCGTCAGCGGCAATGGACAATTCGGCCTTTGCTTCGACGACTGGGGAAACCGCTTCGTCTGCTCCAACCGCAATCCCTGCCAGCATGTGGTGATAGAAAACCGTTATCTCAAAAAGGCCCCCACCGTTGCCATTCCCTCCGTAGTCCAGGACGTCGCCGCCTTCGCCGAAAACAGCCGCATCTATCCCATCAGCAAATTCTGGACAACCTCCAATCTCCACGAAGGCCAATTCACAGCCGCCTGCGGCGTCTTCATCTACCGCGGCGACCTGCTGCCGCCTGAGTTCCGCGGCAACGTCTTCACCTGCGACCCGACCGGCAACCTGATCCACCGCGAAATTATGGAGCCCAAAGGCCCCACCTTCACCAGCAAGCCGGCTTACGAAGGAAAGGAATTCCTCGCCTCCCCCGACACCTGGTTCCGCCCCGTCGGCATGGAGCTCGGCCCCGACGGCGCTCTCTACGTCATCGACATGTACCGCGCTGTCATCGAGCACCCGGAATGGGTTCCTGACGAGCTGAAGAACCGCCCGGATGAACGGCTGGGGGACGATCGGGGGAGGATTTATCGGATTGTGCCTAAGAGACGACAGGCGGCTAGAACGACGGTTCAATCGCGACTCTCTAAATCGAATGACAAAGAACTTGTCGCGGCTCTTGGCAGTCCGAGGGCATGGCACCGGGAAACAGCTCAACGAATCTTGGTCGAGCAGCAGTCGAAGGAGGTAGTTGAGCATTTGCATGGGCTTTTGGATTCGAATGCACAGGCCTTAGTGGCGGTTCATGTTTTGTCGGTCGCCCAATCGCTAAGCGCGGATAAAAAATTGATCGACCTGGCATTGCGGCGGTCGGGACTTTCCATGAATCCGAATACGCGAGAATTCAAGCGGCTGCTGGAGTTGGTTGGCGAGCCAATTGGTTCACCCAGGGACCCAAATCCAGATCCTTTGGGCAATCCTTCGGTACCCATAAAGCTTGCTGCGCCGGCTTCCGAGTTTGCTGATCTTGCAGTGCGAGCTTGTAGAGACCCGTGGGGGCATCAAGCGACAAGGCTGGCGATTGCCAGGGTTACCGACGATGTTTATTTGGAAGTTTTGACCAAAAGTGCAGCCCGGCGATTCGACTTTCCTAGTCCAACGTATCACGAGGCAAAACTGCTGTGGCAACTGGTAAGTGCCGAGGCAGCTCTCCGTGCGAACCCAAAGATTGCTGCGGGTGTTGCGAAGCTCATCACTACTGATGACGATCGTAAGGAACCACAATTCATTGCAGCCTTCGATGCTTTTTTGGGAGGGATGGAAAGGCGAGGATGGACCTATTCAAAACTCGTGGACAGCGGCGTATTGGCTGAGGACGCCAAGTCGAAACTCCTCATGCAGTATCAGACTATTGCGGAACGAGCCGTTCAAGTCGCATCCGATGAAACTGCTCCTATTGATTTGCGTTCAGATGCCGTTGCCTTGCTGTCGCACTATCCCGATCATGCCTCGGCACTCGAGGAACTCGCTAAATCGTCGACCAACGATGCGGTTCAAAGGTGCGCAATCACGTCGCTCTCTCGCTTGCCGGCGATTGAGCCATGGAAGGTGCTCGTCGACAAATACTCCTCTTCGAGACCTCTGATCCGCCAGGCCATCCTCGACGGCATCCTCCAGCGTCCCGAGCGCATTTCCCTCCTCCTCGACACGCTCGAATCCGGTTCCATCAAACCGACGGAACTTGACCCCGTCCAAACCGGCCGGCTGCTGAAGCATGCTGATGCCAAAATCCGCGAGCGGGCGGAGAAGATTTTTGGATCGGCGACGCCGGAAGACCGGAAGAAGGCGCTGGCGGATTACCAGAGCGTGCTGAAGATGACGGGGGATGCGAAACGGGGGCAGGTGAGCTTTGCCAAGAACTGTGCGACTTGCCATAAGGTTGGCGAGACGGGGGTGAACGTCGCCCCGGACATCAGCGACTCCCGGACCAAGACGCCGGCTCAGATTCTGGCCGATATCATCCAGCCGAACCGGGCGATTGACGCCAACTATGTTGCCTATAACTTGCTGCTGACGGATGGGACGACGGCATCGGGGATTCTCACGTCGGAGACGAGCACCTCCATCACGCTCAAGGCACCGGGGGCCAAGGTCATCACGGTCGCCCGCGGCGAGATTGAGCAGCTCAAGTCGACGGGGGTCTCGCTCATGCCTGACGGCCTCGAAAAGAACATTCCCCCGCAGGAAATGGCGGATGTGATCGCGTTTATCAAGAATTGGCGGTACTTGGATGGGCGGGTGCCGGTTCCCCACTAACCCGACGCGCAAGCGAGGGAGAAACGGGTTCACTCGCCGCTCCTCCCTCGCTTGCGCGTCGGGTTAGTGAGGGTTTTTCCGCGTCCCTATCCTCCCCGCAAGTCCCGGCGTAGAATAGACGATGGAAACAAGCGGCGGACCACAACGTCCGCTGCCCAAGCCACTCGGGGGCGAACTGGATTCGACCGGATAGCCTGAAGCGCAAGTGGCGTGCCGTGGTTGATCAGATGGCCACGTTAAAAGCTGATCACATTTTAGTTGCCGAGAGCAATCTCGTCCTGGCTGCCTAACAAGTGTAGCCACCGGCTGCGGGCTTTCACCGGAGAGGCCCAAAAGCCGGTCACCAATTCCGGTTCGCCGCGGCTCATGACGGGTACAGCCGCGGTTCAACAAGTTCCCGAATAGGCTCGTGGGTAGTCTTGCTGAGTGACGACCCGCTTGCCGACAATCAAACCCTCAGCTACGCACGTAGAAGCTTTCGTGAAAATATCGCGGGACGCGGGTTCAATTCCCGCCGCCTCCACATTCACAAAGCCTTGCGATTCGTCGCAAGGCTTTGCTGTTTCTTGGTTTGCGACAAAATGAGTCGCTACGGTTTCAGGGTCGAAACTGCTAAAAACAACGATTCTTCTGATAATTTGGCCCTGTTTCTTCTGATAGCGGCGTGCATTTTTTCTGATAAGGGCGTAAAGTGGCGCTTATCAGACAATGCCTCCAACTGCCGTCGTGGGGACTATCAGACGTGCGCCAGACCGACCTCAAGCCCGACCCGGACGGTTACTACCGCCGCAATTTCGGCTTCATCGACCGAGGAAATGGCCGACGCATCCAAGCGAAGATCAGCCTGGGAAGGGTGAAGAGGACCGCACACGAACGTCGGGACCGAATCTCGGCAATCTGGCGGCGCATCGAGATTTCCGCAGAACAAGCCAACGAACGCCCTGTATGGGACAAACTCTCGCTTGCCATTGCCAAGTCCATCGGCAAGGGAGAAACCGAATTCAAAATGGAACCGATGGGCGACGACGACCCGCTTTTCTACATCCGGCTAGTTGATGCGACATCCCAGACTTACCCGGAAGCGACGATTCGTCCCGCCGATGAAGCGCTCTACTGTAAAGGCAAAGAGACTGATGCAGAGAGTTTGAAAATTGCCGAGGCCACTGAACGAAAAATGCTCGCAGTGGCAGCGGACCTCAAGGCAGGGGTGCTGGAGTTCGGAGGTAATGATCGGAAGTACGTTGATCTCTTAGGCGACAAGACGCTTTACCAGGCGCTCGACGCTTGCGGCCAGGACGCGGCGCGTCCTTCTCGATACCCGCCAAGCGGTCACTGGCAAACCTCGCTCGCCACAGGGAAACCGTTTTCTTCGACGTTTCCAACTCGGTAGCGATCTCCTCGTTCCGCAGGCCTTCTGCAGCTGCGATCACGATCTTGGCCCGCAATACCAGCCGCATCGGCGTGCTGCGTCCGCGCGACCAGCCTTCCAACGTCTTCCGCTCCTCATCCAGCAATGCAATCACCGGCGCTCTTCGCATGGGTTTCATCCTCCTCGATAGAATGGAACCCCGCAAATCAGATTAGGTAACGCTATTTAAGAGGCACTACACTAGTTGGTGCTACCCTGCCGGCTGTTGACTGACCTCTCCAATTGTGTTGATGCGGCATCCTCACTGACTTTCGTCGACCTCCATAAGCCATCCGCAGCTTTTGCAGACAGGTGGAGCTACGGGGCGTAATGGAAGGCGTAGAACTTGTCTTCGACCTTGCCAATGAGGCAATCGTGATGTGAGTCGTAGCAGAGTTGCATCCAGCCGAACCAGCTTTTGTGCGGTGGGACTTCTCCGGCCGGCTTGATCTCTCGCCAGGCGTCCTTCAGCGGTTCATAGGCAAACATGCCAGAACGTTGCTCCCCCTTGTTGAACACCGCTACGGCAAAAAAGAGCTGGCGTTTGGAATCGTAGGCCAGATGCGAGGAATACAACGTGGTCGGAGCGTCGGCCAGCCGCTGGACAGACTCCGTCTGCGGATCGAATGAATACAACTCGTGAAAAGCAGGTGCCGGGCCCTTTTGCCAGGCGTCAAGAGTGCCACCACCGGCGATCAACATCCGTTTGTGAGTCGGGTCGTAGAAGATCGTTTGGCCCATGCAACTGCGCGGTGGTGGACTATTCTTCGCCTTTCGCCACTGCCCCACCGCCGGATCGAGAATCCAGAGTTGGCGACCTGTCCCCGCATAGACCAGCGATTTCGTACTCGGGCACCAGGCCATGGCGTCGTCGAGGGTGTTGGGCGGGCACTCCTTGGATTCGATCTTCGCCCATTTGTTGGTCATCAGGTCAAGCCGCCAGGTGCCGTCACAGGCATCGTGACCCACCAGCTTGCCCGATTTGTCGATGACTGTTTGATTAGCACCGTTGCAAATGAATAGCGATTTCAGCTCAGGGACGTATTCAAAGGCATGGTAGACGTGCCGCGGAGCGGGAGTTGGCTCGGCGTCGTTTTCCGGTAAGGCCAGCGTGCGGTAGCCTCCCTGCGGCGGTTCCAGTTTGGCCCAGTTGTCGACCTTCAGGGGTGTCATCGTCGCCGCGGCCGGGTCGAAGGCGAACAGGCAGTTGCCATAGATGGTCCAGCCGCCATGCTTCTTATCCACCCAGCGGTCGTAAAGGAGCACTCGCCGGCCATCGGGATCGTAGACGACTTTGTTCCACCCCTGCCGGGCAAATGTCCCCTTCTCCGCTGAACCGGCCAACTGATTGGTCGTATACTTGATCTCGACGAAAGTATTCGCGGGTAAGTCGGCGAGGTCGACGGCGTGGGCCAGAGTGGCTGGTATTAGCAATGAAACCAGAAAGACGGTGGATCGCATGGCGATTCTCCCAAGGATTTGCCCAGCACACATCTTCAAAATTTGCGGAATCTGAAGTTAAGTTACATCGCCGAGCAGGTTGGGGCGAGTGTGTATTTAGCCAAGGCTGTCGAGACAGAACACGAGGACTAGCAAATACGGCAGTCCCTCGCCAAACCAAAGAAACACGAAAAACGTGTCACAATAATCTGGGGGTTGTGCTTAGATTCTGGCAGGCCTCCCCCACGGGTTTTCTGCCCTCTCGGGCTGCAGGTTCTGTCGGAGAGGGCGTTTTGAGGGGCGACCTTTTAGCCATTGGACTGTCTGCACGAGGAAGGCGACTCGAGCCCATCCAGATTGCGGTCGGTCCCGTGACGAGACTTCATAAACATTCGATACACAGACACCGCGTCAAATTGTCTTGAGTGGCCGCGGCTCTTATGCGTGACGAGTTGACCTCCGGAGAGGCCCACAGAAGGATCGGACACTCAAAGTGGGCCCTGAGCCGGCATCCGTATTCTGAAGCCTCCAGAAAAGCTCCTGGAGCATTTGGGAGGGCGGCTGGAAGATGGAACGACTACAGGACGGACCAAGCTGAGCAACTTCTACTTTCCGCAGGTCGGACATTCTGTCGTGACAAACTGTAATTGCATGTTTATGGAAACTCGTCATGCAGGAGGAAGCCCCTTCGTCATGCTCGACGACGACTGTCAGTCTGCTAGGCTGAAACAATTGCACAATATCTGAAGGGGCTGTTTCGTGCCGCCTACTACGTTTTTCAATTCCCACGACCCGAGAGTGACGATGCAGATTTGGGTGGATGCAGACGCTTGTCCGTACGAAATCAAGGAGATGCTCTACCGTGCAGCGGAGCGGGGGCAGCTCCAGGTGACGCTCGTTGCCAACCAGAGTCTGCGTACTCCCCCTTCAGCATGGGTCAACTCGGTCCTGGTGCCCGGCGGCATGAACATCGCCGACCGGCGGATCGTGGAGTTGGTATCTCCTGGCGATTTGGTGATTACGGCCGACATTCCTTTGGCTGCCGATGTCGTGGCCAAAGGTGCCGAGGCGCTCGACCCACGAGGTGAGCTTTATACCACAGCAAATGTGGGCGAGCGGCACGCCATGCGAAATATGATCGACGAGATGCGAGGGGCTGGACAGGTGATGCGAGGTCCATCGGGCTTCACCGCTCGAAACCGGCAAGCGTTTGCCAATCAACTTGACCGGTGGCTGGCCCGGGGGAAAAAGGAGTCGCATGTGAAGAGCCCTGGTCCAGCTACTGCAGATAGCGGGAGTTAGGGCGAGCCGGCTACCTCCAGTCATGGCAGGTGGGACACTTGCACGGCGCGTCGGTCTGTTCGGACCGAAGCAGGGGCAGCGACAGTTGAGATTTTCACCGCTTGCTCGATGACCCGAAAGCCATGAGCGAACGCAGGCAAGATGGTTGCGGAGATCGTCGCTGGCGAGAACCCGTTGTCTCCGAGCATGTGCAGAGTGTTTCTTGGATCGTCTATGATCGTCGCAGCGAATCCTAACATCGTCGGGCGACGGTTTCAGGATACTTTACCGGGTTCACTTATCTCGCGAAATCGTGCACTATCGAATCAGATCTCTGCACATTGGTGCTGTCAACATTAACCACGCTTATGGAGTTCGCTTGAGAAGGGTGGCGCATCGTGCAGTCCATCGAGAATTCCCGGTACACGCAGATGAGAGACGTCATTAAACAAAAAGACTGCCAGTAAATACGAGCCCTGCTATCGCTTGCGGTTACCTATTCCTGAGCATCCTGCTTCCACGATGGTCAACTTCGACCCTCAGGCTGCGTGGCCAATGTAATGGTTGCGTTGGCTCGCCGACGGAACTAGTCTAAGACATAAGTTGCTTTCAAAGCGGATTGCGGCCGTGAGCACTCAAATAATTGACGCATCCGGAGAGCCTTACCATGAACCCCATCGTCTTTGCCATGC